>JBDSKZ010000001.1:0-37571 GCA_039916625.1 Pedococcus sp.
GCCCCCCGTCGAGAGCCTGGTCCGACACCGGCAGGACGCGGCCTCCCTTGGCTCGGCGCGGCGCTGCCCGACGCGCGGAGCGGTCCAGCGCCCTGCCATAGCGGTCCAGCTCGGCGACGTGCAGCAGCAGGTCACGACGGGTGGTCCGGCCCCGGCGTCCCAGGCCGCCGGCCTCGATGCCGGCGGAGGCCACCTGCATGCCGTAGAGGCTGTCGAACCCACCGGCGAGCACGAGGCGTTCGGCGATGGGGCGGGAGACGTGGGCGCGGTGCCAGAAGTCGGCCAGCCCGGCATAGGGCGCTCCGGCGACGATGCGGGCCACCTCCGCCTCGTTGATGCCGCGGACGTCGGCCAGGGACAGCCTGATGCCGTAGTCGCTGGCGTCGGGCAGGTCAGGGTGCACCGTCACGAACCCGCCAACACCGTCGCCACCGTCGAGGCGTTCGATGCGGTAGCTGCCGGTCGAGACGTTGACGTCGAGCCCGAGCACCGCGATGCCCAGGCTCCGGGCGTCGTCGAGGATGAGTCGCTTGGGGTACATGCCCGGGTCGTGGGTGAGCACCCCGGCCAGAAACGCAGCGGTGTGGTGGGTCTTGAGCCACGCGGAGTGGTAGGTCGGCAGCGCGAAGGCCGCGGCGTGGGCCTTGCAGAACCCGAACGACGCGAACGCCTTGAGCACCTCCCAGATCCGGTCGACATCGGCCGGCGCGTAGCCACGAGCCGTCGCTGCCGGTCGCCACCAGGCCTCTATCTCGAGCTGCCCCTGGGGAGTGCCAAGGGCCCGGCGCACCTCGTCAGCCTGGGCCAGGGACACCCCGGTCGTCTCGGCGACGATCATCAGCACCTGCTCGTGGAAGACGACGACCCCCTCTGTCTCCCGCAGCGCCTCGATCAGCGTGGGGTGCAGGTAGCTGACCTCCTTCCAGCCGTGGCGGGCTTCGAGGAACGGCGTGATCATGTCGGACTTCACGGGCCCGGGACGAAACAGTGAGATGTCGATGACGAGGTCCTCGAACCGCTCCGGACCGAACTTGCCGATCAGCTCGCGCTGTCCGGGGCTCTCGATCTGGAAGCAGCCGAGGGTGTGGCTGGTGCGGATCAGCCGGAAGGTCGCCTCGTCGTCGAGCGGCACCTGCTGCTGGTCGTCGAGGTCGACCTCCACACCGTCGACCCGTGCCACCTCCTGCACCGCGTGGGCCATGGCTGACTGCATCCGGATGCCGAGGACGTCGAGCTTGAGCAGGCCCAGGGCCTCGACATCGTCCTTGTCGAACTGGCTCATCGGGAACCCCAGCCAGCTCGCCTCCACCGGGGTCCGGTCGAGCAGCCCGCCGTCGGACAGCACCACGCCGCACGGGTGCAGCGCGATGTGGCGCGGCAGTCCGTCGAGGCGTTCGACAAGGTCGAACAGCACCCGCATCCGCGGGCTGTCCAGCCCTCGCGAGCGCAGCTCGGGCAGCTCGGCGATGGCGTTGCGGGCGTCCTTGGCCCGGATGTGCGGGAAGGCCTTGGCGATCTCGTCGATCTCCACCGGGGGCAGGCCGAGCGCCGCACCCACGTCACGGATCGCGTGGCGCACCTTGTAGGTGTCCATCATCGAGACACAGGTGACGCGTTCGCCGCCGAACCGGTCGAGGATGCGTTCGTAGACCTCGGTGCGACGGGCGGACTCCACGTCGATGTCGATGTCGGGCAGCTCGGCCCGCAGCGGCGAGCAGAACCGTTCCATGAGCAGGTTGTAGCGGATCGGGTCGACCCCGCTGATGCCGAGCAGGTAGTTGACCAGCGACCCTGCGCCGGACCCGCGCGCGGCGACGCGGACCCCCATGCCGCGGATGAGGTCGACGACCTCGGCGACGGTGAGGAAGTAGGTGGGGTAGCCCAGCTCGGCGATGACCTTGAGCTCGTCGGTGAGCCGGCGTTCGACCGCGGCGAACTCCTTCTCCCCGACGCCGGGATAGCGGGTCGCGACTGCCCCACGGCAACGCTGCTCCAGCTTGGCCTGCGGGCTCTCCCCCGGCTCGATGTCGAGCGTGTGGGGCTCGGGCAGGTGCACCGAACCGATGCCCAGGTCGTGCCGGGCGTTCTGGGCGCAGGACAGCCCGAGGGCCAGGGTGCGCTGGAGCAGCTCGTCGGCGCGACCGCGGTCACCCCCGGTGACCTCGAGGGCGACGGCGTGCATCGTCGGGGTCGGGGCGAGGTGGGCGGCGTCGGTGACCCGGTCGAGGTGGCGGGTGTCGAGGGCCACGAGCCGTCGGGCTGCGTCAAGCAGGTCGACCACCGCCGACTCCCCGGGGTCGACGTGGCGCACCGCGGCGGTGAGCACCGCGGGCACCTCCTGCTCGTCGGCGAGGCCGAGCATCCGGCGGGCGTGGCCGCGTGAGGCCGGCGTGCCCTCGGGTCCGCCGTGGCAGACCACCTCGAGCACGACCGCGCCAGGGGGCAACCGCCGTCGCCACCGGTCGAGCAGGACCCGCGCCCGGTCGACGCGCTTGGCCAGCAGGGCCCGGCCCACATCGGAGTCGGGTCCGAGCAGGACGAGCAACGGGCTGGGGTGGTCACGACTCGACCGCGGGTCGCCGCCGCTCCAGCAGCGGGCGGCGAGGACGGCAGCCGAGGTCACCGGCACCCCCCGCTCCCCACGCAGGTGGGTCTCGGTCACCAGCCGGCACAGTGCCGCCCAGCCGACCCCTGCCGGCACCCCTGCGGCCCTCCCCCGGGCCAGCACGGTGACCCGCGGGTGGCGGGGGTCGCGGTCGGCACCACCTCGTGCCGGCGTGCGGGCCGGGCGGGGTGGGGACTGCGCGGGAGGACGGGGCGGGCATGGCGCGTGGTCGCCCGGGCCGCCCCAGGAACCACCGTGGTCGCCCGGGGCGTCCGGTCCCACGGCGAGGTCGACCCCGAGGACCGGGGAGATCCCCGCAGCCGTCGCCGCCTGGACGAACCGGACCGCACCGTAGAGGCCGTCGCGGTCGGTGAGCGCGAGGATCGGCTGTCGGTGCTGGGCAGCGCGTTCGACGAGGGCTTCGGGGGTGGAGGTGCCGTAGCGCATCGAGTACCCCGAGGCGACGTGCAGGTGCACGAACTCCACCGCCGGACCCAGGCCGGTGCTCATGGTGCGGCGCGGGTCGAGGTGAGACCGCCGGCGAGGGCGGTCGGCACGAGCACTTCATGGCCACTGGGCTGCACGGGCAGACCCAGGCTGCGGCAGACCAGGTCGAGGAACACCTCGGACTGCCGGATCAGGTCGTCGGCCTCCCGGGCGTTGTGGGGCTGGCCACGCCGGGCCGCCACGAGCTCGAAGAACTCGGCCCACTCCGCGAGCTCCGGGGCGACCGTCGGCAGCAGCTCCCACAGAGAGCGCGGACCGCAGTGGCCGTCAGGGGTCGCACGGGCGGCGACGAGGGCGGCGGCTGCCCGCAGCGCCCCGAGCTGGGCCTGCAGGTAGCGCTGGGACACCTCCCTGCTCTGGCATGCCTCGAGCAGGGAGTGTCGGGACCGGTCGAGCAGGTCGAGGCTGGCGCCCGCGCTGCGCGTGGTGCCGGTCAGGGCGGCGCTGGTCGCCGCAGTGGTCGCCGGAGTGGTCACAGAAGTGGTCGTCACAGAAGGGGTCGTCAGGGCGTCGGTCGTCATGATCGCCATGTCAGTCCGCCACGCGCAGCAGGCGCCAGCGCAGGTCGAGGTCCTGGTGGTCCGCCCCGAGGTCGTAGACACCGACCGCAGCACACCGGCCGGCACTGGCCTCCACCCGCCACACCTGGCGCTCTCGGGCGTCGGTGAGGACGTCGCTGCTGCCCTGCTCGCGCGCCTCGCGCCACCAGGGTCGGCGCTCCTGCCAGCGGTCGAGGACCGCCCGGACGACGTAGAGGCGGCCCCGCCACACGAACGCCTCGGGTCCCGGGGCTGCGGGACCGCCCTCGGTGGTGGCACGGTCGGCACCGACCACCGCTTGGCGGACCTCGATGGGTTCTTCGTACCGGCGCACCACGAGCAGGCTCCTTCGTCACGGGCAGGGCAAGATGGGGTGCGCTCTGGCCCTGCAGGGGGCGGGGTCGAGGCGCCCACTGCGGGCCAGAGCCGCACGGTGGTTCCTGGCCTGGGACGGCAGTGGTGGGAGTGCCCACCCTTGCTGGATCGTCCGGCCCGATGTTCGGAACCATTCGAACAGGTGTTCGACAAGAAGAACCGTACACCCGGCCTCGGACACCGCGTCAAGGCCGCCGGCGCGTCGTCGCCACCCGGGCGCGTCGCGGTCGCCCGGGTGGTGACCACGCGCCGACCCCCCTTCCCGGCCCTCGTCGACGCCAGCGCTGGTGGCCGACGGTGGCCGCCCCTAGGCTCCGGACATGAGCCAGTCCGAGCCGGCCGCTGCGGCCCCTGCACCTCGGCGCGACCTCACCCGGCACCCCGCCGTGCAGCGGGTCCTGGCCACCCTCGCCGTGCACAGCGTCGAGCCCGAGCTCCTCAGCCTCCCCGACGCCGTCCGCACCGCCGCCGCGGCCGCGGCCGCCATCGGGGTCACCCCGGCTGAGATCGCCAACTCGCTGATCTTCCGCGCGCACGACGAGCAGGGCGTGATCACCCCGCTGCTGGTCCTCACCTCGGGCGCGCACCAGGTCGACCTCGTCAAGGTCGCCGAGCTGCTCGACGGTGTCGACCACGTCGACCGCGCCGATGCAGACTTCGTCCGCGAGGCCACCGGGTTCGCCATCGGCGGCGTCGCCCCGGTCGGCCACCCCACCCCGATCCGCACCGTCGTCGACGTGTCGCT
Source organism: Pedococcus sp. (assembly GCA_039916625.1). Classification (GTDB taxonomy): domain Bacteria; phylum Actinomycetota; class Actinomycetes; order Actinomycetales; family Dermatophilaceae; genus Pedococcus. The sequence continues at coordinate 4,772 of JBDSKZ010000001.1, forward strand.
CAGCCGCTACCGCCATGTCTGGGCCGCGGCTGGCCACAGCCACACCGTCTACCGCACCTCGTACGAAGAGCTGCTGCGCGTCACCGCCGGCCACGCCATGGAAGTGGCCTGACCTCAGGCCAGAATGGGCGACATGACCAGACCCAGACCCGTCGAGTGCTGGCTCACCGACATGGACGGCGTGCTCGTCCACGAGGAGAGCGCCATCCCGGGGGCTGCGGAGTTCCTGTCCGCCCTCGCCGAGCACGACCGACGGTTCCTCGTCCTGACCAACAACTCGATCTTCACCCCGCGTGACCTGCGAGCCCGCCTGCTGTCCGACGGGCTCGACGTGCCCGAGGAGTCGATCTGGACCTCGGCGCTCGCCACGGCGCAGTTCCTCGACGACCAGCGGCCGCGCGGCAGCGCGTTCGTCGTGGGTGAGTCCGGCTTGACGACGGCGTTGTACGAGGTCGGCTACACGATGACCGAGCGCGACCCCGACTACGTCGTCCTCGGCGAGACCCGCACCTACTCCTTCGAGGCCATCACCAAGGCCATCCGGCTCATCGAGAAAGGGGCGCGGTTCATCGCGACGAACCCCGATGTCAGCGGTCCGAGCCAGCACGGCAGCCTGCCCGCGACGGGTTCGGTCGCAGCCCTGATCAGTGCGGCGACCGGCCGCCAGCCCTACTTCATCGGCAAGCCCAACCCGTTGATGATGCGCAGCGCCCTCAACCGGATCGACGCGCACTCGGAGTCGACGGTGATGGTCGGCGACCGGATGGACACCGACGTCATCAGCGGCCTCGAGGCGGGCCTGCGGACGATCCTGGTGCTGACGGGCTCGACCCGTCCGCACCAGGTGGACCAGTTCCCCTACCAGCCGACCCGCGTGGTCGACTCGGTCGCCGACATCGTCCCCCTCGTGGCCGAGCTCCGTCCGCTCGAGCGACGGCCCTGACCACCCCATCGGCCCCATCGCCCCCCATCGGGCCGGGCCGGCTGCTGGGCCTCAGTGCAGACCGAGGTTGCGGTGCACCTCGAGCGTCGCCGTCGAACGGTTCATCGTGATGAAGTGCAGTCCGGGGGCGCCTTCGCCGAGCATGCGGGTCGCGAGCTCGGTGGCGATCTGGACCCCCACCTCGCGTGTCGCCGCAGGGTCGCCCGCGACGGCCTCCAGCCGCGAGACGACGGCGTCGGGCAGCCTGGTGCCCATGAGCTGGGACATCCGCGCGACCTGCTTGAAGTTCGTCACCGGCATGAGGCCGGGGGTGATCGGCAGCTCCGGGCGGCGGGCGCCGACGGCATCACGCAGCCGCAGGTAGCTCTCGGCGTCGAAGACCATCTGCGTGATCGCAAAGCTCGCGCCGGCATCGGCCTTGCGCACCATCACCTCGATGTCGTGCTCGAAGCTCGGCGAGGACGGGTGGACGTCGGGGAATGCCGCGACCCCGATCGTGAAGTCCCCCAGCGTCTTCACGAGCTCCACCAGGTCGGTGGCGTGGTTGAGTCCCTCAGGGTGGGAGATCCACTGCCCGCCCGGGTCGCCCGGCGGGTCACCACGCAGGGCGAGGATGTTGCGCACCCCGGACGCGGCATACAGTCCGACGACCTGGCGCAGCGCCGCGACGGACGCGCCGACGCAGGTGAGGTGGGCCAACGGGGTCAGCGTCGTCTCGCGGGCGATCCGTTCGGTGACGCGGACGGTGCGGTCCTGGCCGGAGCCACCGGCGCCGTACGTCACGGACACGAAGTCGGGCCGGGCGGACTCGAGCCGGCGGATGGCGTCCCAGAGCAGGGCCTCGCTGGCGTCGTCCTTCGGCGGGAAGAACTCGAAGCTCATCGAGGGGCTGGACGAGGAGAGCATGCCGGGGATGGACGCGGTGAGCTGCGCCCGTCGAGCGATACGAGAGGGCTGCCCCAGTGCCATGGCGGTGAGACTAGTCGAGGCCCCAAGCCGTAGGCTCGGGGCCAGCACACGGTGAGACAGCAGCGGTGCATACCAGCGGTGGGACCGCCGGTGCTGACGAAACCATGACCGAGCAGGCCCGGGAGGAGCGAGTGGTGGTCAGCCCCCTCGATGCCGCGCAGCTGCGCGAGCGCGTGCAACGGTGCGTCGATGACGTCCTCGCCCACCAGTCCAGCGTCCTGGCCGAGGTCGGCCCTGACGCCCAGGAGCTGCTCGGCGCGGTGGCGCGCCTGCTGACGGGGGGCAAGCGGCTGCGCGCCGCCTTCCTCTACTGGGGCTACCGCGGTGCCGGCCAGCCCGACTCCGACGCCGTGGTCCGGGTGGCCACCGCGATGGAGTTCTTCCAGGCTGCCGCCCTGATCCACGACGACGTCATGGACGACAGCGACACCCGGCGCGGTATGCCGGCCGCCCACCGCTCCCTCGCCGCGCGCCACGAGGAGCAGTCCTGGTCCGGTGACGCCGGGCGGTTCGGCGTGGCTGGGGCGATCCTCGCGGGCAACCTCTGCCTCAACTGGACCGAGGAGCTGTATGCCACCTCGGGCCTGGACGCGGAGCACCTCGCCCGCGGCCGCAGGGTGTTCGACCTGATGCGCACCCAGCTCATGGGGGGGCAGTTCCTCGACGTCGTCGAGTCGGTCCGGCCCTGGGACGGCGTCCCGACCGCCGAGCGCATCGAGCGCGCCGAGCGCGTCATCCGGTTCAAGAGCGCGAAGTACACCGTCGAGCACCCCCTGCTCATCGGGGCAAGCGCCGGCGGCGCCGACAGCGCCGACCTCGCGGCGCTGTCGCGCTACGGCCTCGACCTCGGTCAGGCCTTCCAGCTGCGCGACGACCTGCTGGGGGTGTTCGGCGACCCCGTGGCCACCGGCAAACCGGCGGGCGACGACCTGCGCGAGGGCAAACGGACCGTCCTGGTCGCCCATGCCCTGGCCGGAGCCGGCGATGCCGGGCGCACCCTCGTCGAGTCACGCCTGGGCGACCCCGAGCTGGACACGGAGACGGTCGACCGGCTGCGTTCGGTCATCACGGCCAGCGGCGCCGTCGATGCGGTGGAGGCCGACATCGCCCGGCTCGCCGGGTCGGCCCGGATGGCCCTGAAGTCGACGCGCGCCCTCGACCCAGAGGCCGTCGGGGTGCTCGACCAGCTCATCGACAGCGCCACGACGCGCGAGCACTGACCGCCACGCCGGGGCGCTGGAGCTAGAAGGCCTGTTCCATGGCGCGACGACGCACCTCGGTCTTGAACCCGGCCGCGAGGTTGTCGACCGGCGTGCCTGGTACGCGCAGGGTCGGGTCAGGGGTGAAGAGCCAGACGAGGATCTCTTCGTCGTCCATCCCGCCGTCGGCGAGCACGGTGAAGGTGCCCGGCAGGTAGGGGTAGACCGCCTCGAGGAGGAACTGCTCGGGCACGGCGACGACCCGGCGCTCGCCGATGCGGGCGCTGAGCAGCTCACGCTCCTCGATCAGGCGCCGCACGCTGGACAGGGGGATCCCGAGTCGCTCGGCCAGGTCGGGGACGGTCAGCCAGGACCCGACGAGGTCCTCCAGGGACGGCTCGGGCGCGGTGGGGGTCTGGTCGGTCACGAGGACAGCCTGCCAGCACGCAGGGGCATTGCAAATTACATCGATGTAAGTCGATATGACTGTGGTCGCGTGGTGTACCTTTCACTCTCGTCACAGTCGCCACATCCCTCACTTGAGCACCTTCCTCCCCTGCAGCCACCGCTCCGCACGCGGTCGGCACCTTGAAAGGCATCCGATGTCCCCAGTGATCGCTCCCGCGGCGCTCCCTTCGGTCTCGACCCTCGCACCCACCGCGGTCGTCCAGAAGGCCAAGCCCGCTCCCCATGGCTGGACCTCATACACCGTGCGCAGCGGCGACAACCTCGCTGCCATCGCCACCCGCCTAGGCACCACCACAGGGGTACTGGTCTCCCGCAACAAGCTGTCGGGCGGCGGTGGACACCTCTCGATCGGCCAGCGCCTCTCGGTCCCGAAGACGGCCGCCCAGGCCCGCGCCGCTGCGGCCAAGGCTCGCGCAGCGGCCAAGGCTCGCGCAGCGGCGGTCGCCCGCAGCACCTATGTCGTGCGTTCCGGCGACACCCTGGGCGGCATCGCCGCCCGCAAGGGCGTCTCGCTGGCGGCACTGCTCAAGGCCAACCGCCTCTCGACCCGCTCGGTGCTGCGCGTCAACCAGAAGGTGCGGATCCCCGGTGCCGGCGCCGCGAGCGCCAGCCGTCCCTCGAGCGGCGGGGGTGCGACCTCCACGACTCGCTACACCGTCCGCAGCGGCGACACCCTGGGCGGCATCGCGACGCGCACCCGCACTCCCCTCGCCAAGCTCTACGCGATGAACCACCTGAGCGGCCGCAGCACCATCCACCCCGGACAGAAGCTCAAGGTCCCCGGCACGACTGCCGTGGCCCGCGTCTCCACGTCCGGCTACACCGTCCGCAGCGGCGACACCCTGGGCGCCATCGCCGCACGCCAGGGCGTCTCGATGGCCGCCCTGCTCAAGGCGAACAAGCTGGCGAACGCCAACCACCTGGTCATCGGCCAGAAGCTGCGCGTCCCGGGAAAGAAGGCCTCCTCGGCCAGCAGCGCCAACACGTTCGCGGGGCGCACCTACCCGAGCTCGATCGTCGGCGCGGCCAACCGCAACCGCGACACCCTCGCGCACTCCGTCGTCCCGAGCCGCAGCAAGACGCGCGACATGATCATCGCGACGGCGCGTCGCCACGGCGTCGACCCCCGGCTGGCCCTCGCCGTCGCCTGGCAGGAGTCCGGCTGGAACCAGCGCCAGGTCTCGGTCGCGAACGCCATCGGCGTGATGCAGGTGATCCCCTCCTCCGGCGAGTGGGCCTCGCAGATGAGCGGGCGCAAGCTCAACCTCCTGCGCACCCAGGACAACATCACCGCCGGGGTCGTCATCCTGCGCTCGCTGACCCGTTCGGCCAAGAACCTGGACCACGCCATCGCGGGCTACTACCAAGGCCTCTACTCCGTCCAGCGCCAAGGGATGTATGCCGACACGAAGGTCTACGTGCGGGCGATCAAGGCCCACCGCGGCCGCTTCTAGGACGGTTCGTGACCGTTCCCCCGGACCTGCCTGCATGAGTTGACCAGTTTGACCTCCTACACTTTGGGAGTGTCTTCCGGTGTCACCGAGTCTCTGCTCGGTCGTGTGATCGACGGGCGTTACCGCGTCCAGTCGCACATCGCCGACGGCGGAATGGCGTCGGTCTACCTCGCACTGGACACCCGGCTGGACCGTGACGTGGCGCTGAAGGTGCTGCGTCGCGACCTGGCCCAGGACGAGGCCTTCGCCAGCAGGTTCCGGCGGGAGGCGCGCTCGGCGGCTCGCCTGTCGCACCCCAACGTCGTGTCGGTCTTCGACCAGGGTGACGACGACGGCCACATGTTCCTCGCCATGGAGTACGTCCCCGGGCAGACCCTGCGCGAGGTGATGAAGGCCGAGGGCCCGCTCACCCCGCGGGCTGCCCTGGACCTCATGGCGCCGGTCCTGCAGGCGCTCGGGGCCGCGCACCGCGCCGGAATCATCCACCGCGACGTCAAGCCCGAGAACATCATCCTGCGCGAGGACGACGGTACGGTGAAGGTGGCCGACTTCGGTCTGGCCCGTGCGGTGACCAACCAGACCTCCTACTCCCAGACCGGGGTGCTCCTCGGCACGGTGGCCTACCTGTCTCCCGAGCAGGTCGAGCGCGGCATCGCCGACGCCCGCAGCGACGTGTATGCCGCCGGCCTGATCCTGTTCGAGCTGCTCACCGGCACCAAGGCGATCACCGGCGACACCCCGATCCACATCGCCTACCAGCACGTGCACGGTTCGGTCCCGGCCCCGTCCTCACGGGTCAGCACCGTACCGGCCGAGCTCGACGCCCTCGTGGCCCTGGCCACCTCGCGCGACCCCGACCAACGGCCCGCCGATGCCGGCGACTTCCTGGCCGAGGTCCGCAAGTCCCGCGCCATGCTCACCCCGACCGAGCTCGACCGCAGACCCAGGGGGTCCTCGGCGAGGAGTGCCGAGGCCAGCACCGTCGCCGTCGAGCGCACCAGCGCCCTGCCCGTCGAGGCCTCGCCCCACGCGCGCAAGTCACGCCCCGTCGGTCCCGTGGCCCTGCCGATGGACCACACCCCCACGGCTCCGCCCGGTCCCGACCCCTACGCCCCCGGCCGCAGCCGCGCCCTCGAGGGCCGGGTGGTCGGCGCTCGTCGCCGGGGGCCGTGGGGCTGGGTCGTCGCCGCGTTGTCGGTCGCAGCCATCGCCGGCATCGCCGCCTGGTGGTTCCTCGGGGGTCCCGGCTCACCGACGACGGTCCCCCGGGTGACCGGCCAGCCCTACGCGCAGGCGCAGAGCGCCCTGCAGGCCTCGCACCTGTCCCCCGAACGGGTGGACGCCTTCGACGAGACCATTTCGACGGGCGTGGTCATCTCCACCGACCCCGGAGCCGGCACCGAGCTGCGCCGCAGCCAGGGCGTCAAGGTGACCGTCTCCAAGGGCCCGGAGCGGTATGCCGTGCCGCAGGTGGTCGGGGCGAGTACCAACGAGGCCAGTGCTCGGATCAAGGCCGAGAAGCTCACTCTCGGCGAGACCAGCGCGGCGTTCAGCGAGTCCGTTGCCGAGGGCCTGGTCATCAGTGTCAGCCCCAAGGAGGGCGCGTCGCTCAAGCGCGGCACGAAGGTCAACCTCGTCGTGAGCAAGGGCCGCGAGCCCATCGAGGTCACCGACTTCACCGGCAAGCCTGCCGATGACGCCGTCAAGGACCTCACCGGCAAGGGCCTCGAGGTCGACGCGACCCAGCAGAAGAACGACGACACCGTCGCCAAGGGCAGCGTCATCTCGCAGAGCCCCTCGACCGGCACCCTCTTCAAGGGCGACAAGGTCACGCTGGTCGTGTCCAAGGGTCCGGAGCTCATCACGGTCCCCGACGTGCAGGGCAAGCAGGAGGTGCAGGCGCGCAAGATCCTCGAGGATGCTGGCTTCAAGGTCGCCGTCCAGCAGTTCATGGGTGGCCTGTTCGGCACCGTCCGCAGCCAGAACCCCGCCGCCGGCAGCGAGCAGCCCAAGAACACCACCGTCACCCTCGTCGTCGTCTGAGACCGGTCCGACCCCCCGTGCGATCCTTGTCCGCGAGCCGACTTGCCACCCTGCTCCTCATTGCCGTCACGGCTGTCTGGGGTTCGACGTTCTTCCTCATCCGCGACCTCGTCGAGCACGTGCCGTCCGCCGACTTCCTCGCCGTGCGGTTCGCGATCGCCGCAGCGGTCATGGCCGTGGTGTTCCGCCGTCAGACCTTGGCCCTGACCCGGCGCCAGGTGCTCATCGGTGTCGGGCTGGGCGTCCTGTACGGCTTGGCCCAGCTGCTGCAGACCGTCGGGCTCGAGCACACCGACGCGTCGGTGTCCGGCTTCGTCACCGGGACCTACGTCGTGCTCACCCCTGTCCTCGGCGCGGTGTTGCTGCGCGACCGCATACCGGGTTCCACCTGGCTGGCCGTCGCGCTGGCGACGGTCGGGCTCGGCGTGCTGTCCCTGCGCGACATGTCCGTGGGGTTCGGTGAGGCACTGACGTTGGCTGCGGCGGCGCTCTACGCACTGCACATCATCGGCCTGGGTCGGTACTCCACCGCGTCGTCCGCGACCGGTCTCGCCACGGTGCAGGCCTTCGTCATCACGGCGGTGGCCTCCGTCGGGGCGGTCCCGGACGGCATCACCCTCCCCGAGGGCGGCGGACAGTGGGCCTCCTTGCTCTACATGGCCCTCATCGCCGGCGCGGTCGCGCTCTGGGCGCAGACCTGGGCCCAGTCGCACCTGCCGGCCACGCGGGCGGCGATCGTCATGACGATGGAGCCAGTGTTCGCCGCCTTCTTCGCCGTCCTGTTCGGCGGTGAGTCGCTCACCGCGCGCATGCTGCTCGGTGGAGGGCTCGTGCTCACCGCGATGTACGTCGTGGAGATCCTCGGCCGGCGCTCACCGGGTGCCACGGCCGAGCAGGACCGCCCCGCGGAGCTGCTGCACCACGAGGTCTGAGAACGCGGGCCGGAGCACCAGCGCGCTTCAGCCGGCGCTCGGGCCCCGCTCCAGCAACGGTGCCAGCGCCTCGACGGCACGGTCGGTGCCCGCGTCGTCGACGTCGAGGTGCCAGACCAGCCGGACGCCCGTGGCGCTCACCGGATAGAGGCGTATGCCGCGTCGGCCCGCCTCCTGCACGAAGTCGGCCGAGGTCCACCCAGCGACGGACACGTCGAGGACGACGATGTTGGTCTGCACCGACTCCGGGTCGATGGAGCCCGGGGCGGCCTGCGCCGCCGCGGTCGCGAACCGGTGGGCCCGGGCGTGGTCGTCGGCAAGGCGTTCCACGTGGTGGTCGAGGGCGTGCAGCCCGGCCGCGGCGAGGATGCCGACCTGGCGCATGCCGCCACCGAAACGCTTGCGCCAGATGCGGGCGGTCGCCATGTGGTCGCGCGACCCGACGAGCAGCGAGCCCACCGGTGCGCCGAGCCCCTTGGACAGGCAGACGCTGACGGAGTCGAAGTGCCGGCCGTAGTCGGCGAGCGCGATGCCGGTGGCCACGTGGGCGTTCCAGAGCCGCGCACCGTCGAGGTGCATCGCCACCCCGCGCGGCTGCGTACCCGCCCGGAGCACCTCGATCTGGTCGAGGGGTGCGACGGTGCCGCCACCGAAGTTGTGGGTGTTCTCCACGACCACGAGCCTGGTGTTGACCTGGTAGGTACCCCCGTCGGGGACCATCAGCGCCAGCGGCTGGGCCGCGTCGAGCAGCCCGCGCCGGGCCACCCAGGAGCGTGACGACAAGCCGGACAGGGCAGCGGCCGCCCCCATCTCTGCGCGCAGGACGTGGGCCAGGGAGTCGGCGATGAGCTCCTCACCGGGGTTGACGTGCAGGCGCAGCCCGAGCTGGTTGGCCATCGACCCGGTCGGGGTGAACAACGCGTCCTCGTGGCCCAGCAGGCCGGCCACGCGCTCCTCGAGCTCGCGGACCGTGGGGTCCTCGCCGAACACGTCGTCACCGACGACGGCGGTGGCCATGGCGTGGCGCATGGCCTGCGTCGGCCGCGTCAGGGTGTCGGACAGCAGGTCGACGTCGATGGCGTTCGTCATGCGGGCGGTCAGTCCTTGGAGAGCATCTCGGCGACGAGGAACGCCAGCTCCAGGCTCTGCTGGTGGTTGAGCCGGGGGTCGCAGACCGACTCGTAGCGTTTGGTCAGGTCGGCGTCGAGGATCTTCTCCGCGCCACCGATGCACTCGGTGACGTCGTTGCCGGTGAGCTCGACGTGGATGCCGCCGGGGACCGTGCCGAGGCCCTGGTGGACCTCGAAGAACCCGCGCACCTCCTCGACGACGTCCTCGAAGTCGCGCGTCTTGTAGCCGCTGGCCGACTCGAAGGTGTTGCCGTGCATCGGGTCGCAGATCCAGGTGACCTGAGCACCAGAGGCGGTGATCTTCTCCACCAGCGTCGGCAACGCCTCGCGGACGGTCTTGGCGCCCATCCGCGTGATGAAGGTCAGGCGGCCGGGCTCGCGGTCGGGGTCGACCTTGTCAATGAGGCGCAGGACGTCGTCGACCTCGGCCTTGGCCGACAGCTTGACGCCGATGGGGTTGAGCACCTTCGACACGAAGTCGACGTGGGCGCCGTCGAGGTCGCGGGTGCGCTCGCCGATCCAGATGAAGTGGCCGCTGGTGTCGTAGAGCTCGCCGGTGCGGCTGTCGACGCGGGTCAGCGGACGCTCGTAGTCGAGCAGCAGCGCCTCGTGCGCGGAGAAGAACTCCGTCGTGCGCATGGCGTCGAAGTCGGCGCCACAGGCCGACATGAACTTCATCGCCTTGTCGATGTCCTTGGCCAGTCGCTCGTAGCGGCTGTTGGCCGAGTTGGACACGAAGCCCTTGTTCCAGTCGTGGACGTGGCGCAGGTCGGCGAAGCCACCCATGGTGAAGGCGCGCACGAGGTTCAACGTCGCCGAGCTCGCGTGGTAGGCCCTGACCAGACGCTGCGGGTCGGGCGTGCGCGACTCGAGGTTGAACTCGAAGTCGTTGACCATGTCGCCGCGGTAGGCCGGCAGGGTCACGCCCTCGCGGGTCTCGTCAGCGCTGCTGCGGGGCTTGGCGTACTGCCCGGCCATCCGGCCGACCTTGACCACCGGCACGGACGCGCCGTAGGTGAGGACCGCCGCCATCTGCAGGATCGTCTTGACCCGGTCGCGGATGTTGTCGGCCGTCGCTGCGGCAAACGTCTCGGCGCAGTCGCCGCCCTGCAGGACGAAGGCCTCTCCGCGGGCGGCAGCGGCCATCCGTGACTTCAGGACGTCGCACTCGCCGGCGAACACCAGCGGCGGATACGTCGCGAGCTCGGCGACAGCACTGGAGAGTCGGGCGGCGTCGGGCCAGACCGGCTGCTGGGCGGTCGGGAGGCCCGCGCCGGCCGCGAGGCCGGCGAGGGGGTCATGGTGCTGCGTGGTGCTCACCGGTCAAGGATAGGTGCGTGCCGGACCGGTCGGTCCCCCAGCCCGCATCGCGGTCACCACCGCCTCCCGCTGTCCACCCGCAAGAGCCGGGTATGACGGCAGCGTTCAGGCCTCGGGGGTGTCCAGGCCCTTGGCGATCGCGAACCGCACCAGCTGGATGCGGTTGTGCAGCTGCAGCTTGCCCAGGGTGTTCTGGACGTGGTTCTGCACGGTGCGGTGGGAGATGAACAGCTCGGACGCGATCTCCTTGTAGGACATGCCCGTCGCCACGAGCTTGAGCACCTCGGTCTCGCGCTCGGTGAGCTCGGGAATGGGCCGCGACGGGTCAGCCTGCGGCTGCGTGGACATCTTGCGGAACTCCCCCAGGACCAGCCCGGCCAGGCCCGGCGTGAAGACCGCCTCCCCGCGCGCGGTCGCCTCGACGGCAGCCACGATCTGCTCGCGGGACGCGGACTTCACGAGGTAGCCGGTGGCCCCGGCCTTGACCGCCTCGAGCACGTCCTGCTGCTCACCCGACGCCGACAGCACGAGCACCCGCGTCTGCAGCGAGCCCAGCGCAGCGCACACCTCGTGGCCGCGCATCCCGGGCAGGTTGAGGTCGAGCACCAGCACGTCCGGGCGGGTCGCCTTGGTGCGGTTGACTGCGGACGGACCGTCGTCAGCGGTGGCGAGCACGGTCATGCCCGCCTCGGCGAGGTCGCGGGCCACCGCGTCCCGCCACAGGGGGTGGTCGTCGGCGACGACGACCTTGAGCGGAGCGGTCGGCTCCGCCACGGCACCTGGCGACGGTCCGGGCCCCTCTGCCCGTTCGGTCCCTTGCGACTGCTGCTGCTCGGTCATGCCACCCCTCCACCGGGGGCACCCGTCCTGGGCGCCCGCATCGTCACCGTCGTCCCCGAACCCTGCCGGCCCGAGTACACCGCTTCTCCCCCGAGGTCGGCCAACCGTCCGCGGATGCTCGAGGAGGCACCCAGCCGCCCCGCCGAGGCTGCCTCCTCGAGGCGACCAGGCGGCATACCGACGCCGTTGTCGCGCACCGTCAGCGCCACGGTCTCCCCCTCGTCCTCGACCAGCACCCACGCCTGCGCCGCCGCACCGGCGTGCTGGCGCACATTGTCCAGCGCCGCACCCACCGCGGCCACGAGCTCGCCCGCGACACGCGGCGGCACGAGGACGGGGTCGGCGGGGGCGACGAGGTGGACCCGGCCCTCGGCGTAGCGGCCGAGCTGCTGGCGAAGGTCGACGTCACCGTGCACCACCGAGGCCGACTCGTCGGGGGTCGTGCCGCTGACCAGGGCCCGGAGCAGGCGTTCCTGGTCGGCCGCCATCTCCCCGAGCTGCATCGCCTCGCCGCCGAGCTGGGACCCCCGCCGGTTGATGAACGCCAAGGTCTGCAGGACGCCGTCGTGGACGGTCCGGGCCAGGCGCTCGCGTTCGCGCACCTGTGCCTCCAGGGCCAGGGCCTCGCGCAGCTTGAGGTGGCCCTCGCGCGCCAGGTCGACGGCATACCCGATCAGGGCGCCGATGAGCAGCAGCAGGACGATGTTGTTGATGGTGTTGGGCGTCGTGCGCCCGACCTCGACGAGGTCGACCACCCCGATGAACACCGCGGCGACGATCCCGCCCTTGCGCCCCAGGAGCACCGCGGCCGAGACCACCCCGGCAGCCGGCCAGAACGTGGGCAGGGTCCGCGACCCCGCCTCGATCGACTCCGCCGAGTCCACGAGGCGCGTGGCCAGGATCGCCCCGGCCGCGAGCAGCAGCTCCACGAGGACCAGCCAGAGCCGGCGACGTCGGTAGACGACGAGGAACACCGTCCAGACGCCGAGCACCGCGAGGACACCCCAGCCCAGAGCCGGGCGCACGAGGTCCTGCGGCCGGTCCCAGAGGGAGTACGCGGCATACGCGAGCGCGATCGGACGGAAGACGTCGATGCCCTTCCAGAAGGCGGAGACGACTGCCGGCTGGGCGTCGGGCACCGTCACGAGCCACCGGCGACGGCCGCTGCTCCCCCCGGCCACGCCCTGCACCCGCGCCACGTCCTTCCCCGACGTCAAGGGCTCAGCTGGCCTCGCGGCGGTCGCGCCGCCCGTGGGACTCGTCGTGGTCCTGGTCCTGCGGACCGTCACCGAGCTCGGTGGTCTCGTCGATGTCGGCCGCGGCGTCGTCGACCCGTCGTCGGGCCCGCCGGATGGCCTCGTCGTCATGGGCGTCGAGGGCCTCCTCGAGCTCCTTGGCTGCCGACCCGGGCAGGGCCGCCTCCTGGAGCTCGCGAGCCTTGGTCTTGGCGGCGGCGAGGATGCGGTCCTTCATCGACGTGGCATACATGTCGACGTACTCCTGGCCGGACAGCAGCATGAGCTCGTACATGATCTCGTCGGTGATCGAGCGCAGGACGAACCGGTCGTCCTCCATGCCCTCGTAGCGGGAGAAGTCGAGCGGCTTGCCGATCTTCACGCCGATCCGCATGAGCTTGGGGATCTTCTTGCCCGTGGGCTGGGCCTTGTCGGTGCCGATCATCGCGACGGGCAGGACGGGCACCCCACCCTCGAGCGCCATCCGGGCCACCCCGGTGCGACCGCGGTAGAGGCGGCCGTCAGGGCTGCGGGTGCCCTCGGGGTAGATGCCGAGCATCTCGCTGCGCCGGAGTACGCGCAGACCGGAGCGCAGCGCCGCCTCACCCGCGCCACCCCCCGACCGGTCGACCGGCAGCTGTCCCACACCGCGGAAGAAGGCGGCCGTGAGGCGGCCCTTGATGCCCCGACCGGTGAAGTAGTCGGACTTCGCGAGGAAGGTCATCCGCCGCGGGACGACCAGGGGCAGGAAGATGGAGTCGGAGAACGACAGGTGGTTGCTGGCGAAGATGACGGCACCGTCCTCGGGGATGTTCTCCTCCCCCTCGACCCACGGCCGGAACAACAGCTTGAGGATCGGACCGAGCACGACCGTCTTGAGAACCCAGTAGAACAACCGTTCACCTCCATGTGACGCGCTGAACTCTACGGCACTCTCGACGCCTGCCGTGGTGCATGCGAGGATGCGCCAACGTCCGTCCCCGTCGGCGACAGGGGTCGGGACCAGCCGGTCCCCCGATCCGTCCGACGCCCGTCCAGCGGTGCCCCTTGCGGTGCCGCCAAGGAGCGCCCCACGTGTCCGTCCGACCCGGTGCAGAGCCCTACTCCCACGACGGGACCGGCGACCACGGCCGGACCGGCGTCGTCCTGGCCCACGGGTTCACGGGCAGCCCCGCGAGCCTGCGCCCCTGGGCCGAGTTCCTCGCCGACGCCGGCTACACCGTGCGCGTCCCCCGACTGCCGGGTCACGGCACGACGTGGCAGGAGATGAACCGCACCCGCTGGCACGACTGGTATGCCGCCGTCGACAGTGCCTTCCGCGAGCTCCACGAGCAGTGCGACCAGGTGTTCGTCGGTGGCCTGTCGATGGGTGGTGCGCTCGCGACCCGGCTGGCCCAGGAGCACGGTCCGCGCGTGAAGGGACTGATGCTCGTCAACCCCGCCTACAAGGTGGAGGACGTGCGGCTCAGGGCGCTGCCGTTGCTGCAGGCCGTCCTGCCGTCGCTGCCCGGCATCGGCAACGACATCAAGAAGCCGGGCGAGGACGAGATCTGCTACGACCGCGTCCCGCTCAAGGCGCTCTACTCCCAGACCCAGCTCTGGGCGACCGTGGTCCGCGACCTGCCCGAGGTGACCCAGCCGCTGTTGCTCTGGCACAGCGTCGACGACCACGTCGTGCCCGCCTCGAGCTCCGAGCTCCTCCTCTCGCGGGTCTCGAGCATCGACGTCACCGAGAGCGTCCTGCACGACAGCTACCACGTGGCTACCCTTGACCACGACGCGCCACGTATCTTTGAGGAGTCGGTGCGGTTCATCGAGCGGCTCAGCTGATCGCGCAGCTCTTCTCAGCAGGAAGCAGGACGGTCATGGGCGACAAGGACGTGGACGCACAGTTCGCGGACATCGTCGCGCGCTGGGACGACGTGCAGTCGCTGCCCGACAAGCCGCAGCCCACCGGGGTGAACCCCGCACTCGAGCCCGGGACCGGCGTCAACCCGCCGCCCACCCGGCCGTTCGTCGTGTGGCGCGGCGCCGAGCAGGGCACCGAGCGCGGGATCGAGCAGGGCAGCGAGCGCCAGATCGAGCAGGGCAGCGAGCAGGGCACCGAGCAGGGCACCGACGAGGAGGAGGCCTCGCCGGCCGAGCTCGTCGACCTCGACGAGGAGGAGCACTTCGAGCCCGGACCCACAGCGCCCCTGCCGCCGCAGGAGGACCTGCAGTTCTGGGGCATCGTCGTCGGCCTGGTGGTCGGACCGGTCGCCCTGCTGTGGCTGGTGCTGTTCCGCCCCGACGTCAGCAGCTGGTGGACCCTTGGCGCAGTCGCCATGACTGTCGGCGGGTTCGTCCTGCTCGTCATGCGCCAGCCACGCGACCGCGACGAGCACGACCCCGACAACGGGGCCCGCGTCTAGCTCACGTCCGAGCGATGCCTGCGTCCGGCTCGAGTCCGCTCGTGGCTTGTTGTTCCGGGTGCAGCTCGAGGTCGACCCACGTCGGCCGGTGGTCGCTGGCCGCGACGAGGTCGGCCTCGTCGAGCTGCACCGGTGTGTGCCGCAGGACGCTCAGCTCCCGCGAGGCGAAGATGACGTCGAGCACGTGCCGGGGTGACCTGGCCGGGAATGTAGGTGTGGTCGGGGACACGAGGAGCAGTGGCTCGGCGAACAGCCGCCACGCCGGTCCGGTCTGCCCCTCGTTGAGGTCCCCGGCGAGCAGCACCGGCCCACCACCCGACACGGAGGTGAGGATGTGGCCAGCGTGGCGTTCGCGCTCGGCGGCGTCGAGACCGAGGTGGACCGACGCCACGACGAGCGGGTCGTGACCCGCGGGCGCGACCCGCGCCACGGCATACCCGCGAGTGCGCCCGAGGGCGGCCACGCGCAGGCGGTGGTGGCGCGACTCCCTGACGTGCACGCGCAGCGAGGTGAGGATGGTCGTCCCACCGCTGCCGCGGTGCCGACCCGACCAGTACAGGCCGCACTCGGCGGCGAAGGACGAGACCTGCCAGGCGCCGAACAAGCGGCGCGGGACCTCCTGCAGGCAGAGCACGTCGGGGTCGATCGCCCTGATCACGCGGGCCGCCGCGTGCCGGTCGAGGGTGAGGTCCTTGAGGTTGTAGGACGCCACACGCATCGTGCTCATGCGTCGCGACGGGCCAGGTCGGCGGCCCCGATCAGCCCTGCGTCGTTGCCGAGCTGGGCGGCGATGATCTGCGCCTCGGGCCGGTAGCCGCGGCCGGTGAGGTGGCGGCGGAACGTGGTGCGCGCCGGCTCCAGGAGCAGGTCGCCGGCCGCGCTGACGCCTCCACCGACGACGAACGTGCCCGGGTCGAAGGCTGCGGCGAGGTTGGCGATGCCGACCCCGAGCCAGGTGCCGATCTCCCCGAGCAGCTCGGTGGCCGTGGGGTCACCCTCCTGGGCCGCCTCGGTGATGAGGGGTCCGGTGAGGGCCATGGGGTCGCCGTCGACGCGGGCGAGCAGGTCGGTGGCCACCGGGCTGTTCGCGGTCATCAGCGAGCGCGCCTCCCGGACGAGGGCGTTGCCGGAGGCGTACTGCTCCCAGCAGCCCCGGTTGCCGCACTCGCAACGCTGGCCGCCCGGCACCACCTGCATGTGCCCGAACTCGCCGGCGATGCCGTACTTGCCGCGCACCACGTGACCGTCGAACAGGAGCGCACCGCCGATGCCGGTGCCCAGGGTGATCATCATCAGGTGCGTCTCGCCCTGTGCCGCCCCGAACCGCCACTCGGCCCAGGCGGCGGCGTTCGCGTCGTTGTCCACCGAGATCGGGACCGGCACCCGGCGCTGGAGGTTCGCCTCGAGCGGCTCACCACGCCAGGACAGGTGGGGGGCGAAGACGACGGTGGCCCGGTCTGCTGCGACGAAACCGGCTGCCCCGATGCCCACGGCGACGACCTCGTCCTGCGCGAGGTCGAGCAGCTCGGCGACCACCTCGACGATGGTGTCCTCCACCACACCGGGGCTCTTGGAGCGGTGGGGGGTGTCGCGACGGGCCCGCGCGACGATCGTGCCGTCCTGGGCGACGAGCCCTCCGGCCACCTTGGTGCCACCGATGTCGATGCCGACTGCGAGCCGCTCGCTCATGAACCGATCCCTTCAGCCGCGAGCGCCGCGGCGCCGATGAGGCCAGCGTCGTTGCCGAGCGTGGCCGGGACGAACTGTGCCACCGGACGGTGCCCGCGTCCGGTCAGCTGACGCCCGTATGCCGCCCGGGCCGGCTCCATGAGCAGGTCACCTGCGGCGACCACGCCACCGCCGATGACGATGAGCTCGGGGTCGAGGATGGCTGACACCGAGGCCGCCCCCTCGCCGAGCCAGTGGCCGAGGTCGGCCAGCAGCTCGATCGCCGCAACATCACCGGCCTGCGCGGCCGTGGTCACGTCGTGGCCGCGCAGGGCGGCTGGGTCACCGCTGCACGCATCGGACAACGCCGCTCCGTGGGGCGTCCCGGAGGCCACCAGCTCACGAGCCTCGCGGACCAGCGCGTTGCCGGAGGCATAGACCTCCCAGCAGCCCCGGTTGCCGCAGCCGCACCGGATCCCGTCGGGCACGACACGCAGGTGCCCCAGCTCGCCGCCGACGCCGAACGCCCCTCGTAGGAGCCGGGAGTCGACGACGACCCCGCCACCGATGCCCGTGCCCACGGTGACGAGCACCATGTCGTCGACCTCGTGGGCGGCGCCGTACCGGAACTCGCCCCACGCGGCGGCGTTGGCGTCGTTCTCGATGATGACGGGGTGGTCGACGAGCGCCTCGAGCCTGCGCTTGAGCGGCTCGTCACGCCAGGCGAGGTTGGGCGCGAACAGCACCGTCGAGCCGGTCCGGTCGACGAACCCGGCGCACGCGACCCCGACGGCGACGACGTCCGAGCGTGGCTCGGCGAGCTCGATGACCAGGGCGGCGACGTCGTGGGCGATCTGGTCGGGGTCCTGCGCCGGGGTGTCGCGGCGAGCCCTCGTCAGGATCTCCCCGGTGGCCGAGACGACACCGGCAGCGATCTTCGTACCGCCGATGTCCACGCCGATCGTCACGCTCATGGCGTTGCGCTCCCTTGGTCCTGGTCCTCGACGGTGATGTCGTGCACCCGCGGGCCGCGGGTGCCGGGGTGGTGCGGTGCAGTCGGCCCTTGCGGGGTGCCAGCCGTGCCGCGGGTGTGGGTGGCCACGTCACGCAGTGCCGTGGCCAGTGCCCCCGCCAGGTCTGCGAGCCGGTCGACCGTCTCGGGTCGCACCGAGCGCAGCAGGTCCAGGCCCTGGCAGACCGGGCACCACTGGCAGGTGCGGGGCCTCCCGGCGTCGCTGGCGGCACCACAGTGCTCGCAGTGCCCTGCGGCGTGCGTCCTCGTCTCATCCGGCGGCACCTCAGCACCCTCAGCACCCTCGGCGCGCCCGGTGTCGGAGGCTGCGCCGTCGGGGACGACGCCGTCGGGATCGTCCGCGGTGACTGCGCCGTCTGCGGCGTCCCCGGGGGCCGGCGCGGCGGCATACCCGCTCGTGCTCACCCAGCCCCCGATGGCATCGAGCAGCCGAGCGGCCTCCTGCGCCACCGAACCGACCGGTGTCGAGTGCTCATGTTGGTCAGCCACGCGGCCACACCTCCTCGTCTGGGACGAAGCGCACCCGCAGCAAGCCGTCGCGCACGGCCGCGCCGTCGACCACGCATCGTTGCAGAGCCGCTGGCAGGGTGAGGACCCGGCGGTGCTCCCCCACGGCGACGAGCAGCTCGTCGTCCCTGCGCTGCAGACCCAGGTCGCGCGCGTGGGCGAGGGGAAGGGGCAGGGTGAGGGTGAACCCCTCGTGAGTTCGTTGGACGTCCATGCCGCGGTGGGTCACCGGCGCGAGGAGGTCCTGCGCGTCGTCCGTGCCGTGGGCCCGGCCCAGGGCGGCGAGGGCCTCCACACCGATGGGCTCCGCGGCGAGGTAGGGCGCGACGACGACGGGCAGTCCGGCGAAGGACTCCCGCACCTCGACCAGACCGGCCCGTTGGGCGACGTTCCATCCGTTGCGCCAGGGGTCACGGATCGCCATCGGCGCAGACTGCGCGTCCTCGTCCGGCTCCGCGGCTTCAGGAAACACCCGGTTGACGACGACCGCGTCGACCACGAACCCGTACAACGACAATGACGTCCACGTCCGGCGCGACTCGGCGATGACGACGCGCTCAGGCGTCAGCACGAGGCGCACCGACGTCTCCTCACCGGTGAGGATGCGGTGGACCTGACGCATCTGCCGCTGCCAACCGGTCACGGCCTCGATGACCTCGGGTGCGGGCAGCGGCACGCCGGCCGCAGCCGCGGCGGCAGGTCGCAGGGTGCGGATCAGGCCGCGTTGGGCGGGGAGCAGCCGGTCGAGGTGCCACGCGAGCGCCTCGGGCAGGGCGAGCAGCCGCAACGTCTCCGCGGTCGGCGCGCAGTCGACGACGACGAGGTCCCACGGGCCCGACTCGACCTGCGAGCGCATCTCGAGCAGCGCCGCCACCTCTTCGGCGCCCGGCAGGCGCGTCAGCTCCTCGGCCACCACCGTGTCGATGCCGAGGGTGCCGAGCACCGACAGCAGGTAGTCCTGGACCACCCGCCACGACTCCCCCAGCAGGTGCGGCGGGCTGATCTGCAGCGCCGACAGCCCCGGCTCGACCTCGACGGGCAGTCCGGTGGCAGCTCCGGCGAGCTCGACCCCCAGCGCGTCGCCCAGGGAGTGGGCGGCATCGGTCGACATCACGAGCGTCTTGATGCCGCCACGCGCCGCGCGGACAGCAGTCGCTGCGGCGGTCGTGGTCTTGCCGACCCCGCCCTTGCCGGTGAAGAGGATGACGCGCATGAGGTGTGCCCGGATGGCGCCGGGTCAGGCCTCGACGCGCTTCTTGAGCTCCTTGAGCGCGGTGTCGATGATGACCTTCTCGGCCTTGCGCTTGAGCATCCCGAGCATGGGGATCTTCACGTCGACCGCGAGGCGGTAGGTGACCGTGGTGCCCGTCCTGCCCTGTGCCGCAAGGGTGTACGAGCCGTTCATGGCCTTGAGGACGTTCGCCTCGACCAGCGACCAGGACACGACGCCGGTGCCGTCCTCCGTGACGTCCCACTGGTAGTCCAGGACGTAGGTGTCCTTGATCGCGCCGGCGTCGAGAGTGAACTGCACCTGGTCGGCCCAACCGTCGCCCTCCTCGGTGAGGACGCTGACCTTGGTCACCTCGGTGGCCCACTCGGGATAGCTCTCGAAGTCGGCGATGACGTCCAGGACCTCACCGGGGGAGGCGGCGATGTCGATGCTGGACTCGGTGCGGTCGGCCATGCGCCGAAGGCTACAACGAGTTCCCTTCGAGCCTGTCCTTCAGTCCGTGCACGGCCTGCTTCCACCGCAACGTGTGCCGCGTGGCCACGTCGCGTGGCGCGGTGGGCTGGCGGTGTCCGCGCAGGTAGTGGTGCACGATCGCGCCGTCCCACCAGGGCTCGACCCACACCTCCATCTCGCCGACCACCTGGCCGGTCACGGTCCAGCGGATGCCCTTGGTCCCGCGGTCCCGCACCACCTCGCACTGCACGTGCGGCCAGACCTGGCGCCCCCACGCCTCGTCGCCGACCTGGGCGCGGATCAGCGCCGGTGGCGCGTCGACGAAGGTCTCGTCGATGATGTCGATGCGCGAGTCCTTCACGCCAGGCAGTCTTACGCAACGGCGGCGCCTGGTCACCACGCGGCCTCCCCACCCCTGCTACCCATCGGTAGGCTGTAGGCCCGAGGCAAGTGATCCGCCGTCAAAGGAGACTCTGTGCAGGAACACGTCGCGCCCCCACTCGTCGAGCCCACGACGGAGGGCAGCCTTGCCGACCTGCCCGCCCGCAACGCGGCCAACAACCCCGCGAACGTCGCGTTCTCGCGCAAGGAGGGCGCCGACTGGGTCGACGTCACCGCGGGAGAGTTCAACGACGACGTCCGCGGCGTGGCCAAGGGCCTGGTCGCCGCGGGCATCACGCCGGGAGACCGGGTCGCGATCATGTGCAAGACACGGTACGAGTGGACCCTCACCGACTTCGCCGTCTGGACCGCCGGCGGCGTGACGGTCCCGATCTACGAGACCTCGTCCGCCGAGCAGGTCGCCTGGATCCTCGAGGACTCCGGCGCCAGCGGCATCATGCTCGAGACGCCGTCCCACCAGGCCACCCTCGATGAGGTCCGCGGCGAGCTGTCCGGCCTCGACCACGTCTGGCAGGTGGACGCAGGGGCCATCGCCGACCTCAAGAGGGCCGGGGCCGACGTCAGCGACCAGGACCTCGGTGCGGCCACCGCGGGAGTCGACCGCGCCAGCACGGCCACGATCATCTACACCTCGGGCACCACCGGGCGTCCGAAGGGCGTCCAGCTGACCCACGACAACTTCATGGCACTCACCGCCAACGCGATCACCAAGCTGCACGAGGTGGTCAAGGCCGACAACGCCTCGACACTGCTCTTCCTGCCCCTGGCCCACGTCTTCGCACGGTTCATCCAGATCCTCTGCGTCAGCGGTGAGGCGAAGATGGGCCACAGCGCCGACATCAAGAACCTCCTCGCGGACTTCGGCGACTTCAAGCCGACCTTCATCCTCTCCGTGCCCCGCGTCTTCGAGAAGATCTACAACTCGGCCGAGGCGAAGGCCACTGCCGAGGGCAAGGGCAAGATCTTCGCGACCGCTGCCGACACCGCGATCGCCTGGTCGACCGCGCAGGACACCGGCGGCGTGGGCCTGGGCCTGAAGCTGCGCCACGGGGTGTTCGACAAGCTCGTCTACGCCAAGCTGCGCGCGGCCATGGGTGGGCAGGTCATGTATGCCGTGTCCGGCGGAGCCCCGCTCGGTACGCGCCTCGGTCACTTCTTCCGCGGCATCGGTGTCATCGTCCTTGAGGGTTACGGCCTCACGGAGACGACCGCCCCGGCGACGGTCAACGTCCCCGACCGCGTCAAGATCGGTACCGTGGGTGCGCCGCTGCCCGGTGTGGGCATCCGCATCGCCGACGACGGCGAGATCCTCATTCGAGGCAACAACGTCTTCGCGAGGTACCACAACAACGACGAGGCGACCGCGAGCGCGATGGAGGACGGCTGGTTCCACACCGGTGACATCGGCGAGCTCGACGAGGACGGCTACCTCAAGATCACCGGCCGCAAGAAGGAGATCCTCGTCACGGCGGGTGGCAAGAATGTCGCCCCAGCCGCTCTCGAGGACCGCCTGCGTGCCCACCCGCTGGTGTCGCAGTGCATCGTCGTGGGAGACCAGAAGCCGTTCATCGCAGCCCTGCTGACCCTCGACGAGGAGATGTATCCCGGCTGGGCCAAGAACAACGGCGTCGCCGGTGTGAGCTTCGATCGGGCCCGCACCGACGAGACGGTGCTCAAGGCCCTGCAGGACGCTGTCGACGACGCCAACAAGTCGGTCTCCAAGGCCGAGTCGATCCGCAAGTTCGCCGTGCTCGAGGACGACTTCACGGAGGGCAACGGCTACCTCACCCCCAGCCTGAAGCTCAAGCGCAACATCGTGATGAAGGACTTCCACGACCAGGTGGAGGGCCTGTACTCCGGCGCCAAGGAGTGACCTACGGTCTAGGCATGCCCACCGGCGCCCCGACGCACCGTCCCGGCCAGGCCACCGTCCTCGCGGTGGCCTGGCTGATGTTCTTCACCGTCCTGCAGTGGAGCGTCGTGCGCTACCGCATCCCGATCGTCGCCACCCTCACCCTGGCCACCCTCGCCCTCGCGCTGTGGCAGTGGCGCGGCTGGCAGATCCGGCTCAGCGGGCCCGCAGTCTCCCTTGCGCTCGCCGGTTCAGCCTTCGCGACGCTGACGGTCCCGCTGTTCAGCTACCTCGCGCCCACCGGCCTGGCGGTGGCCACCAGCCTGCTCGTGGCGGGACCACTGGTCTGTGCAGGCCTGCTGTGGTCCCACGGACGGGGTGCCCGCCCGACGGCGCGAATCGCCGGCGCCACTGCCGTGACCGCATATGCCGCCGCTGCCGCGACCGCCATCGTCTCCTCACCGCGCCCGCGCATCGACGTCTGGGTCACGCTTCAGCAGGCGAGCGACGGGTTGGCTCGGGGCGAGAACTTCTACGCCATGAGCTGGACCGGCTCCCCCGGCATCCAGGACGCGTTCACCTACCTGCCGTGGACCGCGGTGCTGCTCGCCCCCGGCCGCTGGATCGCCGGCGACGTCCGGTGGGCCCTCGCCTTCTGGACGCTGGTCGGGGTCGTCGGCGTCTGGCTCCTCGCGCGTCATACCGGGCTCGGCGCCGACCTGGAGCAGGGGCGCGATCCGGACAGCGGGTCGCGGCCCTGGGTCTGGACGGCTGCAGCGGTCACCGCCCTCCTGCTGCTCGCCCCAGGCACGCTCACCCAGCTCGACCAGGCCTGGACCGAGCCGTTGCTGCTCACCGGGATCGTGTGGTGGGCCGTCCTCGTGCAGCGCGACAAGGCGTGGTGGGCGGTGATCCCCTTGGCGCTGGCCTGCGCGAGCAAGCAGCACCTGGCCCTGCTGCTGCCCGTGCTGCTCGTCTGGCGGCCGTTCGGCTGGCAGCGCACCGTCACCACTGGCGCGCTGACCGGGGTGCTCCTCGCACCGTGGTTCCTCGCCAGCCCGTCGGACTTCGTCCACGACACCATCACGCTGCTGCTGTCGTTCCACCCGATCAAGTTCGCCAACACGCTGTACCTGTTGGCGCTCAACACCTTTGGCGTGACGCTGCCCTTCTATGTCACCGGCGTCGTCGTGGCGGGCACGCTGGCTGCCGTGGTGTGGACCGTCAGGCGGCGCCAGCCCGACCTCGGGTCGGTGCTGCGCTGGTTGGCCGTCGTGCTGCTCGTCGCGAACCTCGTCAACAAGCAGGCGTTCTACAACCAGTTCTGGCTGGTGGGAGCCCTCGTCGTCGTCTCGCTGGCCGTGCCCGTGGTCTCCCGCGCACGAGCGAGCGCCCTTTCCCCCAGGAGTGGGGGGCGCGCCCTGTCGCAGAGCTGAGCCGACTTCATCGCGCGGCCAGCCGGCGCAGGTAGACCAGCCATTCCCGGGTGAAGGTGGCCTCGGTGGTCTTCAGGACCGACCTGAATGCCGCCCGGGCGCTGGCGTCGGCGTTGTCGGGGTTGGTCCCAGAGCCGGG
The DNA here is from genome assembly GCA_039916625.1 of Pedococcus sp. Taxonomy (GTDB): domain Bacteria; phylum Actinomycetota; class Actinomycetes; order Actinomycetales; family Dermatophilaceae; genus Pedococcus. The sequence continues at coordinate 28,437 of JBDSKZ010000001.1, forward strand.
GTCCCTCGCCACTGCGAGGTAGAACTTCACCAGCCCCGACTCCCCCTGACGGTCGACGATGCGGCTGACGGCGAGCCACGCAGCGTTGTAGCTGGGGGCGATCGTGGAGCGGCCGGGGTCGAAGTCACTGGCCGCGGGCAGGGCCGTGGGCCCGGTCCCGGCGCGGACCTTCTGGAGCAGGGCCGCGGCGATGCGTTGCCGGGTGGCGTCGACGTGCCGGTAGCCGACGTAGTCGGCGAGACCCTCCGACAGCCACAGGGGCACCTGACGGGTGGTCGTCGCACGGACAGCCACATGGGTCGCCTCGTGGGTGGTGACGACCTGTTGGCCGGTGTGCTCGAGCGTCGCGAACGCCTCGGGGTTGACCACGACGCGGTCGGTCCCTGCGCGTCCAGTGGTGTCGAAGGGACCGTCGGTCACCGCGGCCACCTGAGCCACCTGGGTCGGGTCCTGACCGACCTGCTCCGCCATCTGGGCGGCGCTCGCCGGGACGACGAGGACCAGCCTGGCGTTCCACCGCGCCGTCCAGACCTCACGCACGCTGGCGACCGCCTGGTCGCCCAGCGCCAGGTAGGGACGCAACCGGCTCGCCGGGCCTGACCCGATGACCAGGGTCGTGGCGCTGCGCGCGACCGTGAGCTTCGGCAGGTCCCACACCTGCACCTGGGTGCCGCCGTCGCCGTCGTCGACGAGCTTCCACCCATCGGCCCGTCGCACCACCGTGAAGTAGGTCTCGAACTCTCTGGTCCCTTCGTCGAACCCGGCGAAGCCGTAGCGACCGGCCACCCGTGAGACCCAGGCGTCCGGGCCGAGCTGGGCGACCCGCTCGGCCGCCAACGCGGGGGCAGGCTCCGGGGTGCCGTAGCGGAACGTGCCGAGAGGCAGCTTCCCGAGTGCCTCGAACTGTGCGAGCTGGCGCAGTCCGAAACCCGAGGCAGGGTCGTCGAGGGTGGCGCTGAACCCAGCCCGGTCGCGGGACAGGACCGCTGCGGCACGGCGGGCGAGCAGAGCGGCGAGGGCTTCCTCGCGGTCGACCGTCGGCGTGACCGACCCCTGTTGGGTCGTCCCGGTCGTCCCGGTCGTCGAGGGAGCCGAGGGAGCCGAGGAGGTCGGAGCGGGTGCAGGGTCAGCGCAGGCGCCGACTCCGAGGGCGAGGAGCGCGATGGTGGACACCAGCAGCCTGGCGCCCCGTCGCTCACCCGCCCTGGTCCGCACCAGCCCATCGTAGGCAGGGGTACCGGCAGCAGGTGCCTGCGCGATCTTCGGTCAGCCGACGGCGCGGACGTGGGCGGCCCAAGGCTCGCGCCGTGCCGCGACGCCCCCAGCCTCCTGGGACGACACCAGCCCGGCAGCGGCGAAGCGGGTCACCGCCAACCGCTCGGCGGCATCGAGCGGCAGCTCGGCGCTGGTGGGGGTGAGGAACGCCGTGACCATGCAGTCGTCGCAGTGCAGGTCACGCACGGGGCAGCTCTGGCAGTCGATGATCATCGCGACCACCCCTTCCTGTTCGGCAGACCGGTGGACCACCTCCACCTGTCGACGACGCTACGAGACGCCACCGACAACGCCCCTGCGAAGCCATACCTCCCCCACCGTCCGCACCCTGCGTCCCCGCTGCGCGCAGGCGCCTTCGTCACCGTGCCCATCCGGCTGCACTCGGCCCACGCCGCTTCGTGGGCAGGGTGCCGCTTCGTGGGCAGGGTGGCCGGGCCACCGCACTCCCCTGCCGCGGTCAGCGCGCCTGCGCCGGGCTGTCACACCACCGGCATACCGTCGGGCCCATGCAGATGGTCCAGGGCACGTTCGACGACCTGGGCACTGCGCTGGCCGATGTCACGTTCGTCGTCGTCGACCTCGAGACCACCGGCGGCAGCCCCGCCGACTCCGCGATCACCGAGATCGGTGCGGTCAAGGTGCGCGCCGGCGAGGTGCTGGGCGAGTTCCAGACCCTGGTCAACCCGCACCTGCCGATCCCCCCGTTCATCCAGGCCCTCACCGGCATCACGACCGCGATGGTCGCCGACGCCCCGCGGATCGAGGCTGCCCTACCCGCGTTCATGCAGTTCGCCCAGGGCACGGTGCTCGTGGCCCACAACGCTCGGTTCGACATCGGGTTCCTCAAGATGGCCGCGTCCGTGCAAGGCATCGAGTGGCCGCGGCACACGGTTCTCGACACCGTCCACCTCGCGCGCCAGCTCGTCACCCGTGACGAGGCGCGCAACCACAAGCTGTCCACCCTCGCCGCGCTGTTCGGGGCCAGGACCACCCCCGACCACCGTGCCCTGCACGACGCGCGCGCGACCGTCGACGTCCTGCACGCCCTCATCGGCCGGGTCGGCAGCCTCGGGGTCCACACCCTCGAGGAGCTGTCCAGCTACACCTCGCGGGTCAGCCCGGCCCAGCGGCGCAAGCGCTGGCTCGCCGACGGACTGCCTGACCAGCCGGGGGTCTACCTGTTCAAGGACGGCGCGGGCCGGGTCCTCTACGTCGGCACGTCGGTCAACATCCGCACCCGCGTCCGCAGCTACTTCACCGCGTCCGAGCACCGCACCCGGATGGCCGAGATGGTCCGGCTCGCCGAGAGCGTGACCCCGGTGGTCTGTGCCACGACGCTGGAGGCGGAGGTGCGCGAGCTGCGCCTCATCGCCGAGCACAAGCCCCGATACAACCGACGGTCCAAGACCCCCGAGCGGGCCACCTGGGTCAAGCTCACCGTCGAGGCCTTCCCGCGGTTGTCCATCGTCCGCGAGGTCCGCGCGGACGGCGCGAAGTACATCGGCCCGTTCGGCAGCCGCTCCAGCGCCGAGGCCGCGATCGCCGCGGTGCACGAGGTGATCCCGTTGCGCCAGTGCGTCCAACGGCTCTCCCCGACCCGGTTCGTCGGGTCGTGCGCCCTCGCCGACCTGGGGCGTTGCGGCGCCCCGTGCACCGGCGCGCAGTCCGTCCAGCAGTACGACATGGTCGTCCAGGACGCCGTGCATGCCCTCGTCGGCGACTCCCGGGAGGTCGTCACCGCCCTGCGTGGCCGGATGGGCACCCTCGCCGAGCAGGAGCGCTACGAGGACGCCGGCACCTTGCGTGACCGGCTCCTCGCGCTCGTCCGCGGTATGGCGCGTGCCCAGCGGATCGCGCCCCTCGCCGCGAGCCCCGAGATCGTCGCTGCCCGCCGGGCGGCGACCGGCGGATGGGAGCTCGTCGCGGTGCGCCACGGTCGGCTCGCCGCCTCGACGGTCTCCCCCCGGGGCGCCGATCCGATGCCCTACGTCGAGGCGATGCGCCAAGCCGCCGAGGTCGTCCTGCCCGCGCCGTGGCCCGCCCCGGCCGCCATCCCGGAGGAGACCGAGAAGATCCTGCGCTGGCTGGAACAGCCCGGCGTGCGGGTCGTCGATGTCGAGGGCGAGTGGACCTGCCCGGTCGGGGGTGCTGCTGGGGCCCGCGCAGCCCTCGAGGGTGCCTCCGAGCGCTCCCAGCGCTCCGCCTTCGTCGCCGCGTCCTAGACATCCCACGGTCCTGGACAGCTCCCCCACCAGTGGCGGGAGAGGCACAGCACTTCGGCACCCGGCGCCGATACAGTGGGCATCGTGATCTCTGCCATCGTCCTCATCAATGCCGAAGTCGACCGGATCCCCGAGGTCGCCCAGGCGATCGCGGAGCTGGACGGGGTCAGCGAGGTCTACTCCGTGGCCGGCGACGCCGACCTCATCGCCCTGGTGCGGGTCCGCGCCCACGAGGAGCTGCACGACGTCATCGCCGGGCGGCTCAACAAGGTCAAGGGCGTCACGGGCACCAATACGCACATCGCGTTCCGCACCTACTCCAAGCACGACCTGGAGGCTGCGTTCAGCCTGGGGCTCGACGGCGACTGACCGTGGTGGTGATGGGTGCCGCATGGCGTGGCCACCGGCGGGTCCCGGGCCGCCGAGCTGGCCCCAACCGGCTGATCTGAGTAGCAAACCCCATCCCCCGGGGGAGTGCAGGCTCCACACTCGGGCCACCGCGCACGGTGCGCGCCTTCCCCTGGAGGACCGATGCCCCCGATCCCGTGCCCGTCCTGCGGCGCCTTCCTGCCCGCGCAACCGATCCAGTGCCCCGCCTGCCGGCTGCCCCTGACCGGACCTGAGGCTGCGCGGCTGTGGGACCTCGACCAGCGCCTCGCCGCCCTCCAGACCGAACGCGGCCAGGTGCTTCGTGCCCTGCGCACCCGCGGCACCCGGGAGGCCGAGGCCTCGTCGGCCCCGGCCAGCAGGCTCGCCGCTGAGTCCGCCGGCTCTGCTGGTCTGTCCCTCCCGGGAGCGAGCGCCACGGCATCGGCGGTCCTCGTGGGCGCGGCTGACGCCGCCTCCCTGACCGGCGCGATCCCCGAGGCGCCGACCCCGCGCCGCCGCTGGACCACGCAGCAGACCCTGCTCGCCGTCGGTGTGCTGCTCGTCCTCGTCGCGTCCTCGATCGCCCTGGCGGTCGCGTGGTTCCTGATCGGCCGGTACGGCCAGATGGTCGTCATGGGTGGCCTGACGGCCCTCGCTGCGTGGGTCTCCCTGCGCCTGTCCCGCCGCGGCCTGTCCAGCAGTGCAGAGGCGCTCGCACTCGTCGCCGGTGGACTCATGCTGCTCGACGTCACCGCTGCCCGGCGGTTCGGCCTGCTGGGACTGGACCGGCTCGACGCCCGCTCCTACGCCGCGGTCGCCGGCCTGCTCGTCGCCATCGTCCTGGCGGCCCTGCACCGCCGCGACCGTCGCATCGCGGCCTTCGCCCTCCTGTCCCTGACCTCCGCCTCGGTCGGATGGGCCGGGGTGGTCGCCTTCGCCGACGACGCAGCCACCGGCGCGGCCCTCGCCGTCGGAGGGGCCGTCGTGTTCGGCGCCGCACGCTTCCTGCTGCCCGAGACGCTCGGCCTGACCCGACGTGCTGCGGCAGGGCCGGCCTCCGGTTGGGCAGCGGTGGCCTGGCTCGTTGCGACGGCGGGAGCCTTCGACGCTGCCGGCCCGGTGCCCGGCGGGCCCGTCTCGCCGTCCGGCCTGGCCTGCGTCGCCCTGCTGGCCCTGCTGGGAGTCGCGGGCGCCGGGCTCGTCCGCCGCGTCGTCGCCGTCCGGGCCCTGGCCCTCGGCTCTCGGGCCGCCGTCCGCGCGGACTGGGCGGCTCGCGCGTTGACCGGTGACTGGCGGGCCGTCGGGGTGGTCGCCCTGGTCGCCAGCCTCGCGGTCCCCACGGCGGTCGTGACCCTGGGCCTGCAGGTGTCCGCCACGGGCACTGCAGTCCTCGCGGTGCTCGTCGGCGCCATCGGCACGGGCCTGCTGGCCCTGCGTCCGGTGAGCCGGTCGGTCGGGGACCTGTGGCTGCTGGGCCAAGCCGGCCTCGCGCAGCTCCTGCTCGTCGGGGTGGCTGCGGCACACGGCTCGGACATCCCCACCACCATCACCTTGAGTGTCGTGGCCCTGTTCGCGGCGGCCACCGCGGTGCTGCGACCAGCCTGGCGTGCCGCAGCGTCCGGGACCGCCGCCCTTGCCCTGCTCGGTGCCGTCACCGTCGCCTCAGGGCTGGGCTCCCCCACCGCGCAGGTGCTCGCCGTGACCACCCTCGGTCTGGCCCTCGCCGCGACTGCGCTGGCGCGCCGCGCGCGAGCCGAGGAGGTGCCCGTCGCCGTCGTCGCAATCCTGTCTTTCGCCCTGGCGCTCACGGCGTCGGTGAGCGCGTCGCTCCCCGACGGGATCATCGCCACGGTGCTGGCTGCGGTCGCCGTGGCCACCGGTGCCGCTGCCGCGCTGCGCGAGCCGGTGCGGCCCGTCGCCGAGGCGGCGACGGTGCTCGCCGCCACCACGGCCCTGTGGCTCGTCGGCGGTCTGGCCTCCGACGACGTCCAGTGGACCCTGCTCGCCCTCACCGCCGCCTTGCTGGTGGCGCTGGCCGGCTGGCGACGGGGCACCCTCGACGAGCTGGTCCTCGGGTCCGGCGCTGTCACCACCTCCCTCATCGCCGTCACCGTCGCGCTCGACCGGTCGTGGCCCCACGCGGCTGCCGGCGCCGCCGCGGCCTACGCCCTCATCGCCGTCGGGTATGCCGCCCTGCCGCACCGACGGGGCGTCGTCGCCGCCGCTGTGGTGGGCTTCACCAGCGCGACGTGGATCGAGCTGCTCGAAGCGGACGTGACCCGGCTGGAGGCCTACACCGTGCCGTTGGCACTGCTCCTGCTGGCGGCCGGGCTGTGGTCGCACCGCCAGCTCGGTGACCGGTCCTGGTCGATCGCCGGCCCCGCCCTGGTCGTCGGCCTGCTGCCGTCGGCCCTCGCGACCGCCGTCTACGACGACCTCCCGCGTGCCCTCGTCACCGTCACCTTCGGTGCAGCGATGCTGGCCGTGGGTGCGTGGCGACGCTGGCAGTCCCTGGTCGTGGTCGGTGCTGTTGCTGCGGCGCTCGTTGCGGTGACCCAGCTCGGGCCGATCACCCTGCAGGCTCCGCGCTACCTCACGCTCGGAACGGTCGGCGTGGCGTTGCTCCTCGTCGGCGCACGGTACGAGCAGAGTCGGGCAGGCGCCCGACAGGCGGTCAGCTGGCTCAGCTCGATGTCCTGAGCCGACCCCGCAGACGCTCAGGGCCCAGACGCGGTCAGGCCATCGTGGCTGCGGCCCAGCGAGCGAGCTTCTCGGCCGCTGCGCCAGAGTCCAGGGCCTGCTCCGCGCGGTCCATGCCGGCGCGCACGCCGGCCACGAACTCCTGGTCGGAGGTGCCGTGGTCGGGCTCGGTGAGGGCCAGCGCGATGCCGGCGTTGAGGACGACGGAGTCGCGGACCGCGCCGTGGCTGCCGTCGAACAGGTCACGGGCGACCTGGGCGTTGTGGGCCGCATCGGCACCGCGGAGGGCCTCGATGGGTTGCCGCTCGAGCCCGAGGTCGAGGGGGTCGATGGTGCGCTGGGTCACCGAGCCGTCGCGGACCCACCAGACGGTGGAGGTGGTGCTCAGGGTGAGCTCGTCCAGCCCGTCGTCGCCCCGGAACACCGCGGCGTCCTTGCGCCGGTCGGCGAACACCCCGGCCATGAGGCTGGCGAGCCGACGATCGGCGACGCCCACGGCGGCATACGTGGGCTGGGCCGGGTTGGTGAGCGGTCCGAGGGCGTTGAACGTCGTGCCGACACCGAGGCCGCTGCGGGCAGCGGCGGCGTGGCGCATCGCGGGATGGAAGGTCTGTGCGAAGCAGAAGGTGATGCCCGCCTCGCCTGCGACCTGCTGCACGCGCTCGGGCGACAGGGTCAGGCTGACACCGAGGGCCTCGAGGACGTCGGCGGACCCCGAGGACGACGACGCGGCACGGTTGCCGTGCTTGACGACACGGATGCCGCTGGCGGCGATGACCACCGACGCCATCGTGGAGATGTTGACGGTGTGCGAGCGGTCGCCGCCGGTGCCGACGATGTCCAGGCTCGGCTCGGGCACCACGATGCGGTTCGCGTGCGCGAGCATCATGTCGGCGAGGCCACGCAGCTCCTCGACCGTCTCGCCCTTGCCGCGCAGGGCGATCAGGAAGCCCGCGATCTGCACCGCCGATGCCTCGCCACTCATCACCTGGTCCATCGCCCACGAGGCTTGGTCACCGGTGAGGTGCTCGCCGGCCAGGAGCAGCGAGAGCAGGTCTGGCCAGGTGTACGCGGACCCGACCGAGGTGGACACGGCGGTCAGGACGCGCTCGGGCGACCGCGTCGACCGAGCTCCGCCACGGCACCGGCCAGGGCGATCGGGTCGAGCGGGTGCGGCACGGCGAGGTCGGCGAGGGACCACGTGGCGAGCCAGCCGTCCTGCGGACGCCCGGTGAGGACCAGGACCGGCGGGCAGCTGAAGATCTCGTTCTTGAGCTGACGGCACAGCCCCAGGCCTCCGACGGGAGCAGCCTCACCGTCCAGGACGAGCAGGTCGAAGTGCGTCGACTCGACAGCCTCGATGACGGCGGCCGCGGTGGCGCACTCACGCCATGAGGTCACCTCGACGTCGCGCGCCGGCCGGCGACCCACGTTGACGCGGACGGCGTCACGGGTGGTGCGGTCATCGCTGTAGAGGAGCACCGAGATCTGGCGAGCCGAGGACCCCGTGGCGGCAGTCGAGTCGGCAGCGGTCGCGTGCGAAGCGGTCATGGCGCAGATGCTACCGGTGCGGCCCCCGGACCTGCCGCACGCCTGTTCCGGGGTGGCCACGAGCGTTCCACAGGCCTTTCGCGGCACCTGTGAGGCACCTGTCCGGCATCTGTCGGAGACCCGCCGGGGGGTCGGCGGTGTGCCCGTCCGTGAATGGGCAATAATGGCGCTGTGGCGACAGCATCCGTGACTTCCGACATCCCCCGATCGACCGGGAGCATTCCCGGTCACGGGCCCGTGTCCCGACCCAACATGGTGTCGGTCGGCACCATCGTGTGGCTCTCCAGCGAGCTGATGTTCTTCGCGGGCCTCTTCGCGATGTACTTCACGATCCGCTCGGTCGAGCCCGACCTCTGGGCGCAGAAGACGGGCACCCTCAACGTCCCCTTCGCCACGGTGAACACGATCATCCTCGTCATCTCCTCGGTGTGGTGCCAGCTCGGCGTGCACGCCGCGGAGCACGGCAAGCCGCACCGCGGCAGCGCCAGCCTCCTGTCGGTCAAGGAGTGGGGAATGCGCGAGTGGTACGTCCTGACCTACCTCTTCGGCGCGATCTTCGTCTCCGGACAGGTGCTGGAGTACTCCGAGCTCGTGCACGAGAACATCACGCTCTCGTCCGAGGCCTACGGCTCGGTCTTCTACCTCACGACCGGCTTCCACGCCCTGCACGTGACGGGCGGGCTGCTCGCCTTCCTGCTCATCATCGGCCGCACGTTCACGACTCGTCACTACAGCCACGCCCAGGCTGCCGGCGCCGTCGTGACCTCCTACTACTGGCACTTCGTCGACGTGGTGTGGATCGCGCTGTTCTTCACCATCTACGTCCTGAAGTGACCGCCACAGAGATGCGCTCGTCGCCGCACGCCAGTCCCTTGACCGCCCTGCCCGCCACCACTGACAGGACCGCACCGTGAACGCCTTGGCCGCCCGCCGCCGACACCCTGCCGCGATCGCCCTGCTCATCCTTCTCGGCCTCGTCGTGACCGGCGTCGCCTACTCCGCCTTCGCGCCCAAGCAG
>JBDSKZ010000002.1:0-8729 GCA_039916625.1 Pedococcus sp.
AAGGATATTTCGCTCCGAAGCAACAACAACCAGACCACAAAAGCCCAACCATCGCCACCCCAAAAACGAGGTAATTGGCATCGATTATTGACACGCTGTTGAGTTCTCAAGGATCGGACGCACACCATCGGCTCGCTCTGCGGCGAAGCCTCCGGGGCAACCTGTCAATCGTATGCTTTCCGACTGCGTTTCCCAAATCCGCCTCGCGACGGGGAAACCGTGGTGGAGAGCCCCCACGTTCTTGCTGCGGCACGTGGGAACGCGCCGGAGTTGAACTGTACTGCAGTGGGGATCAGCCCCGGGACCGGCCTTCTTCGCGGTGGTGACCGCGGTGGTGTCCGTTCCTCCCTGTCGGGCTGACGTCGAGAACATTAGACGGATCTCGCCGTGGAAGACAAATCCGCAGGTCAGCGGCCTGCGCGCCGCACAGAGCGGCGCCTGGCTCGCTCGGGAGGTCCTGGCCACCGACCCTCAGGACGACGAACGACGCCCGGCAGCCAGCGCCTTGCGCCCGCGCCGGAGCAGGGCGACCTCGCCGTGGAGGAAGTCGTCCTCCTCGAGGCGTCGCTCGGGATCGGTCAGCTTGACGTTGTTCAGTGACGCCCCGCCGTCGCCGATCGCCCGCCGTGCCGCGTTGCGGGAGTCCACCAGGCCCACCGCGACCAGGGCGTCGGTGACGGACATCCCCACCGACAGCTCCCCCCCGGGCAGCTCCCCCGTGGCGTCGCCCAGGGTCCGGGCGTCGAGCGTCGTGACGTCCCCCTTGCCGAACAACGCCTCCGAGGCCGCCTGCACCGCAGTGGTGGCGGCTGCCCCGTGGACGAGCGTCGTGACCTCGGCGGCGAGGGCCTTCTGCGACTCCCGTAGGAACGGCTTCTGGGCGAGTGACTCCTCGAGCCCCGCGATCTCGACCGGCCCCCGGTCGGTGAAGACCTTGAGCAGCTTGATGACCGAGGCATCCTCGACGTTGACCCAGTACTGGTAGAAGGCGTAGGGACTGGTCATGTCGGCGTTGAGCCAGATGGCGTTGCCTTCGCTCTTGCCGAACTTCGTCCCCGAGGCGTCGGTGACCAGCGGTGTCGTCAGCAGGTGCACGGACCTCCCCTCGACCCGGTGGATCAGGTCGGACCCCGCGGTGAGGTTGCCCCACTGGTCCTGCCCGCCGGTCTGCAACGTGCACCCGTAGTCGCGGAAGAGCTGGAGGTAGTCCAGCCCCTGGAGGATCTGGTAGCTGAACTCGGTGTAGGAGATCCCCTCGTCACTGTTCAGCCGTGCCGCGACCGCGTCCTTCTTGACCATCTGGTTGACCCGGAAGTGCTTGCCGATGTCGCGCAGGAAGTCCAGGGCCGACAGCGGTGCCGTCCAGTCCAGGTTGTTCACCATCACCGCGGCGTTGTCCCCCTCGAAGTCGAGGAAGGGCCGCACCTGCGCCTGGATGCCAGCGACCCATTCGGCGGTCTGCTCCTTGGTCTTGAGCACCCGCTCCGAGGACGGGCGCGGGTCACCGATCAGTCCGGTGGACCCACCCACGAGACAGATGATGCGGTGCCCGGCCCGCTGCAGGTGACGCATGACGACCAGCTGCACGAGGTTGCCGAAGTGCAGGGACGCAGCGGTCGGGTCGAACCCGCAGTACGCCGTGATCGGCCCGTCGGCGAGTGCTTGGCGCAGCGCGGACTCATCGGTGGTCTGTGCCACCAGTCCTCGCCACTGCAGCTCGTCGAAGATGTCGCTCACGGTGGTGGTTCTCCTTGTCCGGTGGGGTGTGCCGCGGGACCGCAGGCACGGGCACAGCCTGCCCTAAGACGGGGTACGGCGTGCACGGGGTTTTGCGGGCCGGTACACCGAGACACTCGGCTCGTCAGCGAGCCAGAACCGCCAGGGGTATGCCTGCTGGTCGCCCCCGGCTCCCGACACCCCGACGCGCGGCCCCGTGCGCACGAGTCTCCGGTCGAGGCCGGCACCGGGGGCGTGGAAGACCACGGCTGAGTCGGCTGCGCAGGCATCCGCCCCGGTCTGCGCCCCGTCCAGCCCCAGCGTCTTGGCGAGGCGGGCCGGCCCTCGGGCCCAGTCGCGGCGGCCCACCCCCTCCCGTCGGGCAGCAGCCACCTCCTCTCCGGCCACCACCTCACCGGCTCGCAGGAGTACCGCGCTGGCAGCTCCGTCGTCACCGCACACGACGTTGGCACACCAGTGCATGCCGTAGGTGAAGTAGACGTAGAGGTGACCAGCCGGTCCGAACATCACCGACGTCCTCGGGGTGGGACCACGGAAGGCGTGGGACCCCGGGTCGCGCTCCCCCGCGTAGGCCTCGACCTCGGTGAGCCGGATCGTGACCCCGGCATGGCTGAGCGTGGCCCCGAGCAGCGCCGGGGCGACGGTGTGGACGTCGCGCGCGAAGAACGACCGCAGCAGCCGGGCGCCGGGATCGACGGCACTCAGCCCTTGCGACGACGGATCTTGTTGCCCAGCCACACGACGGGATCGTAGTGGCGGTCGACCACCCGCTCCTTCATGGGGATGATGGCGTTGTCGGTGATCTTGATGTGCTCGGGGCACACCTCGGTGCAGCACTTGGTGATGTTGCACAGACCGATGCCCTGGGACTCCTTGGCGAAGTCGGGGCGGTCGGTGGCCGCGTCGAGCGGGTGCATGTCGAGCTCGGACGCCCGGATGAAGAAGCGGGGGCCGGCAAAGGCGGGCTTGTTGTCCTCGTGGTCACGCACGACGTGGCACACGTCCTGGCACAGGAAGCACTCGATGCACTTGCGGAACTCCTGGCTGCGCTGCACGTCCACCTGCTGCATGCGGTACTCGCCGGGCTGCAGGTCGGGCGGGGGCACGAAGGCGGGGATCTCGCGCGCCTTCTCGTAGTTGAACGACACGTCGGTCACCAGGTCGCGCATCACCGGGAAGGTGCGCAGCGGCGTCACCGTGATGGTCTGCTCCTGGGTGAAGGTGCTCATCCGGGTCATGCAGAGCAGCCGCGGCATACCGTTGATCTCGGCACTGCACGACCCGCACTTGCCGGCCTTGCAGTTCCACCGGACCGCGAGGTCCGGGGTCTGCGTCGCCTGCAGCCGGTGGATGATGTCAAGGACGACCTCGCCCTCGTTGACCTCCACGGAGTAGTCCTGCAGCTCCCCGCCCTCCGCGTCCCCGCGCCAGACCCTGAACTTCGCGTCATAGCTCATGCCCCACTCCCGTCGTCGGTCCCCTGCGCTGTAGGTGGTCCGCCTCGGCGGTCCAGCTCCGCGTCGGTGAGGTACTTGGCCAGCTCCGCGGACTCGAACAGCTCCAGCAGGTCCTGCCTGATCTCGGGTACGGGCTGGTGCTTCAGCGCGACCTCGCCGGACGGGTCCAGCGTGCAGATGAGGTTGACGCCCCGCCATTGCGGGTCCATCTTCGGGAAGTCCTCGCGGGTGTGTCCGCCACGCGACTCGGTGCGTTCGAGGGCGGCCAGGGCGACGCACCGGCAGACCGTCAACATGTTGCGCAGGTCGAGGGCCAGGTGCCAGCCTGGGTTGAACGGCCGTTGGCCCTGCACCCCAACGCTCTTCACGCGCTCGTCGAGCTCGTCGAGCATCTTCAGGGCCTCCCGGACCTCGCCCTCACGGCGGATGATGCCGACGAGGTCGTTCATCTTGCCCTGGAGCTCGCTGTGCAGGGTGTAGGGGTTCTCCGTGGCGTCACGGAACGGCGCCAGGGCCACCTCCGCCGCCGTGCCCACGTCGGCGTCGCTCACCGGGGATCGCGAGCTGCCCAGTGCTGCAACGTATGCCGCGGCACCGGCTCCCGCGCGGCGGCCGAACACGAGGAGGTCGGACAGGCTGTTGCCACCGAGGCGGTTCGAGCCGTGCATGCCGCCGGCGACCTCCCCCGCGGCATACATGCCGGGCACCGAGGTGGCCGCGGTGTCTGCGTCGACCTCGACCCCGCCCATGACGTAGTGGCAGGTCGGCCCGACCTCCATCGGCTCGGCCGTGATGTCGACGTCGGCGAGCTCCTTGAACTGGTGGTGCATCGACGGCAGCCGACGGATGATCTCCTCGGCCGGCAACCGGGTCGACACGTCGAGGAAGACCCCACCGTGCGGTGAGCCGCGGCCTTCCTTGACCTCGCTGTTGATCGCGCGGGCGACCTCGTCGCGCGGGAGCAGCTCCGGTGGCCGCTTGTTGTTCTCCGGGTCCTTGTACCAGCGGTCGGCCTCCTCCTCGGAGTCCGCGTACTGGCCGCGGAAGACCTCGGGCACGTAGTCGAACATGAAGCGGTTGCCATCTGAGTTGCGCAGCACTCCCCCGTCGCCGCGCACCGACTCCGTGACGAGAATGCCCTTGACCGAGGGCGGCCACACCATGCCCGTCGGGTGGAACTGGATGAACTCCATGTTGACCAGCGCGGCACCCGCCCGCAGGGCCAGGGCGTGCCCGTCACCGGTGTACTCCCACGAGTTGCTCGTCACCTTGAACGACTTCCCGATGCCGCCGGTCGCCAGGATGATCGCGGGGGCGGAGAACACCACGAACTGACCCGACTCGCGCCAGTAGCCGAAGGCGCCGGAGACCGCGCCCGCGTCGTCCTTGAGGATTTCGGTGACGGTCAGCTCGGCGAACACCCGCAGCCGCGACTCGTAGTCACCGGTCTCGCGGTGGTCGTCCTGCTGGAGGCTGACGATCTTCTGCTGGAGGGTGCGGATCAGCTCCAGGCCGGTGCGGTCGCCCACGTGCGCCAGCCGCGGGTACTCGTGGCCACCGAAGTTGCGCTGGCTGATGCGGCCGTCAGGGGTCCGGTCGAACAACGCGCCATAGGTCTCCAGCTCCCACACCCGCTGCGGAGCCTCCTTGGCGTGCAGCTCGGCCATCCGCGGGTTGTTGAGGAACTTGCCACCACGCATGGTGTCGCGGAAGTGGACCTCCCAGCTGTCCTTCTCGTTGGCGTTGCCCATCGACGCGGCGATGCCGCCCTCTGCCATGACCGTGTGGGCCTTGCCGAACAGGCTCTTGCAGATGATCGCCGTCCTCAGCCCCTGCTCCCGAGCCTCGATCGCCGCCCGGAGGCCGGCACCACCGGCGCCGATGACGATCACGTCGTAGTCGTGCCGTTCGGGGCGTTCGAGCTCGGTCACGCGTGCTCCTAGTTGATGAAACGCAGGTCGGTGATCGTCCCGGAGGAGACCAGGGCGATGTAGGCATCGGTGACGACCAGGCTGCCGAGCGTCACCCAGGCGAACGTCATGTGGCGGGAGTTGAGCTTGCCGACCCAGCCCCAGGCCTTGTAGCGCAACGGATGCTTGCTGAAGTGGGTGAGCCGGCCACCGATGATGTTGCGACAGGAATGGCACCCCAGGGTGTAGCACCACAGCAACACGACGTTGGCGACGAGGATCAGCGACCCCAGACCCAACCCGAAGCTGCCGTCCTTGCCGCGGAACGCGTGCAGGGCGTCATAGGTGTTGACCAGGGAGATGAGCACCGCCGCGTAGAAGAAGTAGCGGTGCAGGTTCTGGGCGACGAGGGGGAACCGCGTCTCGCCCGAGTAGGAGCGGTGCGACTCGGGGACCGCGCAGGCCGGCGGGCTCAACCAGAACGAGCGGTAGTAGGCCTTGCGGTAGTAGTAGCAGGTCAGCCGGAAGAGCAGCAGGAACGGGAGGGTGAGGACGGCCAGCGGGACGAGCGGCGGGAACGCACCGAACCACTCCCCGAAGTGGGCCGAGCCGGGGACACAGGTCTCGCTGACGCACGGGGACGCGAAGGGCGTGAGGTAGCCGTAGTCGGCGACGAAGTAGTCCTTCTGCGTCGCCGTGCGGACCAAGCCGTAGAGCAGCCAGGCACTGAACAGGACGAAGGTGACGAACGGCTGCAGCCACCAGCGGTCCTGACGCAGGGTGCGCGCAGCCACCTTGGCCCGACCGGGGGTGTGGACGCCTCCGCCGAAGGGGACGTTCGACACCTCAGTGGCTCCGGGACGGGCCGACGCCCTCGTCGTCGGCGTCCGACCACAGGGAGGGGTCGTACTCCTCGTCGGTGATGAACACGATCTCCCCCGGGCCGCCCGCCCGGTCCTGCGAACCGACACCCGCGCCACGGGCCAGCAGGTCGACGTCGTCAGCCAGGCGCACGACGTCGTCGCGCAGCCGTTGGACGTCGAGGGTGTTGCCGAGCTCCTTGGCGAGCGCGGTCACCGCCCGTCGCAGTCCGGCCACGTGACCCGCAGCCGCAGTGAGGTCGTCGCTGACACCCATGGCACCGTCCTTGTCGCGAAGGTCGAGGTGGGTCACCGGTGACCCACGCCACCGAACCTAGCGCGAAGGTGGCTCGAAGTCGTGGGACTGCGCCGAACGTGTTTCGCGAGCCCTGTGGACGTCAGCGCACCCTGATGGCAGTGCTGGCCCACTCGCGCGCGGTCGCCGCCTGCTCCCGGACGCGGGTCAGCTGCTCCGCGACGCGGACCGGCGCGGTGCCGCCCTTGGCGCTGCGAGACGCCAGCGAGCCCTCGACGCTCAGCACCTCGCGGACCCCGGCCGTGAGGTGCGGCGAGACCGCGGCGAGGTCGGCGTCGGTGAGGTCCCACAGCTCGATACTGCGTCCCTCGCACTCCCGCACGCACGCCCCGGCGACCTCATGGGCGATCCGGAACGCCACCCCCTCACGCACCAGCCACTCGGCGATGTCGGTCGCCAGCGAAAACCCCTGCGGCGCAAGGGACGCGAGCCGACCGGTGTTGAACTCCATGGTCTCGACCATGCCGCTGAACGCCGGGAGCAGTACCTCGAGGGTGTCGACGGCGTCGAACACCGGCTCCTTGTCCTCCTGCAGGTCGCGGTTGTACGCGAGCGGTAGCGACTTCAGGGTGGTCATGAGTCCGGCCAGGTCACCCACGAGCCGACCAGCCTTGCCGCGCGCGAGCTCGGCGACATCCGGGTTCTTCTTCTGCGGCATGATGCTCGACCCCGTGGAGTAGGCGTCGTCGAGGGCGACGAAGGAGAACTCCTTGGTGGCCCACAGGACGACCTCTTCAGCGAGCCGGGAGATGTCGACGGCGGTCATCGCCGTGACGAAGGCCATCTCGGCCGCGAAGTCACGCGAGGCCGTGCCGTCGATGGAGTTCTCGACCGAGCTGGTGAAACCGAGGTCGGCGGCGACCGCCTCCGGGTCCAGACCGAGCGAGGACCCGGCGAGAGCGCCGGATCCATACGGCGACACCGCTGCCCGCACGTCCCAGTCCTGCAGCCGCTGTACGTCGCGCAGCAGCGCCCAGGCGTGGGCGAGCAGGTGGTGGGCGAGCAGGACGGGCTGGGCGTGCTGCAGGTGGGTCCGGCCAGGCATCGCGACCTCGGGGTGACGCACGGCCTGGGAGACCAGCGCGTCGACGACGTCGAGCACCAGGGCCGCGACCGAGCGGGCGTGGTCGCGCAGGTACATCCGGAACAACGTGGCGACCTGGTCGTTGCGCGAGCGCCCGGCCCGCAGGCGACCACCCACCTCGGCACCGGCCCGCTCGATCAGGCCGCGCTCGAGGGCGGTGTGGACGTCCTCGTCCTCCTGCGTGGGCGCGAAGGCACCGGACTCGACGTCGGCTGCGAGCTGCGCCAGCCCCGCGAGCATGGTCTCGAGGGACGCGTCGTCGAGCAGACCGGCGGCGTGCAGCACCCGCGCGTGGGCGCGCGAGCCCGCGAGGTCGTACGGCGCGAGCCGCCAGTCGAAGTGCGTGGACTTGCTCAGGGCTGCGAGCGCGTCAGCCGGGGCGCCGGAGAATCGTCCGCCCCACAGGCTGACCTTGCCGGACTGCGGCGGGTCGGGCTGCGTGGCGGGGGGCTGGCGGTCCGGGCTCACAGGTGCTCCTGGGTGTGCGGTGTGGTCGGGTCCGGCGGGCCGGACCCGGCGGGCGTGGCCTGATGGGATTCGTGCGTCAGTCGGTGGTGCCCGCGAGGGCGAGCAGGTCCGTGGCGGTGCGCCGGCTGGCGGCCGTCCCGGTCGTGATGATCATGATGGTGTCGTCGCCGGCGATGGTGCCGAGCACCCCCACCAGCGTGGCGTGGTCGATCGCCGAGGCGAGGAAGCTGGCGGCTCCGGGAGGAGTGCGCAGCACGACGAGGTGGTGCGACGGCTCGGCCGTGACGAGCAGCTCCTCGCACACCCGGCGCAGTCGGGCCGTGAGGGCCGAACCGTCGGGTGCGGGCCGGGCGGTGCGGTCGCCGCCCTCCCCCGGCACGGCATACACGAGTGAGCGCCCGGCCCGGACCTTGACCGCGCCGAGCCCGAGCAGGTCGCGGGACAGGGTCGCCTGGGTGACCTCGATACCGTCCTGGGCCAGCAGGCTGAGTAGGTCGCCCTGCGAGCGCACCTCGTGGCGTCGGAGCAGCTCGACGATCCGTCGTTGGCGCCCGGTGCGGGTTGCCGCGATGGTCACGGTCCCTCCAGGAGGAACGACAGCAGGGCCTTCTGGGCGTGCAGGCGGTTCTCGGCCTCGTCCCAGACGACGGACTGCGGTCCGTCGATGACGGCGGCCGCCACCTCGAACCCGCGGTAGGCGGGCAGGCAGTGCAGGAAGATCGCGTCGACGGCCGCACCGGCCATGAGCTCCTCGGTGACCGCGAAGGGGACGAACGGGCTGTCGGCGCCCTGCCGGTCGCCCTTCTGACCCTCCATGCCCATCGAGACCCAGGTGTCGGTGACGACGACGTCGGCGCCGTCCACCGCTGCGCGTGCGTCTGCGGTGACGGCGACGGA
>JBDSKZ010000003.1:0-24566 GCA_039916625.1 Pedococcus sp.
TTCGGTGACGGTGCGCTACTGGGCCGGTGCCCGGGCTGCTGCCGGGACCGAGCAGGATGTGGTCACCGGCGGAACCGTCGGCGACGCCGTCGCTGCGGCCATCGCCCTGCACCCCGCGCTCGTGCCGGTCGCCGCGGTGAGCACGCTGCTGCTCGACGGCCGGGCCGTCACCCGCGACGCCGCCCTGCCCGACGGGGCGGTGCTGGAGGTCCTGCCCCCCTTCGCGGGCGGGTGATGCGAGGATGCGGGCTGTGTCCGACGTTCCCGAGCATCAGGCGCCGACGCCTGCCGCCCCGATGACTGCGGCTCCGATGACCCGGCGAGAACGCCGTGCCCGCAGCCGCAACACCCCCGCGGTCCTGCCGGGCAGGGCCCTGCTCGCGCGCCCACTGACGATGTCGGCAACCATCGCGTTCGCCGCGCTCGTCGGGCTGACCGGGTACGCCAGCCCCGACTTCGTCGCGCTCGCGGTGGCGCTCGCCGGTCTCGTCGTGGCCTGGGGTTGGCCCCAGCTGCTCAGCCTGCCCAGCGCACGGGGCACCGCGGCCGTGCTGGCCGTGGGCACGGTCCTCATGACGGGCACCGTCCTGCTGACCCGCGAGGCCCCCTACCTGCAGTGGATGCCGGCAGCGATGGCCGTCTCCGTGATCGCGGCCTTCCTCCACCAGCTCATGCGCCGTGACGGACGTCCCCGCCTCACCGAGTCGGTGTCGGCGAGCGTCACCGGCCTGGCCGTCATCTCGGCGGGCATCGCCCTGGCACCCCTCCCACAGTTCCTGAACGGCGAGCACGCGCTGGCAGCGACGATGGCCGGACTCGGGGTCGGCGTCCTCGCCGACCCGCTCGTCAAGATCAGGCGGCTGCGCCGGTGGGCGCTGTTCATCTCCATGTTCATCGGCGGCGCAGCCGGGATGGCGGTGTCCCTCATGGCTGGCCACCCGAAGCCGTGGCCGGCGGCGCTGCTCGGCCTGCTCGCCGCCGCGGTGTCGCACGCTGCCCGGCGCGTGATGGCGGTGCTCCCGGCGACCTCCATGCCGCGGGCCCAGCTCGCTGTCGGTGCGTCCTCGTCCCTGCTCGTCGGTGTGGTCGCCTACGTCGTGGTCCGCTCGCCCCTGTTCGTGTGACACCCCCTTATGGCGCACGTCAGTAGACGAGTGCCTGCGCCCCCTCGGCCATGACCTCCTCGACGAAGGAGGCCGCACCACGCACGACGACGCCTTCGATGAGGTCCGCCACGGTGAGGCCGCGACGGGCGGCGCACTGACCGCACACCGTCACGGTCCCGGTGGCGAGCACCGCATCGAGCAGGTCGCGCAACGGCGCGGCGTGGGGCAGCTCGACCTGCTCCGCCCGGCCCGGGACACCCATCCACGCCGCGTCACCGGTCAGCCAGAGGCTGACCTCGATGTCACTGGCAGCAGCGGTCGAGGCCACGGTCAGCGCCTGGTTGAGGCGTTCGGTCGAGTCGGTGCCGGCTGCGTCGGTGGTCTGCGAGGCGCCGCTGGTGGCCTTGACGACCAGACGGCTACGAGGAGTGGTCATGACCCACAGGCTACGATCTGGCCCGTGCACATCTTCTACATCGGCCTCCTGGTCGCCTCAGCCGTCGTCATCACCTGGTTCGCCGGGTTCGTCGTGTACCGCCTGGTGAAGACCCCCAGCTGATGCTGTTCAACCTCGACACCGACCTGCCGCGCGAGCTCGCCCCGCTGGCCTGGATGATCGGTCGCTGGGAGGGCGCCGGCGTCGTCGGCTATCCCACGATCGAGTCGGCCCACTTCGGCCAGGAGATCGAGGTGAGCCACGACGGCCGCCCCTTCCTCATCTGGCAGAGCCGCACCTGGCTGCTCGACGAGGCTGGCGAGCAGGTGCGCCCCCTCGCCATGGAGCTCGGCTTCTGGCGTCCTGTCGAGGACGGCGAGGTCGAGCTGGTGCTGACCCACCCCACGGGCATCGTCGAGCTGTACTTCGGCAAGGCCGAGCCGGCCAAGGTCCAGCTGCGCACCGATGGTGTGCTCCGCAGCCCGCACGCCAAGGAGTACAACGCTGCCACGCGCCTCTACGGCCTGGTCAACTCCAACCTGCTCTGGGCGATGGACATGGCGGCGGTCGGCCAGAAGCTGCAGAGCCATGTCTCCGCCGAGCTCAAACGAGTGGGCTGACCCTTGCCGTACCGCCCGGCGCGGATCCTCACCGTCTGCACCGGCAACATCTGTCGCTCGCCGTTCCTCGAGCGGGGGCTGCAGGCCGAGCTGGACCAGTCCTGGGGCGTCGGCGCCGTCGAGGTCGCCAGCGGTGGCACCGGTGCCCTGGCCGGCCATGCCATGGAGGTCCAGGCGCGGATCCACCTCGAGCGACACGGGTACACGGCCGACGGCTTCGTGGCCCGCCATCTCGTCGCGCCGATGGTCGCCGACGCCGACCTGGTGCTCACCGCCACCCGCCGCCACCGCGGCGCAGTGGCGATGCTGCATCCACGTGCTCTGCGCTACGTCTTCTCCTTCCG
Organism: Pedococcus sp.; assembly: GCA_039916625.1. GTDB lineage: Bacteria > Actinomycetota > Actinomycetes > Actinomycetales > Dermatophilaceae > Pedococcus. Next base: position 2,507 of record JBDSKZ010000003.1, read on the forward strand.
AGAGTTCGCCGAGCTGGTGTCCGGGTTGACCGAGGAGGAGCTGCACGCCCCCGCGGAGTCGGCCAAGGACCACATCGCGCGCGTCGCCGGTCTGGCGGCCGCCCAGCGTGGCATGAACGCGCCGTTGAGCGACGCAGACGCCGACATCGTCGACCCGTACCGCCGCGGTCCCGAGGTGTTCGACGCCATGACCGCGCAGGTGATGGCGTCGTTGCCCGCCGTGGTGCGGGCGCTGGCCCGACCCTGAGCAGGCGCTACGGGGTCCGGGTGACGTCCTCGTAGGTCTCCATGGCGTCGTTCTGCAACGCCTCGCCGAGGGTCGCCATGCCGGGCACGTCGAGGAGGTCGATGGAGCCGCCCACGGGCGAGGTGCCGTACCCCGTGAAGGGCGCCGTGATGAAGGCGATGTCCTTGCCGCGCAGGTTGCGCATGGCCACCGCCTCGCTGCGCATGTCACCGGTGGAGAAGTCCTGGTCCACGGTGAGGTTGGAGGTGCCGGCGTCGACGAACTCCGCGAGCTTGACCGGGTTGGCCAGGACGCTCTTGCTCAGCGATTTGAGCATGAGCGCCTTGATGAACGCCTGCTGGCGACGACCTCGAGAGATGTCGCCCTCGCTGAGGTCCTTGCGCTCCCGGACGAAGGCAAGCGCTTCGGCGCCGCCCATCTGCTGGTAACCCTTGGTGAAGGTGTAGCTGCTGCTCGCGCTGGACTCCTCGACGTAGACGTTCACGCCACCGACGGCGTCGGTCATCCGCTTGAAGCCCTCGAAGTCGATGATCGCCACGTGGTCGACCGGAACGCCGACCAGACCCTGGATCGTCTGCACGAGGAGCGGGGCACCGCCATAGGCGAAGGCTGCGTTGATCTTGTCCTTGCCCCGTCCGGGGATGTCGACGTAGAGGTCGCGCGGGAAGTGGATGAGGTTGACCGTCTTGCGGTCGCCCGCGACGTGCATCAGCACGATGACGTCGGAGCGGGCCCCCGCCAGGCCGGAACGGGCGTCCGACCCGATGATCAGGAAGTTCTGGGCGTCCTTGGCCGCGGCGTTCTTCGTCGGGGCGTCCGACGCTCCACCCACGCCGGGCGTCGGCAGGAGGGACTCGTGCTTGACGTTCGAGTCGACGGTGTGGTTGAGGAAGAGCAGGTATGCCGCCGAGCCGCCGACCACGACGAGGAGCACCAGCGCCAGGATGATCGCTGACATCCTCTTCAGGCGGGAACGCCTGGGACGCGCAGGCGGGGTTTCGGTGTCTTCGAATTGGTCCAGCACCCGGCCAGTGTAGGTGGCGTGGCGGGGCAGATCGTGCCGGTCCGTGGGCTCGGCGACCGTACAGTGGTGGCCGTGCAGGACGTCGGCGACCAGTTGCGGGCCCAGGGGCGCAGGATGACACCCCAGCGCCAGCGGGTGCTCGATGCCGTGGCAACACTGGGCCATGCCACCCCCGACGAGGTCGTCGCCCGGGTCTCGGCCGATGGCGGAGCCACGCTCGCACCCTCGACCGTCTACCGGGCCCTCGAGGCGCTGGAGTCGCTCGCAGTCGTGGGACACACCCACCTCGACCACCGCGCGCCGAGCTATCACCTGGCCGACCACGCCGACCACATCCACCTGGTCTGCCGGACCTGTGGACGCGTCGAGCAGTGCGACCGGGGGCTTGCCGAGGCCTTCACGGGGAATGTTCTGGCCGCCAGCGGCTTTGTTGCTGATGTGACCCACATGGCGGTGCACGGTCAGTGCGCAGCCTGCGCGAGCCGACCCTGACGGCCCTGACGGCCACCCGATGACAGAGGTGCACCCCGCATGACACAGACCCCCACGACCCCCACCGCAGAGCCCGCCGCTCTTGAGCCCGCCGCTGCTGCGACCCGCTCGGTGCTGCTGTCGCGACCTGGTGCGGTCGAGGGCGACGGTCCCGACGCCGCCGTCGCGGCCCACTACGGCGACCCGCTGCGCGAGCAGCGACTCCTCGTCGAAGGGCTTGCGGTCGTCGACCTCTCCCACCGCGGCGTCGTCACGGTGACCGGGACGGACCGGCTGTCGTGGCTGCACTCGATCACGACCCAGCAGCTGACCGGCCTGCAGCCGCGGGAGTCGCGGGAGTCCCTGGTACTCAGCCCCAAGGGTCACATCGAGCATGACCTGCACCTCGTGGACGACGGCGAGACGACCTGGATCACCACCGAGCCGGGCACGGCGCCGGCGCTCGTCGCCTGGCTGGACTCCATGCGCTTCATGCTCCGCGTCGAGGTCACCGACGTCAGCGCCGACTGGGCCGTCCTCGGTGAGCCGTCCGGTGCCGAGGCCGAGCCCGGAGAGCTCCTGGCCTGGCGCGACCCGTGGCCCGGGCTGGTCGGTGACACGGCGGCATACGGTCCGGTCGAGGGGCACCCCGCACAGGGCCGCACCTGGCGCGAGGTCCTCGTGCCGGTCGCCGATCTCGACGCGACCGTCGGCGACCGTGACCTGGCGGGCTCCTGGGCTGCCGAGGCGCTGCGCGTCGCCGCCTGGCGTCCGCGGCTCGGCTTCGAGACCGACCACCGCACCATCGCCCACGAGACCGACTGGCTGCGCACCGCGATCCACCTGCACAAGGGGTGCTACCGCGGCCAGGAGACCGTCGCACGGGTGCACAACCTGGGCCGCCCCCCGCGGCGCCTGGTCTTCCTGCACCTCGACGGCTCGGGCCACACGCTGCCCGAGCGCGGCGGGCCGGTGCTGCTCGGCGAGCGCCAGGTCGGGCTGCTCACCTCCGTCGCCCGCCACCACGAGGACGGTCCGATCGGGCTCGCGCTGATCAAGCGAAACACCCCTCTCGACGCGACGCTGGTCGTCGGTGGCGTGAGCGCCAGCCAGACCGAGGTCGTCGCTCCCTGAGCCTGTGGTCCCTGCCATGATGTCCGCCATGGCCTCCACCCCCGGCACCCTGATCACCGTCGCGCCCACCGGAGCCGAGCTGGCCAAGGGCGACTACCCGCAGCTGCCGACCACCCTCGAGGAGCTGGTCGAGACCGCCACGTCGTGCGAGGCCGCCGGCGCGTCGATGATCCACCTGCACATCCGTGACGACGAGCACCGTCCGACGCTCGACCACGGCCACCTCAAGGCGGCGGTCGACGCGCTGCGCGAGCAGACGTCGCTGATCGTGCAGCTCTCCACCGGGGGCAGCGTCCACGACCCGCTCGAGCAGCGGCTGACCGTCCTCGACGCCCAACCCGACTCCTGCTCGCTGACCTGCGGTACGACGAACTTCGGTGACGACGTCTTCCTCAACCCCTACGGCTTCATGTCCGACCTCTACGTGCAGGCGCAGGAGCGCGAGGTCGTCCCGGAGTTCGAGCTGTTCGACCTGGGGCACGTCGCAGCCCTGGCCCGGCTCATCGACACCCACGGTCTGCCCTTCGGCGGCAAGGTCCACGTCGACTTCGTCACCGGTGTCCCCGGCGGGATGCCGGGGACTCCGGCAGCCCTGCTGGCCGGGGTCTCGATGCTCCCGCCGCAGGTCACCTCCTGGGCGGCGACCGGCATCGGGCGCACCCACCTGCCGATCGCGGCCGCGGCGCTCGCGGCCGGTGGTCACCTGCGCGTGGGCATGGAGGACAACGTGGTGTTCGCGCGCGGGGTGCCGGTCGAGCACAACCGCGAGCTCGTGGCGCGGGTCGCCCACCTCGCCGAGGTCATGCAGCGTCCCGCGATGTCCACGCAGGACGCCCGCGTCCTGCTGGGGGTCAAGGACCGCCGCTGACCCCTGGGCCACGGCGACCCCGTGTGGTCCACGGCGGCGCCCGAAACCCTGTTGTATGCCTTGTGATGGGGAACACGCTGCCTCCAGTTTGCATTTTGCTAACTAGAGCAAGCATGATGGGGGCATGAGCCGACTTCCACTTGGACCCCTGGGGGGTGACAGCCTCGGTGGCTACCTGCGTGAGCAGCGCCAGTCCGCGAAGCTGTCGCTGCGTCAGCTGTCCGACCTGGCCGGCGTCTCCAACCCCTACCTGTCGCAGATCGAGCGGGGCCTGAAGAAGCCCAGCGCCGAGATCCTCCAGCAGCTCGCCAAGGGCCTCGAGGTCTCCGCGGAGTCGCTCTACGTACGGGCCGGGATCCTCGACGAGCGCCACGGCCACCCGGCCGGGACGCCCGACACCCAGGCCGCCATCGGCGCCGACCCGCGACTCAGTGACCGCCAGAAGTCCGCCCTGCTGGACATCTACGACTCCTTCGTCGGTGGCGACGCCGCCCCGACGAACCGCGCCCGCAAGACCACAACACCTCGTACAGCCGGCCGGAAGAATCCCTCGGCTCCCCGGAGCCCGAAGTCCTCCACCGCCACGAAGGCCACGCGCACGACCAAGACCTCCACCACCCGCACCCAAGGAGAATGACATGGCACTCGTTGCCGACATCCGCAAGAACGTCATCGACACCACCCCCGTGTTCGCCGTGGTCGGCCTGACCGACCTCGCCGTCGAGAAGGTCCGCGCGGCCCGCGCCCGCGCCGCCACCGTCGGCGCCGAGCTCACCTCCGACCTCAAGGCAGACCTCAAGCCGGCCGCCCTCCAGACCAAGGCCCAGGCCCGTGTCTTCGGTGTGGCCGAGCAGGCACAGGAGCTCCCGGCCTTCGCCCTCAACCGCAGCCTCGAGATCGCCGGCAAGGCGCAGGAGTCCTACGAGTCCGTCGCCGCCCGGGGCGAGAAGCTCGTCGAGCGCGTGCGTACCCAGAAGGCCACCAAGGACCTCATCGCCCAGGCTGAGACCACGGTCGCCCTCGGCAAGGGTGCGGTCACCACGGTGCGCAAGTCCGCCAACGAGATCCAGCGCTCGGCCAAGGCCACGCTGACCACCGGCCGCAAGGAGGCCGCCACGGTCGCCGACGCAGTCGTGGACTCGGTCGCCGTCGAGACCACCGAGGTCGGCACCGCCGTCAAGGAGTCCGCGAAGCGCACCCGGACCGCTGCCAGGCGCACGTCCACCACCAGCAAGAAGTCGGCCACCGCCACCAAGACCGCCACCAAGCGGGCGACCACCGGTGCGCGGAAGACCGCCTCCACCGCGAAGAAGGCCAGCTCCACGGCCGCCACCAAGGTCGGCGACTGACCTCCACCCCCGCGTGATGGTCTCTCGCTGTGGAGACCAGCGATGGCCCCCCAACCCGGTTCGGGTGGGGGGCTTTCGCCGTCCAGGGTTGGGTCAGGGCAGTAGCGCCAGGTGCCGCCCTGGACCGGAGGTCTGCCCAGCCACCCGTCAGGGCGGTGGAGCTGGCGGCTCCAGGTGTGCCTTGACCTGCGCGTAGGTGTCCGCGACACCGCTGACGAGGCCCGACACGAACGAGTCCCGGACCAGGTCGAGGCCCCCCTCGTGGCCGTTCGGCAGAACCCCTGCCTTCGTGAGCGACTCCACGAGTGAATGCCCCTCGGGCAGGGAGATGGCGGACCACTCGGTTCGCGACACGGCTGCCAGCTCGATGAGCTCGTCGAGTCCGGCGAGCTGCTGCGCCCACCTCGTTCCCAGCCGAGCGCCTTGCTCGAACCGGAGGTCCACCCCGGTGGACGCCTGCTCGCTGTCGCGCGTGGCGAGCAGGCGTCGGGCGACCTCGACCGGCTCCGCCTGCGCGGCCGACGGGCCGGTGGCAGGAGCGTCTGCGGCAGCTGAGGGCACGGGAACGGGTGGTTCGGGTACGTCCTCCTTCGGCAGGACGAGGGCTACCTGTTCGCAGTACATCGACGCGGTCTGGCGCATCACCACCTCTGTGCTGGTGGCCCGCTTGCTGGTCGCAAGGTGGTGGATGCCGACGCCCTGAACCTGCAGGTGGAACAGCTCGTCCTTGAGGTTCGTGGCCAGGGCGGTGATGGTGGCGGTCTTCTCCTGGGTGGCATCGTTGTTGCCGTTGACGAGGAAGTCGTCGCGCCAGGCCTCGAAGCCGGCACCGCCCGGCTCCCGGATACTGAGTACGAGGTCGCTGACCTCGAGGGGCGTGGCACGTCGGCCCGGGTCGCGGACGGCTCCCGCGTCGTCGCCGACACCCCCCTGGGCCACCGCGAGGGCAGCCACAGAGGTGACCTTCGAGCAGTCGACGCCCGGGATGTCGACGCGGAAGTTGGAGGCGAGCCAGCTCTTCGGCTGCTTGCCGGTGGTGGGAAGCTGGGCCGACCTGCCGGACGCCGGCGTGACGCGGGTGGACTCGGGGCGGATGGTCACGGTCAGGCGCGCTGGGTCCCTGCTCGCCCCGTCGAGCGCGGGGAAGGCCACCGAGGACAGGGTGGCCCGGCGCCAGTCCAGTCGGCTGGTCTGGTTGTAGTCGAAGTCGAGGAGGACGATGGCGCCGTCGTGGCGCGGTGCCGAGCCGGTCAGGAACTCCGTGACCCAGGACATCAGCGGACCCGCGACGACCCCGCAGCTCACGATGATCTCGTCGTAGCCGATACCGGCGATGTGCTTGCGCACGACCCCATCGGTGCCGGGTGGCTCGCTCACGACATCGCCGTGGATGAAGCCACCTTCGACACTCGTGACGAACCCGCACGGCACTGCGTCGATCTCCAGGCCGAACGCGCCCGAGATGTAGACCCTCGTTGTGGCCATGAGGCAGGTTCGCACATCTCGAGCGGCCTGGGCAGTGGCGCTCGGACGATCTCGGGCGATATGCAACGGACCGTCCTGAAGGTCCTCGGACGTTCGTGGCTAGGCTCGGGCAGGTGAGCACGCTGCATACCGTCACCCCGCCCGCCCTGGCCGACGCCCCGGTCCTCGCGCACTACGTGCGAGGAGGCTTCGTGGAGTCGGCCCACCGGGCCTCGGTGGTCGTCACCGCCGCGGACGGCGGCGAGCACCTGCTGGCGCTCGGAGCCGTCGAGGACCCGGTGTTCCCGCGGTCGTCCAACAAGCCGGTCCAGACCCTGGCGATGGTGCGGGCCGGCCTGCGCATGCCGCCTGCGCACCTCGCGCTCGCCTCGGCCAGCCACTCCGGCGAGGACTTCCACCTCGCGGCCGTGCGCGAGATGCTCGCCGCAGCCGGGCTCACCGAGGGCGCGCTGCAGAACACCCCGGACTACCCGGTGGACGAGCAGGCCCGCGAGGCCGTCCTGCGCAGCGGCGGCGGCAAGCTCCCCATCACCCAGAACTGCTCGGGCAAGCACGCCGCGATGCTCGCCACCTGCGTGGTCAACGGCTGGGACACCGCGACGTACCTCGACGCTTCGCACCCGCTGCAGGTGGCCATCGCCGAGACCCTGGCCGAGCTGACCGGTGACGAGATCACCACCACCGCGGTCGACGGCTGCGGCGCACCGGTCATGGCGGTGACCCTCGCCGGCCTCGCCCGCGCGTTCGGCACGATGGCCTCCGCGCCGGCAGGCACCCACGAGGCCGAGGTGGCCGACGCCATCCGCGCCAACCCGGCCTACCTCGGCGGCACCGGGCGCGATGTCACCGCCCTGATCGAACACACCCCCGGGCTCATCGCCAAGGACGGGGCCGAGTCCGTGTATGCCGTGGGGCTTGCCGACGGCCGCGGCATCGCCCTCAAGGTCGCCGACGGCCACCCGCGGGCCAAGCCGGTGATCCTCGCCGCAGTACTGCGCCACCTCGGTGTCGAGTCGCAGGCGATTGCCCAGCTCGAGTACTCGCCGGTCCTCGGGCACGGTGAACCGGTCGGCTCGATCGTCGCCGTCAACCTCTGACCCGCGCAGCCTGAGCCAGTCGTGCGCGCGGTCCTGCAGCGGGTGTCGTCCGCGTCGGTCTCGGTCGAGGACAAGGTCGTCGGGGCGATCGACCGCCCCGGGCTGCTGGCGCTCGTCGGCGTGACCCACGAGGACGGGCCCGAGCAGGTGGCGACGCTGGCGCGCAAGATCAGTGAGCTGAGGATCCTGCACGGCGAGCGGTCCGTGCTCGACGAGGGTGCCCCGGTGCTCGTCGTCAGCCAGTTCACGCTCTATGCCGACACCCGCAAGGGACGTCGACCGTCGTGGAGCAACGCCGCTCCCGGCTCCGTGGCAGAGCCTCTCGTCGCGGCCGTGGTGGCGGCCCTGCGCGAGCGTGGCGTCGAGGTGGCGACCGGGGAGTTCGGCGCCATGATGCAGGTCTCACTGGTCAATGACGGCCCGGTGACACTGGTCGTCGAAGTCTGACGTCTAGGCTGTGCCCCATGTTCGGGACACTCGGAAGCCTGCAGGCAGTGGTGACGCTCCTGCTCAGCCTCACGGCGTTTGCCGCAGAGGTCTTCGCGCTGGTCGACGGGGTGCGCTACAAGCCCGAGGTCTACGCCGCGGCAGGCAAGCGCACCAAGAAGTTCTGGACCATCATCCTGGCGGTCGCAGCGGTGCTGGGCTTCGTGTCGATCGGTGCTTCCGGGCGGATCTTCTCGATCGGCCTCATCGCCTTCGTCGGTGCCGCGATCTACCTCGCCGACGTGCGGCCCGCGCTGCGGTCGATGGTGGGTCGTGGGGGGAGCGGGAACCAGCACATGGGCCCGTACGGACCGTGGTGACGGGCGACAGGGGGATGTTGATGCGCGACCCGCGCGACGAGATCTTCGTGCAGGAACGACCGTGGGGTCAGTTCGAGCAGTTCGTGTCCAACGAGCGCGTGACGGTCAAGATCATCACCGTCCAGCCCGGGCACCGGCTCTCGCTGCAGACCCACGACAACCGTGGAGAGTTCTGGCAGGTCCTCGACGGACCGATCGAGGTCACCGTCGGTGAGCAGACCTGGGCTGCCCAGCCGGGCGAGAAGGTCTGGGTGCCCCAAGGCGCCGTCCACCGCATGGCCAACAGGGGCGAGACTGCCGGCCGGCTGCTCGAGGTGGCGTTCGGGGACTTCGACGAGGCCGACATCGTGCGCCTCGAGGACGACTACGCCCGCTGACCCCTTGGGTGCAACGACTCGGCGCCGCGGCGTACGCAGCGCCGCGCCCTAGGGTTGGCTCCGTGCGTTGGCGCGAGAGGAACATCAGCCGCAGCATGGTCGCGCTGGTGGCCTCGCTGAGCGCCCTCGCCCTGCTCGGGCTCTGGACCCAGCTGCCGGGGTGGCTGGGTCGCGACGCCGGGTTCGCCGACGTGCCGCCAGGCCTGCTCCGGGTGGCGCCGGACGCCAAGGGCGTGGCCACCCTCGGTGGTGGGGCCTCGGTCTCCCTGTATGCCGACGGGCTGCGGATCGTGCGCGGCCGGAGCCTGCTCACCCAGACCGTCATCAGTGGTTCGATGCTCAGCGCGCTGGAGGGGCGGTCGACCGGGACCGGGACGGACACCGACGAGGAGGTCACCCGCAGGCTGAGCAACATCTCCATCGAGGAGCTGGTCTTCCTGCCCGGTCGTGCCACGTACTTCGGGTCCATCTCCGATGGTGCCGGGTCCCTGCCCCTCGTGATCCGGGTCGAGCTGGCAGGGTCGGTGATCCGTCTCGGCGCCTCGGTCAACGGCGCGGACGGGATCGTCTGGCACCTCGACCACCGTCCTCTGACGACGGGTCTGCGTCCAGCCCTGCCCGACCGCAACCTGCGTGGCGGGGCGGTCTGGATCTCCCGGGGGAGCGTGGAGGGGCAGGCGGCGTTCTCCACCAACCTCGGCACCGACATCGGGGTCGGCCCGGGGCGGGTCGCCCGCGGCGTCGACGTGCGATCGGACGGGCGCATCGACGTCCACATCTGGTCCGACGCGGGGTTCCTCACCGTCTCGTCCTTCGCCCGCCCGCAGCCGGCCCCCTCGCCGTAGCATCGGCGCCATCCAGTGGCAGACTCGCAGACATGGCCACCCGGGACCGCATCGACCGCGTCGCCATGCTCAGCGTCCACACCTCGCCGCTGGAGCAGCCGGGCACGGGGGACGCCGGCGGCCTCAACGTCTACGTCGTCGAGGTGGCCCGCGAGCTGGCCAAGCGTGACGTCGCTGTCGAGATCTTCACCCGCACCACCACCGCCGGGCTCGCGCCCACGGTGGAGCTCGAGCCGGGGGTGCTGGTCCGCCACGTCACCGCCGGCCCCTACGAGGGGCTCGGGAAGAACGACCTCCCGGGTCAGCTGTGCGCGTTCGCCGCCGGGGTCATGCGCGCCGGCGCGCATGCGCCCGAGGACCACTACAGCCTCGTGCACTCCCACTACTGGCTCTCGGGCCAGGTCGGGTGGCTCGCCGCGGACCGCTGGCAGGTGCCGCTGGTCCACACCATGCACACGATGGCGCGCGTCAAGAACAGCCACCTGGCCCAGGGCGACGCCCCCGAGCCCTCCGGCCGTGAGATCGGTGAGCTGCAGGTCGTCGAGGCCGCAGACCGCCTCATCGCCAACACGGCGGGGGAGCGGGCCGAGCTGGTCGACCTGTATGGGGCCGATCCCCAGAAGGTGGTCGTCGTGCCACCCGGGGTGGACCTGTCGGTGTTCTCGCCCGGTGACCAGCGCGCGGCGCGTGCCTGCGTCGATCTCGACCGTGACGCCAAGGTGCTCTTGTTCGTCGGGCGGATCCAGCCCCTCAAGGCGCCGGAGGTCCTCGTCAAGGCGGCTGCCGAGCTGCTCGTCCGCCACCCTGACTGGCGCGGCCAGCTCGCCGTGGCGGTGCTCGGGGGGCCCAGCGGGTCGGGGCTCGAGCACCCGCAGTCCCTGCAGGAGCTGGCTGCCGCGCTCGGCATCACCTCGGAGGTGCGGTTCGTCCCGCCGGTGTCCCGCACCGAGCTCGCGCAGTGGTATCGCGCAGCGGACCTCGTCGCCGTGCCCTCCCACTCAGAGTCGTTCGGCCTCGTGGCCGTCGAGGCCCAGGCCTGCGGCACCCCGGTGGTCGCCGCAGAGGTGGGAGGGTTGCCGACTGCCGTGGGCGATGCCGGAGTGCTCGTCGACGGACACGACATCCCCACCTGGGCTGATGCCCTGGAAGGACTGCTCATGGATCCGAACCGCCGAAAGGTGCTGTCCCGCAAGGCAGTCGAGCATGCTGCCCTGTTCGGGTGGGACCGCACCGCAGACCGGCTCTACGAGGTCTACATCGAGGCGATGCGAGCTCGTGAACGGGCCTTCGACGTTCCGCCACCGAACGGGTCGCTCGCCGGGGTGCCGTCGGCGGTGGTCCCGTGAGTGGGCTGACCGAGGTCCTCGAGGGCTACCTCGCGGAGACCGAGGTCGAGTGGGAGCCCGGTGCGCGCCCAGGCGAGTACGTGGTGACGCTGCCGGGCGAGAAGAAGCTCAAGACAGTGGCATCGCTGGTCGCCGGTGAGCGCTCGCTGTCGGTGTCGGCGTTCGTCATCTGTAATCTCGACGAGAACCATGAGAAGTTCTACCGCTACCTGTTGCGCAAGAACCTGCGCCTGCCCGGCCTCGCCTACGCGATCGACAGCTCCGGCGACGTCTATGTCGCTGGCAGGCTTCCCGCGGCCGGTGTCGACGCTCGCTACCTCGACCAGCTCCTCGGTGTCCTCCTCGACGCCGCGGACTCGCACTTCAACGAGCTGCTCGCCATCGGGTTCCGCACGAGCATGCAGAAGGAGTGGGACTGGCGGGTCTCGCGCGGGGAGTCGCTGCGCAACCTCGACGCCTTCCGTCACCTGCTCGAACGGTCCTGAGGCGGGTACCGGGGGGCTGTCACTACGCTGGCCCCATGGCATACACCCTCATCCTGCTGCGCCACGGGCACTCCGACTGGAACGCCAAGAACCTCTTCACGGGCTGGGTCGACGTCGACCTCAACGACCAAGGCCGAGAGGAGGCTGTCGCCGGCGGAAGGCTGTTGAAGGACAAGGGAGTTCTTCCGACCGTCGTGCACACCTCGGTGCTGCGCCGCGCCATCTCCACGGCCAACCTCACGCTCGACGCGGCGGACCGCCACTGGATCCCGGTCCGCCGCCACTGGCGGCTCAACGAGCGCCACTACGGCGCGCTGCAGGGCCTGGACAAGAGCGCAACACGGGACAAGTACGGCGACGAGCAGTTCATGCTGTGGCGCCGGTCGTTCGACACCCCGCCGCCGCCGATCGAGGTCGGCAGCGAGTACGACCAGTCGGCCGACCCGCGCTACGCGGGCGTCGACGTGCCGCGCACCGAGTGCCTCAAGGACGTCATCGAGCGGATGATGCCCTACTGGGAAGGTGCCATCCAGGACGACCTCAAGGCAGGGGAGACGGTGCTGGTCACCGCCCACGGCAACAGCCTGCGCGCGCTGGTCAAGCACCTCGACGGCATCAGCGACGAGGACATCTCCGGGCTCAACATCCCGACCGGCCAGCCGCTGCTGTACTCCCTGGGTGAGGACTTCATGCCGACGAAGCCGGCCGAGTACCTCGACCCCGAGGCAGCCGCCGAGGCCGCGGCTGCCGTGGCCAACCAGGGCCGCTAGGGCTGGACGCCCTCGGTCCAGGCATCCTCGGAGGGCAGGTCCACGGGCCACCGGCCGAGCGGTGTGCCGGAGCCGTCGTAGGCCTCGATCTCGTAGGGCGTCGTGTCGGGCGACCAGAACGGCGTGGTGGCCACGACCCTGCCCTCTCGGGGCGTCAGCATCGTCGTGGACGGGTAGATGCTCGGAGACGACGACACCAGCCGCGCCTTGGCCGCGTCCAGCGCGAACACCTCGTAGGACATCGTCGTTGTCCCGGTTCCACCGCTGTGCAGCACGAACGGGTGGACGTTGGCAGTCGCGGCGTTGATCGGGACGCCCGTGGCGAGCTCCATCGTCGATGCGGCGCTGCCGTCCTTGGCGGTGGCCACGAGGAGGGCGCTGCGCAGTACCTGGCCCTGGGGCAGCCTGGTGTCTGTGACCATCAGCCGCGTCGCCGTGCCAGGTGCAACGCTGTCGGCCATCCCGACGCGGCCGGCCAGGGCGCGGTCCACCGGTCCGTAGTAGCGGGTGGTGGTCGTGACGTCGTCAGGGCTCAGCCCCAGACTGACGGCAACGCCTCCGCCGATGGCGGGCTCGGCCCTGGCGCGGAAGTCCTCGCCGGTGCAGTCGAGGCAGATCGAGGGGCCGTCCGTGTCGGCTGGCCGGGAGGAGGAGGCCATCAGGGTGACGCGGGAGCCGGCGGTGGTGCTGTCGCCGACCCTCACCCGCGTCAGGCTCGGCGGCGAGTCCTGGAGGAGCTCGGAGTAGACGCCGTCGGTGAGCCGAACCGGTCGGTACGCGTCGCGCGTCACCGAGCCGTCCACCCCGATCTGCACAGAACGCGAGATCGACGCCGTCTGGATGCCGGGACGGGTCAGGACCACGATCGTCGCGTCGTTGTCGGCGTGCTCACGCAGGCTCACCACGTCGTCGAGGCCGCCGGAGGCCGAGGACACCTCGGCGAGGTCCTGGGCCGTCCCACCGCGCGGCCCGGAGAACATCGTGAGCTTCCCGTCGCCGCCGGTCTCGGCGTCCCAGCTGACGACGACGCGTGTGGTCGGGAGGTCTGCGGCATACAGCACGTGCGAGGTGGCGAACTGGTTGCCGACCGCGGTCAGGAAGGCCGTGTCCGTGGCGAGCGACCCGCGCGTCGGCCACGAGGACAGCGCGCTCCACCGCGGGTCGTTCGGGCCCGGGACGATGACCTGGGTCCGCTTGGCCGGCAGCGTCGACCGGTGCTCACCCTGGGCCAGGTTGGGCGCGAGCACCGCGACCGCCACGACGGCAGCCGCCGCACCGACCGCCGCGACCCGGCGACGCCGACGGCTGGTGACCACGGCGCTGGTCACGCGCTCGCAGGGGTCGAACGCGGGTGCGACGAGGTCATCGGCGCGGGCCGCGAGGGCCTCGCGCAGCTGGGTCTCCAGGCTCATGACAGGCTCTTCTCGGGGGTGCCGTTGTTCTGGCGCAGGACGCTGCGGAGGCGGTCGAGGCCGCGGGAGGCCTGGCTCTTCACCGAGCCGAGCGACATACCGAGGGCCTCGGCGGTGGCGGCCTCGGAGAGGTCGTCGAAGTAGCGCAGCACGACCACGGCGCGCATGCGCGGCGGGAGGGCCAGGACCGCCCGGGCGACCTCGTCGCGGGTGTCGTACGCGGCATACGCGTCGCCGGTGGCCCGGTCCGCGTGGGCGGGGACCTCGCCCAGCGTCTCTGTCACCCGGCGGCGACGCCACCAGGACGCGGACTCGTTGGCGAGGGCGGCGCGGGTGTAGGCGTAGGGCCCGCCAGCGGTCTCGTCACGCGAGATGTGGTCCCAGCGACGGTGGACCTTGACGAGGGTCTGCTGCACCAGGTCCTCGGCACGTCCCTGGTCGCCGGTCAACAGGTAGGCCGTCCGCACCAGTGCCTGCCACCGCGCCTGCACGAAGCGGCGGAACTCCTCCTCGCCCGTCGCGTCCACGTCCCACCCCTGCCCGTCGCCCGACCCGGTGTCGGCACCTACCCCCTAGACGCGGGTCAGCATGACGCAGGTTGAGAGCGGACGGGGGAAAGTTGGCGGGATCACGTGCCGAGGACGGTCACAGCGCAGGGCTGTGGTCCTCCTGCTCCTCGTGGTCCTCGGCGACGTCCCACTCGCCGGTGACGAGATAGACGACGCGGTGGGCCACCGAGACGGCGTGGTCGGCGAACCGCTCGTAGTACCGCCCGACCAGCGTCATGTCGACAGCCGCCTCGGTGCCGTGCTTCCACGTCCCGTCGATGAGGTGGCTGAACAGGTTGCGGTGCAGCTCGTCCATCGCGTCGTCATCGCGCTCGAGGGTCTTGGCGTCCTCGACGTCCTTGGCCGCGATGACCTGACCGCACTTGGCGACGATGCGCTCGGCGACCTGGCCCATCTGCAGGATGGTGGCACGGATGTCGGCGGGCACCGCCGACTCGGGGTAGCGCAGCCGCGCGACCTTGGCGACGTGGCGAGCGAGGTCACCCATCCGCTCGAGGTCGGCGCTCATGCGCATGGAGGTGACGACCATGCGCAGGTCGGTGGCGACCGGCTGCTGGCGGGCGAGCAGGTCGATCGACAGGGCGTCCAGCCCCTCACGCATCCGGTCGAGCTCCTTGTCGGCCTGGATGACCGACTCGGCGAGCTGGATGTCGGCGTCGAGGAGGGCGGTCGTGGCCCGGGACATGGCCGAACCCGCAAGGCGGGTCATCTCGACCAGCTGGTCGGAGATCGTGTCGAGGTCCTCGTGGAATGCGTTGCGCATTACTTCCCTAGCGTGAGTGCGGTCGTGCGTGCGAGCCGAGGCTCCCACGAGGCCATGAACGGTCGGATGACCTCAGGTGAACATCTGGGGCTCCCCTGCAGGCGGGGCCGGTTTGGGCGCCGACAGGTATGGCGCGCACCGTACATTGGGATCGTGGATGCGACCACTGCTGCCGTGCTGGCGGGGTTCGCCGGTGTGCTCATCGGCGCCCTGGCCATCATTGCCGTGCGTTACTCCGAGCGGCAGCAGACCCAGCTGCCGCAGGACCGCCCGGTCACGTCCCTGCCGCCCGGGGTCGGCGACGTCCTCGCGGTGCTGCGCTCCAGCGCCATCGTCGTGGACTCCGCCGACGCGGTGACCAAGATGTCGCCCGCAGCCGTCGCCTACGGCCTCGTGCGCGACGGCGAGCTCGTCCACGCCGAGCTGCGCCACCTCGCCCGTCAGGTCCGCCGTGACGGCGTGATCCGTGAGTCGCAGCTCGAGCTGTCGCGCGGACCACTCGGACAGGGCCGGTCGATCATGCAGGCCCGCGTCGCACCGCTCGGCAGCAGCCACGTGCTGCTCCTGGTCGAGGACCACACGCAGGCGCGCCGGGTCGAGGAGGTCCGCCGGGACTTCGTCGCGAACGTCAGCCACGAGCTCAAGACCCCGGTGGGCGGTATCGGCCTGCTGTCCGAGGCCATCCTCGACGCCAAGGACGACCCTGAGGCCGTCGAGCGGTTCGCCGGCCGCATGCAGGTCGAGAGCCACCGCCTGGCCCAGCTGGTCAAGGAGATCGTCGACCTCTCCCGCCTCCAGGTCGCCGACACCCTGCACGAGCCCCGTCTCGTCGACGTGACCGCCGCCGTGCACGAGGCCATCGACTACTCCCGCGTCGGGGCCGACGCCAAGCAGATCGAGATCGCCGAGGCGTGTGCGCCCGACCTCAAGGTGTTCGGTGACGAGGACCTGCTCGTCACCGCTGTCCGCAACCTCATCGGCAACGCCGTCGCCTACTCCGACCACGGCACCCGCGTCGCCGTAGGGGGGCGCCTCAACGACGACATGGTCGAGATCACGGTCACCGACCAGGGCCACGGCATCCCGCAGGCCGAGCAGGCCCGCATCTTCGAGCGGTTCTACCGCGTCGACGCGGCGCGCTCTCGGGCCACCGGCGGCACCGGGCTGGGCCTGGCCATCGTCAAGCACATCTGCGCCAACCACGGAGGTGACGTCGCCGTGTGGAGCGAGGAGGGCCGCGGGTCGACGTTCACGATCCGGCTGCCCACCGCTGCCGACCGCTCCGGCGGCCGCGTCACCCACGACTCCCCAGCACCCACGCCGTCCCGAGGAGACCCACGCGCATGACCCGCATCCTGGTCGTCGAGGACGAGGTGTCGTTCTCCGACCCGCTGTCCTACCTGCTGCGCAAGGAGGGCTACGAGGTGGCGGTCGCCGAGACCGGACCTGACGCCCTTGCGGACTTCGACCGGGCCGGGGCCGACCTCGTCCTGCTCGACCTCATGCTCCCCGGCCTGTCCGGGACAGAGGTCTGCCGGGCCCTGCGCCAGCGGTCCAACGTGCCGGTGATCATGTTGACCGCGAAGGACAGCGAGATCGACAAGGTCGTGGGGCTCGAGATCGGGGCGGACGACTACGTCACCAAGCCGTACTCCTCCCGCGAGCTCCTGGCCCGCATCAAGGCGGTGCTGCGCCGGCTGGCGGAGCCCGAGGAGCTGGTGCCGGCGACCATCGAGGCCGGCCCGGTGCGGATGGACGTCGAGCGACACATCGTCACCGTCTCAGGGGAGACCACCGCGTTGCCGCTCAAGGAGTTCGAGCTGCTGGAGATGTTGCTGCGCAACACCGGTCGGGTGCTGACCCGGATGCAGCTGATCGACCGGGTGTGGGGCAGCGACTACGTGGGCGACACCAAGACGCTGGACGTCCACGTGAAACGGCTCCGCGCGAAGATCGAGCCCGACCCGGCCGATCCGCGCTTCATCGTCACCGTGCGCGGGCTGGGCTACAAGTTCGAGTCCGACTGAGCGAGGTCTGCCCGGTGGGACGTCAGGGAGCGGTCGTGGGGGTCGACGGCATCGACGTCGGCGCGAGCGTCGCGTAGTAGCCGGACGCCGGGAGCACCGGCACCGTCACGACGGCAGCCGGGGCGGTCGCGGACTGCACGGTGAGCTTGATGACGCCGCCTGGGCTCGCAGGCACCGACAGCAGCTGTACCTGGGTGCCCTCGGACAGCCGAGCCTGGGAGAAGGCGGCGCTCTCGGCGAAGACCGGCTGCCCCTGGGGCAGGGCGAAGGCGATGCGCTGTGCGTCGGCACTGCTGTTGGACACCGAGCCCGACAGGACGCCGGGCTGGTCCTTGCCGGAGCTGATCACGACCAGGTCGCGCACCTGGATGCTGCCGAGGTCGACGGCCACGCCGTCGGCAGGCGCATAGGACGCGTCGGTCTGGATCGGCGACTGCGTCTGGCACGCGGACAAGGCCAACGCGGCACCGAGTGCAGCCACCGGAACGAGTCGACGCAGGGACGAGGGGCGGCCTGCGGAGCGGGCGGCCAGCGGGGTTCGGCGCATCACGCGGACAGCCTACCGGCCCAGCGGTGGCGAGGGCGCACCCGTGCGCGTTGCACGGAGGGCGGCATCCTGTCAAGACCGAGAACCGTGCCTTGTCACCCGCTTCCATGCCTCTGACCAGCGCAAACGCGAACGAGACTGCTTTCCCGTCCCCGGCGTGGCGTGATATTCTGAGGGTCGCGAAAGGGGAAAACAGCAGATGGTTTTCAAGGTCGGCGAGACGGTCGTGTACCCCCACCACGGGGCTGCACTCATCGAAGAAATCAACACCCGCACGATCAAGGGCGAGGAGAAGATCTACCTCAAGCTCAAGGTGGCCCAAGGCGACCTGACGATCGAGGTTCCCGCGGAGAACTGCGAGGACATCGGCGTGCGTGACGTCGTCGGACAGGAGGGCCTGGACAAGGTCTTCGCCGTCCTTCGGGCCCCCCACACCGAGGAGCCGACCAACTGGTCGCGCCGCTACAAGGCCAACCTCGAGAAGCTCGCCTCCGGCGACGTGATCAAGGTGGCCGAGGTCGTCCGCGACCTGTGGCGTCGGGACAAGGACCGTGGCCTGTCGGCCGGCGAGAAGCGCATGCTCGCCAAGGCACGCCAGATCCTCGTCTCCGAGCTGGCCCTGGCCGAGAAGACGAACGAGGACAAGGCCGAGGCCATCCTCGACGAGGTTCTCGCGTCCTGAGCGCCGTCGTCCTCGTGGCCGGTGGCCGCGGGACCCGGCTCGGGGCTGTCCAGCCCAAGGCCTTCGTCGACCTCGACGGAAGGTCACTGCTCGAGCACGCCGTGGCTCGAGCGCTCGGGGCACCTGAGGTGTCCCATGTCGTCATCGTCGCGCCCGTCTCCCACCTCAGGGAGGCGGGCGCGATCGCGTCCCGCAGCGCCCGCCCGGCCGACGTGGACGTCGTCAGCGGTGGGGCCGAGCGCACCGACTCGGTCGCTGCCGGGCTCGCCGCCCTGCGCCCCGACGACGGCATCGTGCTCGTCCACGACGCGGCGCGCTGCCTCGCCCCGTCGTCGTTGTTCAGCCGCCTGGTGCACGAGGTGCGGCTGGGCCACCCGGCCGTGGTGCCCGGCCTGCTGGTCACCGACACCATCAAGCAGGTCGACGCCGACGGCGTCGTGGTGGCGACGCCGGACCGGGCTCGGCTACGCGCCATACAGACGCCGCAGGCGTTCCTGCGCGAGATCCTCGAGCACGCGCACTCCACTGGTGCCCACGCCACCGACGACGCGGCGCTGGTCGAGGCCATGGGTGGCCACGTCCGCGTGGTCGAGGGCGACCGGTTGGCGTTCAAGGTGACGACACCGGACGACCTTGCGACCGCCCGGCGCCACCTCGATGACGCCTGACTTCGACCGACTTACACCGGGGAAGGGACCGTGCCGGCCAACGCGGCTTGCACCTGGTCCCACGACGCCACGGGCTCGGTCGGCGTCGGGGCGTGCAGGGTGCTGATCCAACCGTCCACGAGCCGGCCGCGTTCGATGAGCAGGTCGGGGACGAAGGTCGGCACCGGGAACCCCGCCCGCCAGATGGTCTTGGCGCTGCCCCAGTTGCCGACGTGCGCCTCCCAGCGCACCGACGCGAAGCCGAGCTCGTCGAAGGCGTGCCGCACGACGACGCGGACCGCCTCCGACATGACGCCACGGCCACGGAAGTCCTGGTGGGTCGCGAAGCCCAGCGATCCGGCACCTGCGTCGACCGCCATGATCCGCAGGTCGATCGACCCTGCGTAGGCGCCATCCACCTCGATGGCCCAGCAGATCTGCTCGGCTGAGGGAGCCGTGAACTCGGTGGCGTACCCGAGGGCCATCTCGCGGGTGTACTCCAGCGGGACCATCGTGAAGTGTCGGGCCAAGGGGTCCACCGCTCGCTCGAACACTCCGTCGGCGTCCGTGTCCCGGTGCTGGCGGAGCGTGACCAGGTCACCGGTCAGGACGGGGATCGGCAGGGGTGCGCTCATGCGGGGCAACGCTAGCTGGATGGCTCTGGTGGTTCATCTGGTTTGTCGTGGCAGTGGTTGGATGGCGCCATGGTGCCCACCGGTATGCCGCGCACGGGGATCGGTGTGGACGTCCACGCCTTCTCCACCGACCCGACCCGCGAGCTGTGGGTGGCAGGGCTGCACTGGCCGGGGCAGGGGCTCGAAGGACACTCGGACGCGGACTTGGCCTGCCACGCCGCCTGCGATGCGTTGTTCTCCGCCGCGGGAATCGGCGACCTGGGCCTGCACTTCGGCACCGGTCTGCCGGAGTGGGACGGGGCGGCCGGGCGCGTCCTGCTCGCCGAGGCGGCCCGGCTGGTGCGGGAGGCGGGGTTCGAGATCGGCAACATCGGCGTGCAGGTGATCGGCAACACCCCCAAGATCGGCGCCCGGCGACACCTCGCCGAGCAGGTCCTGTCGGCTGCGGTCGATGCACCCGTGTCCCTCAGTGGCACCACGACCGACGGGCTCGGCCTCACCGGGCGAGGCGAGGGCGTCGCGGCCATCGCGACGGCGCTGGTCTACTCCGCCTGAGCTACCGCCGCGTCAGCGGTCCGAACGAGGTCTGTCGTCGTCGTGCCGGCCGCCGACCGACACTGCCCGCGACAGGTCTGCAACCGTCGCGTCGCGGGGGGACAGCGGCGCCAGGCCCCACGCGTGCTCGATGGTGGCCAGGATCGAGGTGGTGTCGTAGCTGGTGTGGCTGACGCCCGAGCGCTTCATGCCGGCGGACAGCACGAGCGCGGGGACGCGGGTTCCGGGTCCCCATGCGTCCGCCTTGGGCGGGGCGACGTGGTCGTAGGACCCGCCGAACTCGTCGTAGGTCACGATCACGAGGGTGTTGTCGGCCTGCGGACCGTGCGTGATGGTCTTGAGCAGGTCGACGAGGTGGTCGCTGCCGAAGTGCTCGCTGGCGTACCCGGGGTGCTCGTTCTCCGTGCCGTAGGGCTTGACGAAGCTGACCTGCGGGAGCGTGCCCGCCTTGGCTGCGGCCACGAAGTTCGTCTCGTCCTGCAGGTGAGAGCGCCCGGGCGCTCCGGCGGCATAGTTGGCGAAGTAGTTGAACGGCTGGTGGTGGAACTGGAAGGTGCCGCCGGGATGGCCGGCAACTGCGTCGTCCCAGCCGCCGGAGTACCAGTTCCAGCTCACGTTCGCGCTGCTGAGGCGGTCACCGATGTTCGGGTACACCGCGTCGTCGATGAGCGGGATCTTGGCGCCGTTGCCCGCGGGTGCCGACGACGGCTGGACGGTGTTGACGGCGTAGTCGCCGCAGGCCGCGACAGGGTCGTTGCCGACGGCGGCGCACTTCTGCGTGAGCTGCCCGTCCACGACGGTGCCTGTCGGTGTGTAGAGCGGGTACGTCGTCACCATGCCGTTGCTGTCGAGCACCGAGCTCCTGGCGCCCAGTGCCCCCGCGGAGGTGTCCAGCGGTGCGCGTGCGGCGATGAGGAACTGGTGGTTGAGGAACGAACCGCCGAAAGCGGCCTGGAAGAAGTGGTCCGCGACCACGTAGTTCGGGGCGCCGCGCGAGTGCAGGTAGCGGTAGATCGACAGGGCCTTGGTGTCGTAGCGACCCATGGTCAGGCCGACGGCGTCGGACCCCGTGACGTACCGGTCCTGCTTGCCACCGTCGATCTGGTACTGCTCCTGGTAGAAGCGGTGCACCTGGTCCCGGGTGCACCCACCCGGTAGGCCAGTGCCCTTGACGACACCGGTGGGCTTGAAGACGCCCTCTGGGGGACACGTGGTGTCGGACGGCTTGATGTAGTCGTCGATGGTGAAGGTGCGGTTGGTGAAGTTGCTCGCGACGACCCCGTGGCCGGTGTCCTGGCAGGTGTCCGGTCGTGGGGGTGTAGCGAGGTTGACGTCGTTCTGGAGCAGGCAGTGGTATGGCGTGCCGTCCTGGGCAACCTGCTTCCCGGCGCGAGCAGCGGTGCCGTGCACACGGTCACCGCCCACCCGCCCCCATGAGCCGTACAGGTTGTCGAAGGAGTGGTTCTCCTCGTAGATGACGACGAGGTTGGTGTAGCCACCGGGAAGTGCGCCCTGCGTGCCGTGGTGGCCGTGGTGGTCGGGGTCTGCCCCGGCCCGGCTGCCCGAAGCGAGCGCGGTGCCAGGCATGGCAAGCGCAGCTGCGCCGAGCAGTGCTGCTCCGAGGGCAGCGGTGGTGCGTCTGGTCACGTGATCCTCCTGGCTGCTGGTGCGCGGGCCAGCGCACCTACCCAACGTGCTCGCACTGCCCCGCGGCACCCATGACGGATGTCATGGGTGGGAGTAAAAACTTGTGGACTTCGGCGGAGCCGCTCGCGGTTCGGCTCGTGGGGTCCGCGCCGGTAGCCTTGCGCCCGTGAGTCTTCGCCTGTACGACACCGCCGCGCGCCAGCTGCGCGACTTCACCCCCCTTGTGCCCGGCAAGGTGGGGATCTACATCTGTGGGCTCACGACCCAGAGCC
>JBDSKZ010000004.1:0-14721 GCA_039916625.1 Pedococcus sp.
CGATCTTCTCGAAGTTGTCCGAGGAGGAGGCGCGCACGTTGGTGAGCTTCTTCTCCTTGGTGATGTTGACGTCCATGTCGTCGGCGCGGGAGTTCTCGCCGACGATCATGCCCTCGTAGACCTCGGTGGTCGGGTCGACGAACAGCGTCCCGCGCTCCTGGAGGTTGACCATGGCGTAGGAGGTGACGACACCGGTGCGGTCGGAGACGAGCGAGCCGCTGGTGCGGGTCGTGATGGTGCCGTACCACGGCTCGTAGTCCTCGAAGACGTGGTGGGCGATGCCGGTGCCACGGGTCTCGGTGAGGAACTCGGTCCGGAAGCCGATGAGCCCACGCGACGGCACGAGGAACTCCATCCGGATCCAGCCGGTGCCGTGGTTGGTCATCTGCTCCATGCGGCCCTTGCGGGCGGCCATGATCTGCGTGATCGGGCCGAGGAACTCCTCGGGGGTGTCGATCGTGAGCCGCTCGACGGGCTCGTGCGTCTTGCCGTCGACCTCTCGGGTGACCACCTGCGGCTTGCCGACGGTGAGCTCGAAGCCCTCGCGCTTCATCTGCTCGACGAGGATGGCGAGCGCGAGCTCACCACGGCCCTGGACCTCCCAGGCGTCGGGACGCTCGGTCGTGAGGACGCGCAACGACACGTTGCCGACGAGCTCCTTGTCCAAGCGGTCCTTGACCATGCGGGCAGTGACCTTCGACCCGCGCACGCGGCCCACCATGGGGCTGGTGTTGGTGCCGATGGTCATGGAGATGGCCGGCTCGTCGACCGTGATGACCGGCAGCGGGATGGGGTTCTCCGCATCGGCCAGGGTCTCCCCGATCATGATCTCGGGGATGCCCGCGATGGCGATGATGTCGCCGGGGCCGGCGGACTCGGCGGGCTTGCGCTCGAGCGCCTCGGTCATGAGCAGCTCGGTGATCTTGACGCGCTCGACGGTGCCGTCGACCTTGCACCACGCGACGTGCTGGCCCTTCCTGATCGTGCCGTTGTGCACACGCAGGAGCGCGAGGCGCCCGAGGAAGTTGGAGGCGTCGAGGTTGGTGACGTGCGCCTGCAGGGGGGCCTCGTCGTCGTAGGTCGGGGCCGGGATCGTCGACAGGATCGTCTCGAAGAGCGCCTCCAGGTTCTCGGAGTCCGGGAGACCACCGTTCTCCGGGCGGGTCATCGAGGCGCGACCGTTCTTGGCGGAGGCGTAGACGATCGGGAACTCGATCTGGTGCTCGTCGGCGTCGAGGTCCAGGAACAGCTCGTAGACCTCGTCGACGACCTCGGCGATGCGGGAGTCGGGGCGGTCCACCTTGTTGATGCACAGGACGACGGGCATCTTCGCGGAGAGCGCCTTGCGCAGCACGAAGCGCGTCTGGGGCAGCGGACCCTCGGACGCGTCGACGAGGAGCACGACACCGTCGACCATCGACAGGCCGCGCTCGACCTCGCCACCGAAGTCGGCGTGGCCGGGGGTGTCGATGATGTTGATCGTGGCACCGTCGGGGAGGCCCGCGTCGGCGGCAGCCTTTCCGGCGTAGTGGATGGCGGTGTTCTTCGCGAGGATGGTGATGCCCTTCTCGCGTTCGAGGTCACCGGAGTCCATCGCACGCTCGTCGACGTGCTGGTGCTCGCCGAACGCACCCGCCTCCCAGAGCATCTTGTCGACCAGGGTGGTCTTTCCGTGGTCGACGTGGGCAACGATGGCGACATTGCGGATGTCACGGCGGGTCTGCATGGGCATGAGCACCATTGTCTCAGGCTTTAGAGCACGTCAGGACCACCCCGCGCGGGCGTGGTGACCGCCCCCACATGCTGAGGTATGGCGCCGCGCCGCCCGGCTCAGTGCCATTCTCGGCGCAGGCGTCCGGCGATGACGTCGATGATCGGCAGGTCGGCGGGCAGCCATGGGACGTCGTAGAGGTCTGCCGGGCCGAGCCAGCGCAGCGCGTCGTGCTCCTCCAGCGGGGCCGGTTCGCCGGACTCGACGACCGCCCACCAGACCGTCATCGCGTAGGACTCACCCAGGGGCCACCGAGAACCGTCGAGCGGACCGGGCAGCACCTCCCCGAGGCGCACCGTGACCCCGAGCTCCTCGACCAGCTCCCGGTGCAGCGCCTGTTCGCTCGTCTCGCCCGGATCCACCTTGCCCCCAGCGAGCTCCCACCCGCCGGCGAGCGCCGGGGGCTCGGTCCGTCGGGCGCTCAGCAGCCGTGTCGGATGGTCCAGGTCGTCGACGATGGCGGCGCCGACCACCGCGCGCACCATGGGGAACCGAGCTCTTTCTGGCATGTGTCTCACTTTTGTTAATTTCCGCGGCGGAGCGGTGCGGGCACCGCAGTTCTCGCTAGGGTCTGCGACCAACCGTAGAAGGTTTGCGCACGCATGCCCCTGCGGACCGCACCACACGGCAGCACCCTTGGCGCCCGACCGGGTCGACCAAAGTTCGCACACAAGCGAGGTATTCATGAAGCTCACGCGAAGGACGACCCCGGTCGTCTTGGCGACGACGCTGGCCCTCACCCTGACGGCCTGCGCCCAGTCAGATCGAGAGGCCAGCACCGGCGGTTCCTCCAGCGGTGGTGACACCAAGGACACCATCACCTTCGGCGCTGCAGGCGCCCCCGAGCTGTTCGACCCCTTCTACGCCACTGACGGCGAGACGTTCCGGGTCACCCGCCAGATGATGGAGGGCCTGGTCGGCATCAAGCCAGGCACCGCCGACATCGAGCCCGAGCTCGCCACCAGCTGGGAGGCCTCGGCCGACGGCAAGGAGTGGACGTTCAAGCTCCGCGAGGGCGTGAAGTTCTGGGACGGTGAGGCGTTCAACGCCGAGGCGGTCTGTTACAACTTCGAGCGCATGTTCGACCAGAACGAGATCGCCCAGGGTGGTCCCGCCGGCTACTGGGCCGACGTCATGGGCTCCTTCAAGACCGACGCCGCCAACGCGCTCTACCAGGGCTGCTCGGCCAAGGACGACATGACGGCGGTCGTCAAGATCAGCCGTCCCACGTCGAAGTTCCCGACGGCCCTGTCGCTCGACTCGTTCTCCATGCAGTCGCCGAAGGCGCTCAAGGACGGTGACGCCAACAACGTCACCAAGCAGGGCGAGGGCTTCGGCTACCCGGCCTACTCCAAGAACCCCGTCGGCAGCGGGCCCTACAAGCTCGACAAGTTCGACGAGGCCAACAAGACGGTCACGCTCGTGCGCAACGACGACTACTGGGGCGAGAAGGCGAAGACGGCCAAGCTCGTCTTCAAGATCATCCCGGACGAGAGCACGCGTCGTCAGGAGCTCGAGGCCGGCAGCATCGACGGCTACGACCTCCCGAACCCCGCTGACTGGAAGGGTCTGAAGGACAACGGCAACCAGCTCCTGGTCCGCCCCGCGTTCAACATCCTCTACATGGGCTTCAACCCGGTGAAGAACCCGAAGCTCAAGGACCTCAAGGTCCGTCAGGCCATCTACTACGCCCTGAACCGCGAGCAGCTGGTCAAGACCCAGCTGCCCGAGGGCGCGACCGTGGCGACGCAGTTCCTGCCGCCGACGATCGCCGGCTACAACAAGGAGCTGCAGCCCTACGCCTACGACAAGACCAAGGCGATGTCGCTGCTCAAGGAAGCGGGCGCCGAGGGCATGACCCTGCAGTTCGCCTACCCGTCCGAGGTGTCGCGTCCGTACATGCCGGACCCCCAGAAGATCTGGGACGCCATGCGGACCGATCTCGAGGCCGTCGGCATCAAGGTCGTCTCCGTCACGAAGCCGTGGAACGGTGGCTACCTCGACGGTGTCGACAACGGCCAGTTCGACTCGTGGCTGCTGGGTTGGACGGGTGACTACAACTCCCCCGACAACTTCATCGGCACGTTCTTCTCGAACCTCAAGGAGAACGACTTCAAGACTGCCGCGACCTCCTACGGTGCCCAGCTCACCAAGGACCTCGACGCAGCAGATGCGATCGTGGACGAGGGCGAGCGCGCCGCCGCCTACGAGAAGCTGAACAAGACGATCATGGAGCAGGACCTCCCGGGTCTGGCGATCAGCCACTCCCCGCCGGCCCTGGTGGTCAGCGAGAAGGTCAAGGGCATGGTGGCGAGCCCACTGACCGCCGAGACCTTCGCTGGCGTGACGGTGCAGAAGTAACTGGTTCGAGACTGACCTCGGACAGCACTTCCTAAAACTGTGGCCGTCCCAGCAGAATCGCTGGGACGGCCACAGTGCTGAACGCACGGCGGCCGTGAGACCCACGGCCGTCGCAAGCGAAGGAGATCGACCCCTGTGCTGAGATTCATCCTGCGTCGACTGATCCAGATGGTGGGGGTCGTCGTCGTCCTCTCGCTGCTGGTCTTCCTCTGGCTGCGGTCACTGCCGGGAGGCACGGTGTCCGCGATGCTGGGTGAGCGGGCCACCGCGGCCCGCCGGGCCGCCCTGGAACGCTCTCTCGGGCTCGACCAGCCCATCTACGTGCAGTACTGGACGTTCGTCAAACGGGCCCTCAGGGGCGAGTTCGGGTCGTCCATCAAGGTCCAACCCGGCACCGACGCCTTCCAGATCTTCCTCAGCCGCTTTCCCGCGACGATCGAGCTGGCGCTGTTCGCCATCCTGCTCGCCGTCGCACTGGGCATCCCGCTCGGTTACATGGCTGCTCGCCGCCGCAACACGTGGTTCGACAACCTCAGCGTCGTCGGGTCACTGATCGGCGTCGCCGTGCCCGTGTTCTTCCTGGCCTTCCTGCTCAAGTACTGGTTCGCGATCAAGCTCGGCTGGCTCCCGGTCTCCGGGCGCCAGTCTCCCGGAGTGGACGCGACCCGGGTCACCAACTTCTTCGTCCTCGACGGACTGATCACGCGGGAGTACGACGCCGCCTGGGACGCCTTCAAGCACCTGATCCTGCCGGCGCTGGCGCTGGGCACGATCCCGTTCGCGGTGATCTTCCGGATCACCCGCGCCGCCGTGCTGGACGTGACCGACGAGGACTACGTCCGGACAGCCGAGTCCAAGGGCCTGACCAACCGGGTGATCCGCGGGCGGCACATCCTGCGCAACGCCCTGCTGCCCGTGATCACGACGATCGGCCTGCAGACCGGTGGCCTGCTCGTCGGTGCCGTCCTCACCGAGCAGGTCTTCTCGTTCGGCGGAATCGGTGAAGCCCTCGCCCTGGCCTTCTTCGGACGCGACTACTCGGTGCTGCAGGTCCTGATCCTCGCCGCCGCCGTGACCTTCGTCGTCGTCAACCTCCTGGTCGACATCGCGTATGCCGTGATCGACCCCCGAGTTCGGACGAGGTGACCCCGTGTCCAACCCCCTGAACCCCAACACCAAGAAGCAGAAGATCGACGACCTGGCCGCGAGCGCCGGCGCGGACCGCCGCGGCGGGGTCGCCACCGCGGTCGGCGAGGTCGCCGTCTCCGACGCGGGGGCGATCGAGGACAGCTCAGGCGTCTCACTCATCGCCAGCGCGTGGAAGCGGCTGCGCCGCAACCCGGTCTTCCTCCTCGGGGCCGGCATCACCCTCGTGTTCGTGCTGCTCGCCCTGTTCTCCCCGCTGATCGCCCCGCATGACCCGACCCAGGGCCTGCTGCTCGACAAGGTCCGACCCCAGTCCAACCCCATCCCGGGACCGGAGCCGGGCTTCCCGCTCGGCGCGGACTCCCGCGGGCGCGACCTGCTGTCGCGACTGCTGGTCGGCAGCCGCCAGACCCTCATCGTCGGGGTCTTCGCCACAGTCTTCGGACTCGTCGGCGGCCTGACCCTCGGCACCCTGGCCGGCGCCTTCGGTGGCTGGGTCGACTCGGTCGTCATGCGCGCGGTCGACGTCATGCTGTCCATCCCGTCGCTGCTGTTGGCCTTCTCGATCGCCGCCCTGGCCAAGAACCCCAACCAGTGGACGGTCATCATCGCCATCGCCGTCGTGCAGATCCCGATCTTCGCCCGGCTGCTGCGTGGCTCGATGCTGGCCCAGCGCAGCACCGACCACGTGCTCGCCGCACGGGCCCTCGGCGTGAAGAAGTCGGCGATCGTCTTCCGGCACATCCTGCCCAACTCGCTCGCCCCGGTCATCGTGCAGTCCACCCTGGTCCTCGCCGGCGCGATCATCGACGCTGCGGCCCTGTCCTTCCTCGGGCTCGGCAACCCCGACGACCGCCAGCCTGAGTGGGGCCAGATGCTCGGACAGGCCCAGCGGTACATCTACGACCACCCGCACCTCGCGGTCTACCCTGCGCTGTGCATCATCGTGGTGGCCCTCGGGTTCACCCTGATGGGCGAGTCGCTGCGCGAAGCCCTCGACCCCAAGAGCCGGAGGTAGCAGGACATGACCGAGACCATCGAGAACCTCCAGACCCGAGGCAGCCACCAGGAACCACTGCTGTCCGTGCGCGACCTGCGGGTCACGTTCCAGCGGTCCGGCGAGAAGCCGTTCATGGCGGTGGACGGGGTGAGCTTCGACGTCCGCCCCGGTCAGACCGTGGGCCTGGTCGGGGAGTCCGGCTGCGGCAAGTCCGTCACATCGCTGGCCATCATGGGCCTGCTCCCCCAGCGCGGGGTGAAGGTGGAGGGCGAGGTCTTCTACGGCGACACCGACCTGCTCAAGCAGTCGGCTGACCAGATGCGGGACCGCCGCGGACGAGACCTGGGGATGATCTTCCAGGACCCGTTGTCGTCGCTGAACCCCGTCGTGCCGATCGGGCTGCAGGTCACCGAGGTGCTCGAGAGGCACCGCGGCCTGTCCCGCAAGGCGGCCACACCACTGGCCAAGGACATGCTCGACAAGGTCGGCATCCCGGACGCCCAGCGACGCCTCAAGGACTACCCCCACCAGCTGTCCGGCGGGATGCGTCAGCGCGCGCTCATCGCGATGGCCCTGGCCTGCGCGCCGAAGGTCCTCATCGCCGACGAGCCGACCACGGCCCTGGACGTCACGATCCAGGCGCAGATCCTCGCCCTGCTCAAGGAGCTCGTCGAGGAGAGCGGCACGGCGTTGGTGATGATCACCCACGACCTCGGGGTCGTCGCCGGGCTCGTGGACCGGATCAACGTCCTCTACGCCGGTCGCATCGTCGAGCGCGGTGACCGCCACCCGCTCTTCGCGCAGCCGCGGCACCCATACACGCACGGCCTGCTCGCCTCCATACCCCGGCTCACCGGGGAGCGGGGCGCCAAGCTGACCCCGATCCCCGGCTCGGTGTCGGACAACCTGCCGTGGGCGAACGCCTGCGCGTTCGCGCCCCGGTGCTCGCAGCCCATCGACGTATGCGTCGAACAGACCCCCGAGTTCGTGGAGGACGGCCCCCGGGCGCTCCGCTGCCACAACCCTGTGGAGGTGTCCCGGTGACCGTCAGCGACGAGATCCTCGTCGACGTCAAGGACGTCAAGGTGCACTTCCCCATCAAGCGGGGGGTCATCTTTGACAAGACGATCGGCCACGTCTACGCCGTGGACGGGGTGGACCTGCAGATCCGCAAGGGCGAGACATATGGCCTGGTCGGCGAGTCCGGCTGTGGCAAGTCGACCCTCGGCCGGGCGATCCTCAACCTCGAGCCTCCGACGTC
The DNA here is from genome assembly GCA_039916625.1 of Pedococcus sp. Lineage (GTDB taxonomy): Bacteria > Actinomycetota > Actinomycetes > Actinomycetales > Dermatophilaceae > Pedococcus. The sequence goes on from JBDSKZ010000004.1 coordinate 7,540, forward strand.
GGGCTCGGTGGAGTTCGACGGAATCGACATCGCGGCCCTCAAGGGCGAGGAGCTGCGACACAAGCGCCAAGACATCCAGATGGTGTTCCAGGACCCGATGGGAAGCCTCGACCCGCGGCAGACCGTCGAGTCGCTGCTGCTCGAGGGTATGAAGGCCCACGGCCTGGCCAAGGACGCGAAGCAGGCCAACACCCGGCTGCGCGACCTGCTCAAGGCCGTCGGCCTGCCTGTCGCGGCCCTGAAGAAGTACCCGCACGAGTTCTCCGGCGGCCAGCGCCAGCGCATCGGCATCGCCCGGGCGCTTTCGGTGAATCCCAAGCTCATCGTCGCCGACGAGCCGGTCTCCGCCCTCGACGTGTCCGTGCAGGCCCAGGTCATCAACCTCCTCGAGGAGCTGCAGGACGAGTTCGGCCTGACCTACCTCGTCGTGGCCCACGACCTCGCCGTGGTGCGCCACATCAGCGACCGCATCGGCGTGATGTACCTCGGCGCCATCGCCGAGGAAGCCGACGCGGAGGACCTCTACACCCGGCCGCTGCATCCCTACACGCGCGCGCTCATGTCCGCTGTGCCGGTGCCGGACCCCGTGGTCGAGGACCGTCGCGAACGGATCCTGCTCCAGGGCGACCTGCCCTCCCCTTCCAACCCGCCCACGGGATGCCGCTTCCACACCCGCTGCCCGTGGAAGCAGGAGACCAAGTGCGACACCGAGCGTCCGCAGCTGCGGACGCTGCTGATCGACGGCGTCCCCGACTCACACAGGGTGGCCTGCCACTGGGCTGAACAGATCGAGTCCGGCGAGGTGCAGATGCACCAGGTCAAGGGGTCCATCACCTCCCCGACCGACCGGAACCATGAGGACGAGGACTTCCTCGGCCCGGCTTCGGTCGAAGAAGCCCTCTGACGAAGGACCTCGCTGCCTGGTCGACCCCCCGCCAGCACGTTGGCCCAGGTGAGGTGAGGCTGGGCTTCGGTGACAGCCGGTCCGTTCCTTGCCAGAGTGGGTGCCATGTCCCGGTTGCTCACGCATGAGGAGATCGAACGCCAGCTCGGCGACCTGCCCGGTTGGGCGGTCGTCGGCACCCAGATCGTGGCGACGTTCGAGGCTCCCGACTTCCCCTCCGCCGTCCGCCTTGTCGACGAGGTTGCCGTCGACGCCGAGTCGATGAACCACCACCCGGACATCGACATCCGGTGGCGCTCCGTGCGGTTCGTGCTGTCGACCCACGACCAGGGGGGGCTGACACAGCTGGACGTCGAGCTGGCCCACCAGATCTCGCAGGCCGCCGGCCGGAATGGAGCCGAGTCCCGTGGCTGAGGTGCAGACCGAGGTCGTCCCCCACGACGGTGAGGAGCACGACCCTGGCATCGGCGCGAGGCTCAACTGGCTCCGGGCGGCCGTCCTGGGTGCCAACGACGGCATCGTCTCGACGGCCGGCATCGTGATCGGTGTCGCTGCGGCGACGAGTGAGCGCTCAGCCATCGTCACGGCTGGCGTGGCGGGTCTGGCTGCCGGCGCCATGAGCATGGCTGCCGGAGAGTACGTCTCCGTCAGCACCCAACGAGACACGGAGAAGGCGTTGCTGGCCAAGGAGGCCCGCGAGCTGCGCGAGATGCCCGACGAGGAGCTGGCCGAGCTCGCCGAGATCTACCAGGGCAAGGGGCTCTCACCCGAGCTCGCGCGCGAGGTCGCCGTGCAGCTGACCGAGCACGACGCACTCGGCGCCCACGCCGAGGCCGAGCTCGGCATCGACCCCAACGAGCTGACGAACCCCTGGCACGCGGCCTGGGCCTCGATGGCCGCGTTCACAGGCGGCGCCCTCCTACCCCTCTTCGCGATCCTGCTGCCACCGCAGGGGGCTCGCATCGCCGTCACCGCGCTGGCCGTCGTCGTGGCCCTGGCAGTCACCGGTGCGGTGAGCGCGGGCCTCGGCGGGGCACCTCGCCAGCGTGCCGTCCTGCGCAACGTGGCCGGGGGCGCCCTGGCGATGGCGGTCACGTACGGCATCGGCGTCCTCGTGGGCACCCAGCTGTAGGGCCGCCACGGAACTTCCGGCCACGGACAGCCGTTGAGCCGAACTCCTGCCCTGCCCACACCCACGTCGTCCGCGGGCGACCGACCAAGGACCGGTGAGCTCCCCAGCCATGTCCGGCTACTGGCTCGACATCGCCCTTGTCGCCACTCTCGTGCTGCTCAACGCCGTCTTCGCCGGGAGCGAGATGGCCTTGGTCTCACTGCGGGAGGGACAGCTCAAGCAGCTCGAACGCACCAGTGGTGCGCGCGCCGCACGACTGGTCCGCCTCGCCCGGGACCCCAACCGGTTCCTCGCCACGACCCAGATCGGTATCACCCTGGCAGGCTTCCTCGCCTCGGCCACCGCAGCGGTCTCCCTGGCCGAGCCGTTGGTGCCCTACGCCACCGGCCTGGGGTCCGCGGCCGAGCCGGTCGTGGTGGCTGCGGTGACGCTGGTGCTCGTGTTCCTCACCCTCGTCCTGGGTGAGCTGGCCCCCAAACGACTCGCGATGCAGCTGGCGCTGCCCTGGGCCCTCGCCGTGGTCCGACCTCTGGAGGCCCTGTCCACCCTGTCGCGCCCCGCCGTCGCAGTCCTCGGCGCTGCGACCGACCTCGTCGTACGGCTGCTGGGCGGCAGGACCGAGGCAGCTTCCGGCGACATCTCGGCCGAGGAGCTGCGAGACCTCGTCACGAGCAACCCCGAGCTCAACGACGAGCAGCGCCAGATCATCAGTGGTGCGCTGGAGCTCAGTGAACGCACGGTCCGCCAGGTGCTCGTGCCACGTCGGTCGGTGCTGTCGGTTCCCGATGACGCGACCGTGACCCAGGCCCGCGACACCATGGCCGCCGCAGGCCACTCCCGTGTGCCCGTCACCCACGGCAACCACCTCGACCGCGTGGTCGGCATCGTCCACTGGGGCGCGGTCATCCACGGCGGTGAGGAACCCGTCGTCAGCCGGGTGCAGCCAGCGCTCATGCTCCCCGAGACGGTGCGGATCTCCGAGGCCCTGCGGCGGTTCCGCGAGGAGCGTCAACAGATGGCCATCGTCGTGGACGAGCACGGCTCGGTCGACGGGATCGTCACCCTGGAGGACCTGCTCGAGGAGATCGTCGGCGAGATCTGGGACGAGACCGACCCCGACGTCCTCGACACACGCCAGGAGGAGGACGGCACGGTGGTCCTGCCCGGCACCTTCCCCGTCCACGACCTCGCCGATGTGGGGGTGGAGCTCGACATCGCGCCGTCCACGGACTACGCCACGGTCGCCGGGCTGGTGCTCAAGCTGCTGGGCCGGGTGCCCGAACGACCCGGCGACACCGTCCGGGCGGGGGCCTGGACGATCGAGGTGCTCGCCGTCGCCCACCATGCGGTGACCGAGGTACGCCTCTCGCCCCGTGGTGACCACGGGGGCCCCGGGGGCCGGGACCCCGAGCCCAGCGAGGACTCCGGCAGGTAGAGCGCCACGCTGCATACGGTTTGGGCCCAGCACCCGAGCTGCCCCATGGCAGCGGATGCTCGGGGCGACCGCGGCTCAGCGCTCGCAGGCGAGCCCGTCGTGGTCACGGTCCTGGTACCAGTCGTACTCGGGGTCGACACCGCGGCGGTAGGGCCCGTACCCGGCCGCGTTGGTCTCGCGGCACGTCCCGAACCGTGGGTCGGTGCGCGTTGAGGTCTTCGTGGCTGACGGCTTGGGAGGGGTGGTGCGCGACGGGGTAGGCACCGCCGCGATGGCGCCCACGCCGAGCGGGACCGCCTTCGCGGTCGGCAGCACCTGTCCGGGGCAGCTGCTGAGCACCCGGATCACGGCATCGCGTTCGGCCGAGGTGACCCAGAGCCCATACCGGTGCTTGACCGCGACCTGGCGCGCCACGTAGGCACAGCGGACCGCCTTGCGTGGGGGCAGCCAGGTGGCCGCGTCACCGGCCCCCTTGCGGGCGTTCGTCGGTCCGTCGACGGCGAGGAGGTTGAGCGGGTCGTTGGCGAAGGTCGTGCGCTTGGCCGTCGACCACGGTTGCGCGCCCTTCTGCCAGGCCTCGGAGAGGGCGACGACGTGGTCGACCTGCACGGCGCTGGAGGTGCCCTGGCCGCGGACGAAGCTGATGGTCGTGCCGGTATAGGGGTCCTTGAGCATCCCCTTGAGGACGAGGCAGCCGTTGGTACCGGCCTTGAGCGTGACCGCCGTGAGGTCACGGCGCAGGATGTCGTTGCGGGTGTCGCAGCCGTTGCGGTCGACGTCTGCCCACGCCTGGCCGAAGCGGTCGCGGTCATAGCCCGTCTTCGGTGCCCTCCCCGCGACCCGCAGGCTGGCGAGCGTGGTCACGGCCGAACCGACCCGCACCGTCTGCGTCTTCGTGGGCTGTTGCGTCTTCGTGAGCGCCGGCGTCTTCGTCTTCGTGGGCGCCTGCGTCTTCGAGGTCGTGCTCGAGGTCGTCCCAGCGGTCGCAGTCGTCCCGCTGCCGACCGGCCCCGCGACCGGTATGGGTTCGGCCTCTGCGCCGGCGGACCCCTCGCCAGCACTGGCAGGCCCTGCCCTGGTGGCCGGGCTGGTCAGCGTCGCAAAGGCCGGTGAGTCCGCGTTCGCCGGCGTGCAGCCGGAGGCCACAGCGGTCAGCACGACCAACCCCGCGACAGCGGGCCAGTGGAGGTCGGGACGGCGAACCATGAGCAGGGACAGACACTTTCGATCGGCGACGTCATCACGCTACGTCGTCGCTCACGGCCTCCCCGGCGAACCGGACAAGCCTGACCGAACAGAGGAGGCAGGTCCGGCCGACTACCGCGTCGAGCCCTGTCCCGGGTGGACGACGTAGTCGATGGGTTTGCAGACACCGCCATTGGACTTCTCGGCAGAACAGGCCGTCAGGCCGACGTGGAGGTCGATCTCGGCACGCACCGAGAAGCGGTCCCCGGCGACGGACGTGGGTGGGTCGATGTGCAGCTCCCCCGACGGCTCCGGCCACACGTTCATGAAGATGTTGAGGGTCGTGCTCACCATGTCCGAGGTGACCCCGAAGTCCTGGAGCCCGGTGACGAGGTTCTCCAGGCAGCTGGGGTGGTAGGCGCCCTCGAGCTCGGGGTACAGCAGGTCGAAGGTCTGCTGGCTGCAGGGGGTGAGGAGAAAGTCGTGGCGACCGCAGCTGTCCGCGACCACCGTGAGCATCGGCGTGCTGCGGTTGCTGTAGAGCGTGTGCCCCGTCGTGAGGAAGATCGTGTTCGCGAAGTCGATCGTGCGGCCACTGGACAGCCATTCGCCGTGGTCGTCGGCAGCGAAGCAGAACAGGTCACTGACCTGTCCCCCGGTCGGGTCGACGACCGTCAGGACCTCCCCCGCCTTGAGCAGGAAGCCCGTGCCAGTCTGCGGCGACAGCCTGCGCACGCCCGTCATCGGCTCTCCTCGTCGAAGCTCACTGGTGCCTCCCAGTCAGTCGGTACGGCACGACCCGAGTACTGCCGGGCCTCCGAGCTGCCACCGTGGTCGGCGACCATGGGGTTCACCGCACCCTGCAGGGCCGCATCCCGGCGTCTGATGGTGTCACGCATGCGTTCGAAGCGGTCCGACGCCCGAAGGTCCTCGAACTGCTGGTGCAGGTTGAAGACCAGGGTGGGAAACGGCGTCCGACGCGCGATGCGAGATGCTGCAGGGTGCAGCCCCACGACGAAGTAGGCCGTGCCAGCCACACTGAAGGCGAAGTGAGGGTTCGCCGGGTCGTCGGACACCTTGGGGTTCCAGGGCTGTCGGTCCGCCTCGTGCAGCGCCTCGAGCTGGCTCCACAGCAGCGACTCGAAGTGCGACTCGTCGTCGCTCGTGGTGTCACGGAAGACCGCGATGAGCGAGGCGAAGCCGCCAGCGACGTCGGTGTCCCGACCGAAGTCCTGCAGTGCGCAGTGGAGCCGCTGGGTCGCCTCCTCGGAGGCCATCCTCTCGAGGACGACCACCGTCGCCCGGTCACGGTTGAACACCGATCGCGCGCCGAGGCAGGGATAGTCGGCGTGCAGCACCATCGTCTCGAGCGCCCCGGCGACCTCGTCGGTCTCGTGCTGGTCCAGATCGCCGGCGAGGTCACGGATGACGTCCGGCAGGCTGGGCTCCTGGATCGTGCCGGACACGGTCAGGAGACCACCGCGTCGACGACCTTCTTGAGTGCACTCGGCTGGGCCGGTGAACGCGGTGCGGTCTCCTTGGCCTGCAGCAGCTGTTCGCCCAGCTCCCCCAGCACCTTGCGGCCCAGACCCTGGCGCACCTTCGGGAACCAGTCGTTCTCCTCCTCGTCCATGTGGTGGCGCACATTCTCGATGAGGACCGTGGTCTTGGCCCGGAACCTCTCGTCAGACGGCTTCATCGTGGCCAGCTCCATCACCAGGACGTCCGCGACGTGGTGCTCCTCGTAGGACTCGAGGATGTCGTCCTCGAGGTCGGGCAGCAGACGACGGACCTCCGGGTACATCACCTCGTTCTCGATGTAGGTGTGCACCGTGAGGAGCTCGATGACCTTCTCCACGATCTTCCCTCGCCGGGCCGAAGTGGTGGTCGACTTCTCGAACTCGCGAAAGAGGGACCTGACCTCCTTGTGGTCTGCGCGGAGGATGGTGATGGCGTCGGTCGACATGGGCGCTCCAAAGGGGGAAGTGAGGGGCCACGCGGCCCGGCAAGGGCTCAGTACCCGCGAACCGCCGCGGCAAACGCGTGCCTGCCATCGAAATGGCCGGGACCTTGGCCCGGCCCGTCCGGTCCCGGTCAGCCTCGACTGGGACTGTGGGAGTGACCAGTGACCAGTGACCAGTGACCTGCGAGGACGGGCGACCGCGGCCCCTGCCTCGGGAAGCGCGGCGACCGTCGCCGCCTCACAGACCGCCGAGCGCGTGGCCGGTGGGCAGGGGGTCGAGCTCGGGCGCGGTCTGACCTCGAGCGAAGCTGCTCTCTGCCGGAAGGCCTTGGGTCCGGCTGCGATACCTCGTTGTCGTCGAACTGGGCAAGGGGTCCGCTGCACGGAGACGTGACGCGTCAGCCGGCGCCGTGGCCACCGGTCCCCTCGATCGCCCAAGCCCGCAGCACGGCGTGCTCGTCGGCGAACTCCACCAGCTCGGCATAGCCCGCAGCGGTGGCCGCCACGGTGATCTCGCCGAGCACACCGCCGGTGGCCGCGTTGAGCGCAGCGGCCGAGTGGGT
>JBDSKZ010000005.1:0-61507 GCA_039916625.1 Pedococcus sp.
CGGTCCCAGTTCTGCCGCTCGAGCTCGTCGATGGTGACGGGCAGCTCGAGGTCGGTCAGGAGGTGGTTGAGGCGGCGGTTGCGCAGCACGCCGTTGAGGTGCTCACGCAGCGACTCCCCCGCCTTGCCCTTGATCTCGTCGGCGTGGGCGACGACCCCCTGGAGGTCGCCGTAGAGGCCGAGCCACTTGGCGGCCGTCTTGGGGCCCACCCCGGGGACGCCGGGCAGGTTGTCGCTGGTCTCCCCGACGAGGGCGGCGAGGTCGCTGTAGCGCGCGGGCGACACGAGGTACTTCTCCTCGACGGCCTTGGGGTCCATCCGCCAGACCTCGGACACGCCGCGGACGGGGTAGAGCAGCGTGACCTTGTCGGTGACCAGCTGGAACGCGTCGCGGTCCCCGCTGCAGATGACCACGTCCATGCCCTGTGCGGTGGCCTGGGTCGTCAGGGTGGCGATCACGTCGTCGGCCTCGAAGCCGTCGAGCTGCACGTGGCGGATCCTGAGCGCGTCGAGCACCTCGCGGACCAGGGCGACCTGCCCCTGGAACTCGCTCGGGGTGGCCGACCGGGTCGCCTTGTACTCGGCGTACTCCTCGCTGCGGAACGTCTTGCGACTGACGTCGAAGGCCACCGCGAGGTGGGTGGGCTGCTCGTCGCGCAGCACGTTGATGAGCATCGACGTGAAGCCGTAGACCGCGTTGGTGTGCTGACCGGTGCTGGTCGAGAAGTTCTCGACCGGCAGCGCGAAGAAGGCCCGGTAGGCGAGGGAATGTCCGTCGAGGAGCAGGAGGCGACTCACGCGTGGCAGCCTATTGGTTATGAGTGACACCTCTGCGACCGCCAGCGACTTCGCCCCGGCCCTGAAGGCCATGCAGGAGATGAACCCCGACTCGCTCCTGCACCGGATGCAGATCGAGGTCGTCGAGGGCACCCCGGACCGGGTCGTCGGCCGGATGCCGGTGGCCGGCAACACCCAGCCGTACGGGCTCCTGCACGGGGGTGCGTCGGTGGTCCTGGCCGAGACGCTCGGCTCCATCGGGGCTGCCCTGCACGCCGGCCCGGAGCGGATCGCCGTGGGGCTGGACATCAACGCCACCCACCACCGCGCCGCCCGGTCTGGGACCGTCACGGGCACCGCCACCGCACTGTCGCTCGGTGGCACCCTCGCGTCGTACGAGGTCGTCATCACCGACGACCTCGACCGGAGGATCTGCACCTGCCGGATCACCTGCCTGATCCGCGCTGCTGCGCCCGGCTCCTGACCCTGACCCTGCCGCGGACCCTCCGCACACCCTCGCGCGAGACCCTTGGGAGAGCCTCGGCGAAGGCCTTCGTCAGGGCCCGGTCAACACCCGGTCAAGAGCCGGTCAACTCTGCCCGGAACCCCTCCGTTGGTCCCCCGCCGAACCGCCCGAACGGCTGACGACGCTCTCGTGACCGGCGGGAGACGATCAACCTCGTGCCCCCCAGCATCCTGCGCAACCGCACTGCCGTTGCCACCGACTCCCCCCAGCCATCCCCCGCCGCGACCGGGGCCGCACCCGACGCGAGCACCGAGCCCGCCCGGGCGAAGGTCACCCGCCGCAGCGCCGTGAGCGCCGCGGCGGCGGCGGCCGTCGACGCCGTCGCTCCCGCCCAGGTCCGACCCGCCTACACCGCCCCCACCCTGGCCAACCCGATCACCCAGCGGCCCCTGCCCCAGCAGCTGGCCAAGCCCCCGGTCACCGAGCACGACCCCTCGCCTGCCACGGTCGACCGCGCATACGCCCCTCGCAAGGCGGTCAGCTTCCTCGCGACCGCCGCACCGACCACTGCCGCCGCCACCGCAGCGCCGCCCAGCCCCGCCCTGCACCTGGCCCGCCGCGCCTCGTGGGGCGCCACCCCCACGTTGGTCGCCGAGATCACGTCCCAGGGCCTGACGGCGTGGGTCGACGCCCAGCTCAGTCCGCTGACGGCGGTGCCGGACACCGAGATGGACACCTTGGTGAACGCCCAGTGGCCGTTGCTGCGCATGTCGATCCTGGGCGTACACGACCGCTACTACCCCAACAGCACAGGCGACCTCGGATACGCCGCCATCCAGGCCTACCTCGCTCGTGCCATCTGGTCGAAGCGTCAGCTGCTCGAGGTCATGGTCGACTTCTGGACCAACCACCTCGTCGTCACCGGGCCGTGGGGCGATGCCTGGGACAGCGTCCACCGCTACCAGTTCGACGTGATCCGCAGGCACGCCCTGGGCCGCTATGCCGACATGCTGGTCGCCGCAGCCAAGCACCCGGCGATGCTCCAACAGCTCGACAACGCGTACTCCGGCAAGCGCGCCCCGAACGAGAACTTCGGTCGCGAGCTCCTCGAGCTGCACACCGTCGGCGTCGACGGCGGCTACCGGGAGTCCGACATCCGGCTGTCCGCCCTCGCCGTGACGGGGCTCTCCACCGAGCCCGAGTCCGGCGAGTACCTCTGGCGGGAGATCCGACACTTCCGCGGGCGGCTCTCGATCCTCGGCTGGTACCACGACAACAAGCTCCCCAACGGTGCACCGGTCGCCGAGTCCTACCTCAACCACCTTGCGCGGCACCCGAAGACGGCCCGACGGATCGTCACCAAGCTCGCCGTGCGGTTCGTCGCCGACACCCCACCGACAGCTCTCATCGACAGGTTGGCGCAGGTCTACCTCGCCAACGACACTCGCATCGCGCCGGTCCTGCGCGCCCTGCTGACCTCGCCGGAGTTCGCCGCCTCCGCGGGTCAGAAGACCAAGCGCCCCCTGGAGAACATGGTCTCCACCGCCCGCGCGCTCGGCGCCACCCCCGGTGCCGACACCCCCGCCTGGCTGAACGACCTGCTCTGGATGGCCCAGAGTGCGGGCCAGGCACCGATGGGGTGGCCCGCGCCCAACGGGTATCCCGACGTGGCCGCCGCCTGGACCGGCGCCGGTACCACCCTGACCACCTGGAACTTCCACATGCACCAGACGTGGACCGCTTCCGACCCCAAGGTCACCAAGGTGAAGTACCCCCCGCTGCGCGACCTGCTGCCTGCCACCGCACCCGCGACGTATGGCGCGTACGTGGACGCGCTCACCCAGCGCCTCGTCCACGCGACGCTCCCCACGGCCAAGCGCGACGCGATCTGCGCCTTCCTCGACAAGGCGGCCACCTCCACCCTGTCGCCCAACGACGCAGCCCTGGGGTGGCGGCTGCCCTACGTCGTCGCACTCATCCTCGACTCCCCCGAGTTCGCAACCCGCTGAGGCCCCCATGACCCACACTGCACTGCCCCACCGAAGCCCCACCCCCGTCGACGGCGCGGGCACCCGCCCGGCCGCCCCGGAGACCAGCGCCTGCGGCTGCCCCGAGTTCGCCCGGGCCAGTGGCCCGAGCGGGCTGTCCCGCCGCGGGTTCCTCGCAGCGTCCGGTCTGGGTGCGGCAGCGTCGTTCGCGCTCGGGTCGTCGCCCGCGGAGGCCGCCACCCAGCTGACCTTCGCCGACGCCGGGTACGCCGGCGACACCCTCGTCGTGCTGTCGTTCCGCGGTGGCTTCGACGGCCTCAGCGCCGTCGCGCCGGTGGGCGACCCCGACTACTACACGGCCCGTCCCAACATCGCCGTCCCGCAGGCGCGAGGACTGGCGCTCGACACGAGGTTCGCCCTGCACCCGGCCCTGGCGCCGCTGCTCCCGCTGTTCACCTCCGGACGGCTGGCCATGGTGCACGCCGTCGGCCAGCCGAACCCCACCCGGTCGCACTTCACCGACATGGACGAGATGGAGCGGGCGGCCCCCGGGTCGTCGGTGCGGACCGGGTGGCTCGACCGCATGGTCGGGGCCACGACCACCCCGGGACCGTTCGCCGCAACCTCGCTCGCGTCCACCAGCGCACCTCGGTCACTGATGGGGCCCACCGTGGAGCTCGCGATGCGCAGCCTCGACAGCTTCGAGCTCGCCGGCACCTGGGACGCCACCGAGATGACCCGATGGACCAAGGCCCTCCGCGCCCTCCACGTCGACGCCCCCGCCCAGATCGCCGACCCGGCAACGACCGCCCTGAGCACGGTCAGCACGACGACCGCCCTGGCCAAGACGGCCTACACCCCGTCCGGCGGTGCGGCATACCCGAATGGGGCGCTCGGCAATGCCTTGCGCGACGCCGCCCGCCTCATCAAGGCCGGCGTCGGCCTGCGTGCGGTGACCATCGACTCAGGCAACTGGGACATGCACGTCAACCTCGGCCGCTCTGACGGTGGCTGGATGTACAACCAGCTCACCGAGGTCGGTAGGGCGCTGGCGGCGTTCAACACCGACCTGGGCGCTGCCGGCGACCGGGTCACCCTCGTCACGCTCTCCGAGTTCGGTCGTCGCGTCGCCGAGAACGGCTCCGGCGGCGTCGACCACGGGTACGGCAACGTCTCGTTCGTCATGGGCGGCGGCATCAACGGCGGCAAGGTCTACGGCACCTGGCCCGGGCTGGCCGCCGACAAGCTCGTCGCCGGCGACCTCAACGCCACCACCGACTACCGCATCGTGCTCGGCGAGATCCTCGAGAAGCGCTGCGGCCTGGACGCCAGCACGGTGCTTCCCGGCCTCCCTTCGGCCCGGCTGGGCATCGCCAGACCGCTGAGCTGACCGACGCGAAGCTGTCCGCTGCCGAGCAGGTCAGCCGGCCAAGCGGTTGGACGACTGCGCAGCCCGCGCGCGCAGCGAACGGCGGCGGTGCAGCAGGGCCTCGAGCGAATGGGTCCGCTGCTCATCGGCGCCGAGGCGGCGCCGCAGAGCGGCAACGGTCGTGATGCGCCGCACGACGTGCGAGCTGAACCCCAGGCGGGCGAAGAAGCGGTTGGCATCGCGGTGCTGGGCCGGGACGTTGCAGCCGATCTGCTCGCAGCCACGAGAGTCCGCGTAGGCCGTCACCGCACCCATCAGCTGGCGGGCGACCCCGTGCTTGCGCGCCTGGGGCACGACATACAGCTGGTCGATGATGACGCCCGGCGCGTCGGTGAGCGCGGAGAACGGGCTGGTCGCGGTGACGGCGAACCCAACGGCACGGCCATCGGCCATCGCAACGAAGGCCCGGACGTCCTCGCGCCCCAGTGCAGCTGCGACACGACCCTCGGACGCGGCGCGCGCGGCGACCTCGGGGCTGACGCCGGCCTCGACCCGGGCGGACATCCACAGCTCGGTGAACGATCGCTGCTCGTCCTCGCGCACACGCTTGACGCTGACCGCGGGACGGCTCACCGGTTCCTCCATCATCGGGTGGTGTGACTCGTGTGTGCACGGCTCCCCCGAGGACCGCTGGTGGGTCCACGAACCCACCAGAACTAGGACTCTATGGCCCGCGCGCCGGATTAGTGAAGGCTTCAACAGAACTGGGCCATTCAAGTTAATGGGCTTGCCTGCGACGACTGGTATTTCGTCACGACAAGGACGATATCCGCGGGCACCTGGGTCCCCTACGAGGGCGACCCCAGCTCCTGCTCGAAGACGTAGTCGTCCTCGTACCGCTCACCCACGAGGAACCGCTTGGTGCCCACCCTCGTGAACCCGTTCTTGGCGTAGAAGCGCTGGGCGCGCTCGTTGAGCTGGTTGACCCCGAGCCAGGCGCCGCGCGAGCCACGGGCGCGGGCCGCGTCGAGCGCGGTGCTCATGAGGAGGTGGCTGGTGCCGGCGCCGTGGTGGTCGGGCAGCACATAGATCTTGCTGAGCTCCGACGTCGGACGGAGCTTGAGCGCCGCGCGCGCGTCCGGGTCTGCGGGGTCTCCCGTCACGAGCATGGCGTACCCGGTCACCACACCACCGTCCTCGGCAAGGAACAGGTCACGCGCCGGGTCGGCGAGGTACTCCTCGAAGCGCTGCACCGACAGCACGTCGGCGACGAAGGTCGAGATGGCCTCCTGCGTCGTGTGAGGTGGGCAGGCCAAGGCAAAGGTCGCTGCGGCGACATCGGCCAGAGCGGGCGCGTCGACCCCCGTGGCCGCACGGACGACGACGGCCACCGCTCAGGCCTTGTCCATGCCGCTGACGACCGCGTCGGCCACCTCGCGCATTCCCAGGCGCCGGTCCATCGCCGTCTTCTGGATCCACCGGAAGGCCTCGGCCTCGGAGATCTTGAGCTTCTTCATGAGGATGCCCTTGGCACGGTCGACGGCCTTGCGGGTCTCGAGGCGCTCCCCCAGGTCGGCGATCTCGCTCTCGAGCGCCTTGACCTCGGTCCAGCGGTGACGGGCGATGTCGATGGCCGGCCCGAGGTCGGAGGCCGTGAAGGGCTTGACGATGTAGGCCATCACCCCGGCGTCGCGGGCCCGCTCGACGAGCTCGGTCTGGCTGAAGGCCGTGAGCATGACCACCGGGCAGATCTTCGCGGAACCGATCTCCTCGGCCGCGGTGATGCCGTCCATGACCGGCATCTTCACGTCCATGATGACCAGGTCGGGGGTGAGCCCCCTGGCCATCTCGACGGCCTGCTCGCCGTTGCTCGCCTGCCCGACGACTTCATAGCCGAGCTCGGCCAGCATCTCGGCGAGGTCGAGGCGGATCAGCGCCTCGTCCTCCGCCACGAGGATGCGCGTGGGGGCCTTGGTGGTCGTCGTCGACTGGGTCTCGCTCACGAGGATGAGCCTAGGGGACGCACGTCACCGGCGACGTCGCGCGCCGGGGCGAGGACCTCTCGTGCCTGGGGGGCGCTCGTCTGGGACCGCCCCTCACCTCACTGGTCGCCGTGGCCCCGGATCGAGGTGCGGTCGTGCTGGTCCTGCCGTCGGCCTTCCTGGCTGGTCAGCAGGTGGTTCAGCCGATGGATGGCCCCGGTGAGCGCCGAGTCCACGCTACCTGCGTCCTCGGTCACGGTGACGGGCGCTCGACCCTCCGGTCGTGCCTCGATCATGCATCGGATGTCGGCCTCGGTGACCCGCCCGGCGCTCTGATCGCTGAGGTGGACCTCGACCCGCGTGAGGTGGCCACTGAACCGAGTCAGCGCGGACGCGACCTCGGACTCGACGTGGGCCGTCATCTCGGCTTTTCCGTCGATGTTCTTGTCGGTGTGGACATAGATCTGCATGCCTGGCCTCCGTGAGCCTGATGATGCATGGTGGTCCGATGCTGCTGCTGCGAACCAGTCGTTTCCGGACCACCTGAGCCGAGCTCGAGAGGGGGGTGGCTTCGTGCTGGCACGCTCCCCGCACAGCATCTCGTCAGGCGATCGCTGCGTCACCCCGGTCGGAATCGACTACCGCTCAGCCTACTCCGGCGCCCGTTGCGAGGCGTGGCCGGTACCGCCCAGGCCGGGCAGGAATGGGCCGACGCCCACTCGATTGAGAGCAGCTGCCCTCAAGGCGAGGTCTGCTCAGGGTCGTGGACCCGGTGCGGCTCGGTCAGGGGTCCGGGCAGGGCTGGCGCCGCATCCGCCCGCTCGATCCGGTAGGTCTCCATGGCCCAGAAGGCGATGAACAGCAGGATCTCCCACCACTCCACCAACAGCACGAGGTGGTCCGGGGCGACCGCTCTCGAGATCAGCCAGGGCACCACGAGGCCCAAGGTCATCAGCAGCAGGACCACCAGGTAGCTGCCGCGTCCGGACTTCCACAGCGTGCTCCCCCACTTGAAGAACGGCCAGGTGTTGGTCAGCACGGCCACGCCCAGGGAGCCGATGAGGAAGACCGCTGCGAGGAAGTGGATCGAGGCGGCCCGGCCGGCCACAGTGAGGCCCTCCAGCGTGATCTGGTCGGCCGGGCCACGCCAGAGCTGCCACATGGCCAACGCCAGGAAGCCCACGAGGAGCACGGACGTGAAGAGGACGAAGATCCTCGTGAGGCGCTGCGACGCGGCGCCCACCTCGGCCGTCACGAGCTGCCTCGGGTTGCCCGAGCGCAGCTCCCGGACGAGCAGCCCGAAGCACAGCAGGACGACCCCGGAGAGCGCGATCCGCATGAAGGAGCCGTAGTCCGCGGCGGTCACCCCGTCCGGCGAGGGATTGGCCCGGAGGTCGGCCATGATGCCTGCGAAACCGGTCGGGACCAGGGCGACGAAGACGGCGTAGAAGCCGGCCCCGTTGAGCGCGTAGTCCTCCAGGAGGCCCACGCCCTGGTAGGCGACCAAGCAGGCCGCGGTGGCGACGAGCGTGCCGACCAGGACGTCGCGGACCGGACCGCCGTAGTAGGCGCTGATCGAGGGCTCGAACCTGCCCTTCTCGAGACCCGTGGCCACCGAGACGACGAAGAGGAGCGTCGGCAGCAGGATCATCAACCAGCGCACGTACCGGTAGGTGATCCTCGCCTGCTCGTTCTCGCTCATGATCATTCCTTCCGGGGCAGAACCCGCAGAACCGACCGAGCTGGGGCCCACGGGCAGCTTCTCGCACTGTCCAACAGCAAAGCGCGCGGTAGCCCATCCAAACAGCGGCAAACGTCCTAGTGCTGCGGGGTCTGCCATCTCAAGCGTCCGTGTGGTCGCCCGGGTCGTCCCGGCCGCTTCCAGTCGCTGCCTGCAAGTCTCGGACCGCTCGTCAGGCTGACGCTGTCAGCTCGTCCATGACGAGTGAGGCTTTGGCCATCCGTCCGGGTTGGCCGGGGAGGAGGGCCATCAGGTGAAGGGCGCCACGAGGTAGGTGTCGCGGTTCACCCGGCCACGCGTGGTCCAGCATCACGCCTCGAGCAAGCTGTTGGAGGGTGCGCGGGTGGGGTCCTGTGACGTCGATGGTTTGGCCCCTCAGTCCTGGGTCGAGGACGGCGCGGACGACCTGTGTGGCCACGTCTTCGACCGGCGTCCACGCGAAGGGGTTGTCGCCACGCCCGAACACGACGGGTCGGCACCGGCGCCCCGCTGTCTGCTCGAGGATCTGAACCCAGGTCTCCTCGAACGCGTCGGGCCGGATGATCGTCCACGGGGCGCTGCTGTGGCGCAGGTGTTCCTCGGCGGCGTACTTCATCCTGAAGAGCTGCATGGGGCTGTGCGCACAAGCGCCCAGCACCGAGACCAGGACCACGTCGGCGCCGACCCGTGCGGCTGCGTCGATGAACGCGATGTTGCCGTCCCGGTCCACGCGTGCTGGTCCCTGTCGAGGGAACCCGGTGACGCAGGAGACTGCGACCGAGACCCCGGCCAGGGCGTCGCCGGTGATGTCACGCAGGTCGCCGTCGGAGTGGCGGCCCAGGGCGTGCACGGTCGCGCCGCGCATCTGGAGCAGTTCGACGACGCGCGACCCCAGCCGTCCGGTCCCGCCGGCCACCAGGATCATCAGGACAGGACGCGTTGCAGGGCAGCATCCGCGTCAGCATCGCCGTCGACACCGGGGTCATCGACTGGCTCGAGGTAGAACCGCGCCGCGGACGCGAGCCCGTCGCGCACCGTGAAGATGATCGGGCCGCACATGAGGTGTCTCGCGCCGTTGGCGCGGGTGCCCCGCATCTCCCACTCGGTCCAGACCGTGTCCCCGTGCTGTGCTGAGGCGATGAGGGTGGCGGTGTGGTCGGGTACGGCGGTGAAGATCCGAGCCCAGTTCCGACGTACCTGGTCCTTGCCGGTGAACCCGCGGCCGGGATGGGCCGGCGTCTGGTTGACGTAGTCGTCGGTGAAGCAGTCCGCCACCTTCGCCACGCTCCTGCTGTTGGTGGCATCGCGGAGCACGAGCGCGAAGGTTGCCTGATCCATCTGCCCTCCCAAGAGTTCGATACAGTTTCGTGTATCCAATAGTGAGGATGGCCCCGTTGAGCTCCCCCGTCAAGGTCCGCCAGTACGACGCGTCACGGCGCAGGCTCAAGGCCGAGCAGCGTCGGCACGCCGTGCTGGCTGCCGCACAGGAGCTGTTCTTCCGCCAGGGGTACGCCACCACGACGATCACCGGCATCGCTGAGGCTGCCGGAGTGTCACCTGAGACGGTGTACAAGGGTTTCGGCGGCAAGCCCGGACTGGTGCGTGAGCTGCGGGCCCAGGCCCTCCTCGGCGCGGGACCGGTCCCGGCCGAGGATCGTTCGGAGCAGCTGCGCGAACTTTCGGATCCGCGGGCCGTGGTGAGGGGATGGGCCAGGCTCGCCGGTGAGGTGGCGCCCCGCGTTGCCCCGATCATGCGCCTGGTGCGCGAAGCGGCGCTCCTGGACCCCACCGTGCGGGAACTGGCCGACGACCTGGATGCCGACCGGCTCCGTCGCATGCGAGCCAACGCCAGTTTCCTCGCCGACGCGGGACATCTGCGCCCCGGCGTCTCCCGCACCCAGGCCGCCGACGTCCTGTTCGCCGTGTCCTCGCAGGAGATGTATGAGCTCCTCGTCGTCCAGCGCGGGTGGTCGCCGCGCCGCTACGCCGCCTTTGTCGCAACCACGATCCAGCACGCCCTCCTGTGACCCCGCGCCTCCCCCGACCAGCGCCGGTCCATGCTGCCCACCGACGCCCGGGCCGACCTGAGAGCACGATCGTCACGACGTCAGGTGCGCCGAACAGAGATCGGGCGTTCGAACGTCGACCGACGACCCGACGGGAAACCCAGGACGCTGCTGGGGATCCGCCGCGGGAACATGGGCTCGCCCTGGTCGCACTGCGTGACATCGCCGCCCGCGCAGGTGACCTGACCCCGACGAAGTGGTCCAGCCTTGGTGAGGGTCCAAGAGCCCACACGGTGTGCGACCGACCCGACCCGCGCCGTGGTGCCCGCTGGAGGGGAGCGGACTCGGTGCACCGGTTTTCCGATCACGGCGGATCGGAACCGCGTAGATTGGCCGTCCGTCGCCTTGGGAGCGAGCACTGCTCGTGGACCTCTCGAGCAACAAGGGAGCACGATGACCGACTCGCAGCCCGCGCCACTCCAGCCGCCCGCCAGCACCGCGGCGCTGACCCTCACGGCACCAGCACCGCCCCCGGTCGTGGCCGAGACGGCGGCTCCCAGGATGGCGCCCGCCGTGGAGGCCGCAGCCCTGCCCGGACTCGACGCCAAGGTCGACGGCTATCTCGAGTCACTCATGGTGGCCGCCCCCCGCTCGCCGGAGTTCGCCGCGAAGGCAGCCGACGTGCGCACGATGGGTGACGGCGACATCCGCAAGGCGGCCGAGACGTCCAACCGGTTGCTGAGCTCCCCGGTCAAGGCCCTGCAGGAAGGGGGTCTCGCCGAGGGCTCCAAGGTGGGCGCGACCCTGCTGGAGCTACGCCGGACCATCGAGGACCTCGACCCCAAGGAGGCGACGGGCGCCAAGAAGTTCCTCGGCATGGTCCCGTTCGGCGACAAGGTCAACGACTACTTCCGCAAGTACCAGTCGGCGCAGACCCACCTCGACGGCATCCTGCACGCCCTGCGCGACGGTCAGGACGAGCTCGGCAAGGACAACGCGGCGCTCAACCTCGAGAAGCAGTATCTCTGGGACGCCATGGGCCGGCTCAACCAGTATGTCTACGTCGCCGAGCGCCTGGACGCGCGGTTGGCCGCCCGCATCTCGGAGCTGGAGGCCAGCGACCCCGACAAGGCCAAGGCGTTGCGCGACGACGTGCTCTTCTACGTCAGGCAGAAGCACCAGGACCTGCTGACCCAGCTGGCCGTCTCGATCCAGAACTACCTCGCGATCGACATCGTCATCAAGAACAACCTCGAGCTGGTCAAGGGGGTGGACCGGGCCTCAACGACGACCGTGTCGGCGTTGCGCACCGCGGTCATCGTGGCCCAGGCCCTGGGCAACCAGAAGCTCGTCCTCGACCAGATCACGGCCCTCAACGCCACCACGAGCGGGATGATCGAGCGAACGAGCGAGATGCTGCGCGACAACTCGGTGCAGATCCAGCAGCAGGCTGCGTCGGCGACGATCGGGCTACCCCAGCTGCAGGCCGCCTTCGAGAACATCTACGCGACGATGGACGCGATCGACAGCTTCAAGGTGCAGGCCCTGGACACCATGGCCGCCACGATCGGCACCCTGGAGACCGGGGTCAGCAAGTCGCAGGCCTACCTCGAGCGGGTCGAGCGCCACGACGACCGGGTCGCCAGCGGGTCCCTCGACCTGGGCGGCGCAGGAAGTGCTTCGCGCTGAGAAGTCGCTCGGGCATAGTGAGCACATGTCGGGTGGGTTCCTCGGCCGCCTCTTCGGCCGCGGCCAGCACGTCGAGCAGGGCGACCGGTTCGTCGTGCCAGCCGTCCCGACGAGCGAGGACCTTCTGGCCTCCCTCGACCGGCTCGAGTCGATGGTCGCTGCCGGCGCGGTGCCGGCGCCGGTCGCATCCCGGGTCCGGCGCGTCGACCGAGTCGTGCGCGACACCATCCCCAGGCTGCCGAGCCTCGGCGCAGGCAGCCCGCAGGCGTACTCGGTGATGGCGACCGCGACCGACTACCTCCCGGAAGCGGTGGGTGGCTACCTCCGCCTGCCCCGGCAGTTCGCCGACAACCGCCCTGTCGACCGGGGCAAGTCCTCGTTGATGGTCCTCATCGACCAGCTCGACCTGCTGGCCGCCACGATGGACAAGGTCTTCGACGCCGTGTGCCGTGCCGATGCGGACGCCCTTGTCACCCACGGGAGGTTCCTGGCAGAGAAGTTCGGGTCTGCCTCCACCGGAGGAGCCCTCGACGTGGGCTCGACGCCCGTCCCCCCGATGCCGGGCGGCGCGGTCGTAGGTGACCGGCCCGGCTCCCCCGGACCGGCGCAGACGGCCGAGGACACCGGCGGGCTCGGCCGCCTCCAGCCGCCGGCCGGTCGGGACGCCTCATGAGCCCGTCGCAGCCGTCGAGCCCACCGCGCACGTCGCCCCTGAGCGAGGCGGCCGACGCCGTCGCCGGCGTCGCAGGCACCGCCGGAGCCGACGCCGCGGCTGCCCGCGTGGAGGCTTTGGACCTCGCCGCTGCAGTGGCCGAGTCCGCGCCCGGGGCTGCCACCGACTGGACGGCGGCCGTGGCCGGTGCCAGCACCCAGGACTTCTTCGACTCAGCGAGCCGGGGCCGCCGTTGGCGTGGGGCGCCCACGGACACTCTCAGCGCCCTCGTCTCGCAGCGGTCACCACACACCCAGGCGTACGCGAAGGCCCTGGCCGAGGTCACCGCAGCCGCCTGTGAGCTCGGCGAGCCGACGATGCGTGTCATCGGCAACGCGTCCGTCGCGGCCGCCGCCCAGCTGTCCGCTGTGCGGCCCGTCGCCGAGCTGCGCGCCCACCCCGCGCCGACGGCCGCCGGTGCCGTGGACGAACCAGCGGCGGCGCAGGCACCGCCGCTGAGGAGCCTCGAGGACCTGCTGGCCGACCTCGACGGCCTCATCGGCCTTCAGCGGGTCAAGCGGGAGGTCCACCGACAGGTCGCCCTGCTGCGCGTGGAGAAGCTGCGCGAGGACGCCGGTCTCAAGAGCCCCACGCTGACCCGGCACCTCGTGTTCACCGGCAACCCGGGCACCGGCAAGACGACGGTGGCCCGGCTGGTTGGCGGCATCTACCAAGCCCTGGGGCTGCTGTCGCGTGGCCACCTCGTCGAGGTCGACCGCTCCGAGCTCGTCGCCGGCTACCTGGGCCAGACGGCAGCGAAGACGGCTGACGTCGTCTCGGCGGCCGCGGGTGGGGTGCTGTTCATCGACGAGGCCTACAGCCTGACAGGCAGCCTCGGCGGAGGCGACCAGTACGGTCAGGAGTCGGTCGACACCCTGGTCAAGGAGATGGAGGACCGGCGCAACGACCTGGTCGTCATCGTGGCCGGTTACCCGGCTCCGATGAGAGCGTTCATCGCCGCGAACCCCGGTCTCGCCAGCCGGTTCCGGACCACCATAGAGTTCGAGGACTACACCGACGACGAGCTCCTCGCGATCCTGCAGCACCTCACCCACGGCGCTGACTACGAGCTGCAGCCGACAGCGGTGGAGCGGTTCCGCGAGGTGCTCGGCCGCACTCCGCGGGACAGCGGCTTCGGCAACGGCAGGTTCGCCCGCAACGCCCTGGAAGCAGCGATCGGCCACCACGCGTGGCGACTGCGCGACACCTCCGACCCGACCCTCGAGCAGCTCCGTATGCTCGTTGCCCGCGACTTCGACGAGGACCCGCTGGACGAGGGAGCCACACCCACCGTCCCTGCGTCCCACGGTGGACCGGTCCCTGCGGACCCGGACCCCGGTGACCGCGCCCCATACCTTGAAGGCACCTCATGAGAACTTCCCCGCCCCCGGCGACCGAGCATGCCGCTCCCGCCCTGGCGCCGACACCCGCCGTGCCGTTGACGGGCCTCCGAGGTCGGGTGGAGGCGGCAACCGCCGAGATCAGGGTCGCCATGTCCGGTACTCCCGGTCGGCTCCGGGCCCTGGGCATGGTCAGCGTCGCAGTGGCCCTGCTGTTCGGGCTCGCGGCAGGCCAGTCGTTCCGTTCGGCCGACGGCGCCCTCAGCCGCGCAGCCGCCAACTCCGACCAGCTCGTGCGCATCCAGGCCATCCAGACCAACGTCGTGCAGGCGGATGCCGATGCCACCAACGCCTTCCTCGTCGGTGGACTGGAGCCGGCCGCCCAGCGCGCGGACTACACCAGGGCGGTCACCTCGGCATCCCGGCTCGTCGCCGAGGCCGCGCAGCACCAGCCGGCCGACGGCAACGCCTTGGGGGCGCTCAACCAGGCGCTGATCACCTACACGAGCCAGGTCGAGCAGGCCCGGGCGAACAACCGCCAGGCCCTGCCCGTCGGGTCGCAGTACCTCAAGAGCGCCAGCGCGGACCTGCGCACCTCGGCCCTTCCGCTGTTGAAGAACCTGGGGGAAGCCAACAACGCCCGCGTCGCCGAGGAGTTCGACCGGGCCGCGCGGGCGGCGCTGCTGCTCGTCATCACCGGCCTGCTCACCCTCGTGGTGCTCCTTCTGGGCCTGGGGTGGTTGGCCAGGCGCACCAGGCGCTACCTCAACCTCCCCCTCGCTGCAGCCGCCGTGGTGGTGCTGGTGACGCTGGTGGTCGGCACGGTCGGACTGCTGGCGGTGAAGACGAACGTCGACACCACCAGGGACGGTGTGTATGCCGCCACGCGGTCCACTGCCCAGGCGCGCATCGCCGGGTTCGACGCGAAGTCGAACGAGAGCCTGACCCTCATCGCGCGCGGGTCGGGCGCTGCGTTCGAGAAGTCCTGGCAGGCCTCGGCGGCCGCGGTGACCTCCGAGCTGACCGAGCTGGAGACGAACCCGTCGTCCTCGGGACCGGCGCCCCTGCCGTGGAGCGACTACGCCACGGTGCACGAGAAGATCCGAGCCCTCGACGACTCCGGGGACTGGGAGGCCGCGGTCAAGCTCGCCACCGGTCAGGGTTCCGGCACGGGGAACGCCACGTTCGCCGCGTTCGACACGAGCTCCGACGGCCAGCTGGCCGCCCTGGGCGCGCAGACCTCGCAACAGCTCCACGACACGGGCGGCTGGCTGCCGTTCGCTGGTGCGCTCGGGTTGCTGGCAGGGGTGGTCGCCGCTGCCTGCGCCTGGTGGGGCGTCTCGCTCCGACTGGAGGAGTACCGGTGAGCCGTCGACAGCGGAGCGCGTTCGCCATCCTCGCGGTGCTGGCCACCACGCTGGGCGCCGGGGCCTGCACGACGGCAGGTGTCTACGACCCGACCCCACTGCAGACCCCGTCGACACCCGCAGCGCCGTCGCCCAGCGCGACACCCGTACCGGCTCCTTCCGGCAACGACGTCGTGACCGCCAACTGCCTGCAGTCCTATGCCCCGACCGCCACCCTCCCGGCCCCCGGCCGGATGCCGTCCGGCAGCTACATGAGCACGATCCAGAAGCGTGGCCGCCTCATCGCGGGTGTCTCCGCCGACACGCTCCTGCTCGGCGCGCGCAACCCGGTCTCCGGGCAGATCGAGGGCTTCGACATCGACGTGCTGCGTGGCATCTCCCAGGCCCTCTTCGGCCGCCCTGACAAGATCGAGCTGAAGGTGATCACCGCCGCCCAGCGCCTACCTGCTCTCGAGGACGGCAGCGTGGACATCGTGGCGCGCAACATGACGATCACCTGCGCCCGCTGGAAGGACATCGCGTTCTCCACCGAGTACTACCGCTCCGGCCAGAAAGTACTGGTGCGACTGGGTGAGAAGACCGAGAGCGGCGGACCGATCAGGGGCATCGAGGACCTCGCCGGCAAGAAGGTCTGCGCGCCCAACGGCTCGACGAGCATCGCCAAGCTGCGCACCTTCGAGGCCGTCGAGGCCGTGGGAGCCGACACGCACACCGGCTGCCTGGTGCTGTTCCAGCAGGGGGCGGTCGACGCCATCACCGGTGACGACACGGTGTTGGCGGGGCTGGTGGCCCAGGACCCCTATGCGGAGGTCGTTCAGGCGCCGGCCTTCACCGCCGAGCCGTACGGGCTCGGGGTCAACAAGGAACACGTCGACTTCGTGCGGTTCGTCAACGGTGTGCTCGAAGAGATGCGCGCCGACGGTCGCTGGACCAAGAGCTACAACGCCTGGCTCGCCGACTCCCTGGGCAAGGCGCCGGCCCCCCCGGGTCCGGTGTACGGGCGGACCCCGTGATCTCCGCGATGAACGCTGCCACCGCACCGGCGGCGCCCGGCCGGCTCGGTCAGCCCCTCGTCGCCGCCGACGCCCTGCGCTACCTGGAAGCGCTGGGCAGCTGGCGTGACACGCGCAAGGCTGAGCTCGACGTGCTCGACCAGGCGGCGCTGGTGGCCGCCGACGGCGCGGCACACACCGCTGACCTGCTGCTGTCGATGGCTCTCTGGAAGGGCGTGGTCGACCGGTACGACCTCCTCGTCGTGACCTGGGACTCCGGCCGGGTCGGTCCGACCGAGCTCGAGCGCCTGTCCACCCTGGTCTGGGGGCGACTGGACGCGATGGCCCCCCGCTCGCCGAGGTTGCCCGGTGCGGCCTCCGGTGGCACGAACAGCCCTGCGGGGGCACTGGCGATCTCGCTCCCCGAGGCCTGCCGGCTGTCCGACGCCCTCGCCGCCTCCTTGCGCGCCAGACTGGGCCTGGACGCCTCGGTGGCCGACCTCCAGGCGCGGCTCCGAGCCCTGCGCGCCTCCGTCGAACGGATCCGCGACCTCGTCGTCCGGGAACCGGCCCAGGAGCGCGCCGCCGCCGCCTCGGTGCTCGACCGGCTCGACGCCCGCACGGCTGACGTGGAGGTCAGGGTCAAGCGCGGTGCCGACGTCGGCGGTCTGCTTGGCCCGCTGGAGCAGGACGCTGCCCTCGCCGAGCGCGACCTGATCGTCGGCGGCTCGAACCGACGCGCCGACGCCCACGACGAGGCCAGGGCAGTGGCCCTGCGAACCGAGCTGGAGGCACGCGGCGCGGCCCTGCGCGTCCTCGCGGCACGCTGCGTGGCCGAGGTCGCCCCGGCCCCCCGGCTGGCGGTGCCCGACGTGTCGGCGCTCGGACCGGTGCCGGTCGACCCCGCTGCCGTGGACGCCTACCTGGCGCGGCTGGAGGCCGTCGGCCGGGCGATGGCGATGGCTCAGGACGCCTACGCGTCGGCCATGACCGAGCGGGACGAGCTCAGGCTCACCCTGGGGGCGTACGCGGCCAAGGCCGCCGACGGGCGCACCTCACCCCGGTCGGACGAGTCCGACGCCGACCTCTCGGAGCTGCGGCGACGCGCCGTCGAGTCGCTGGACCGCGCACCCGCCGACGTGCTGCGTGCCCGCGCCCTGGTCGCCGCGTACGTGGCCTACCTGGGCAGCGTCACCAAACAGCCCCACCGCCCACGCAACGACGCAGGAGGATCCTCATGAGCGCGACCGCCTGCGCCCAACCTGGCTGTGTGGGGGCCCTGCTCGACGGGTACTGCGACGTCTGCGGTTCCCCCGGTCCCCAGGCCGCTTCCGGCGCCCAGAGTGAGTCGACGACGGGTGGCTCGGTCGCGACAGCGCCGGCCGGTGTGGCCCCGTCGCCGTCGACCGTCTCCCGGGCGTCCAACCAGCTCGCCTCAGCGGCTCTGGGCTCCGTCCGCGCGAGTGCCGCGGGCAGCAAGGTCACTCGCCGGGTCGGCACCTCCTCGACCCGGCTGCGGGGTGCACGGCTCGGGGCGGGGCTGACCTCGATCCCGCCGGTGCCGGCGGTCGACGCCGCGGGGGCGGTGCTGAAGGACCCCATGGTTCCCGAGGACCGACGTACGTGTCCGTCGTGCGGTTCGGCAGTGGGGCGCTCCCGCGACGGTCAGCCCGGCCGCACCGAGGGCTTCTGCCCGACCTGTCGCAACCCGTTCTCCTTCACGCCCAAGCTGCACGAGGGCGATGTCGTCGGCGGTCAGTACGTCGTCGCCGGCGCCATCGCCCACGGGGGCCTGGGCTGGATCTATGCCGCCCGCGACCGCAACGTGTCCGACCGCTGGGTGGTGCTCAAGGGCCTGCTGAACTCCGGTGACCCGGATGCCGTGGAGGCGGCCATCGCCGAGCGGCTGTTCCTCGCCCAGGTCGAGCACCCTCTCATCGTCGAGATCTACAACTTCGTGATGCATGAGGGGGCCGGCTACATCGTCATGGAGTACGTCGGCGGCACCTCGCTCAAAGATCTGCTCAAGCAGCGGATGCGGGCGGCCGGCGGCGCGTACGACCCGATCCCGGTCGACCAGGCGATGGCCTTCCTCGTCGAGGTCCTGCCCGCCTTCCAGTACCTGCACGACCTCAACCTCGTCTTCTGCGACTTCAAGCCCGACAACCTGATCCAGGTCGGCGACGCCGTCAAGCTGATCGACCTCGGCGGGGTGCGCCGCCTCGACGACGTCGACTCCGCCATCTACGGCACGACGGGCTACCAGGCGCCCGAGGTCCCGCACGTCGGTCCCTCCGTTGCCTCGGACATCTACACGATCGGGCGGACGCTCACCGTGCTGGCGATGGAGTTCCGCGGCTACCAGGGCACCTACGTCTCCTGCCTTCCCCCCGTCGACGACACCCCACTGTTCCTCGAGCACGACTCGCTCTACCGGCTGCTGCTCAAGGCGTGCGCGCCGGACCCAGCTGATCGTTTCGTCTCCGCGGACGAGCTGCGGGTGCAGCTCCTGGGAGTTCTGCGAGAGGTGGTCTCCACGGCGCGTGAAGGCGCGGCCGAGCACTCCACGTCGTCCATCTTGTTCGACGTGCCCACGGTCGCCGACGACTCCCTCGACTGGCAAGACCTCCCCCGGCTGCGCAGCGACGACGGCGACCCGCAGATGCCGTGGCTGCGCACCGTGAGCATCGACGACCCGGTCCAGCGCCAAGCCGCCCTGGAGGGTGCGCCGGCCAACAGCCCGGAGGTGCTGCTGGCCCGCGCGCGGGCAGCGCTCGAGGCAGGACAGCTCGACCGGGTCGACGAGGCGGTCCGGGCGCTGCTCGCCGACGACCCGTGGGAGTGGCGTGCAGTCTGGATGTCGGGTCTGGTCGCCCTGGCCCGTCAGCAGACGGCCGAGGCGCAGAGCGCGTTCAACGCGGTCTACGGGCAGGTGCCTGGTGAGCTGGCGCCCAAGCTGGCACTCGCGTTCGCCTGCGAAACTGCCGGTGACGCCGATGTCGCCGAGTCGCTGTACGTGGTCTGCGCACGCACCGACGCCAACTACATCGCCCCGGCTGCCTTCGGCCTGGCAAGGATCCGCTCCGGACGCGGGGACGTCGAGGGCGCGGTCCGCGCGCTCGACCTCGTTCCGGCGACCAGTCGTGCGTTCACCCAGGCGCGGCGCCGTCGCGCTGGGCTGCTCGCAGAGTCAGGCGGCGGGCTGCCGTCCCTGGCTGCCGCCCTCGACAGCATCGAGAGCCTGACCATCGACCCGGCCGACCGCTCTCGTTTCCGGGTCGAGGTGCTCGCCGCGGCGCTGGGCCTGGTGGAGTCGCACGGTGCGGACACCACGGTGGTCATCGCCGGGCGCCCCGCCGCCGAGCCGGCACTGCGCGACGGGCTCGAGGCCGCGTACCGCGACCTGGCCAGTCACGCGTCGAGCCGTGAGGAGAAGGTCCGCCTCGTGGACCAGGCGAACTCGGTGCGCCGCTGGACGCTGCAATGACGCGTTCGCAGGGGCAGGGCGCGGTGAGCGCCGACGGGGCCGTCGAGGACCCTGCCGGCAGGGCGTTGCTCTGCCCCTCGTGCGACAACCCGGTCGCGGCCGGTGAACGGTTCTGCGAGGCCTGCGGCGCCGACCTCGGCCCGCTGCCCCCAGCCGCACCGCTGCCCCCAGCCGCACCGCAGCCCCCAGCCGAACCCCGGTCGTCCGGAGCCGAGGTCGCCGGCACCGTCCGGGTGTGCCACGAGTGCGGCGGTGAGGTGGCGGACGACGGCTACTGCACCCAGTGCGGGGCCGCGGCGGCCAACGCGCGCAACCACTTCTCCGAGCTGCCTGCCTCGTGGGTGGCGGCGGTCTGTGACCGTGGTGTGCGCCATACCCGCAACGAGGATGCAGTCGCCCTGGCCGCCGAGCCCGAGCCCGGTGGGTACGCCGCCCTGGTCGTCTGCGACGGGGTCTCCTCGTCGACCGACTCCGACGTGGCCAGCCTCGCGGCGGTTCGGGCCGCGCGTGACGTGCTGGCCGCGAGCGGACCCCGGGCGACGGGCAGTGTCGCCCACTGGGTCGCGGCCAGCACCAAGGCGCTCGTCAGGGCCGCGAACGCCGCCAACGATGCCGTCATCGCGCACACCACTGCCGGTCCGGGCAACCCGGCGTCGTGCACCTTCGTCGCGGCCGTCCTGGACGGCACCGAGCTCACCGTGGGCTGGGTCGGCGACAGCCGCGCCTACTGGCTTCCGGACGCAGGGACGTCCCGGATGCTGACCGTCGACGACTCGTATGCCGCCGAGCAGATCGCCGAAGGGGTGCCTCGGGCCGCTGCGGAGAGTGGGCCGCAGGCCCACGCGATCACCCGGTGGCTCGGCGTCGACGCACCCGACCACACCCCACGCACGGTCTCCCTCGACCTCGATGGTCCGGGGTGGCTCATGGTCTGCTCCGACGGCCTGTGGAACTACTGCTCCGAGGCCCACGAGATCGCCCACCTCCTGGCCGCGAGGTCCAGCAGCGGTACGTCGGTGGCCGAACCCCTCCGGCTGGCCCAGGACCTGGTCGACTGGGCCAATGCCCAGGGGGGCCAGGACAACATCACCGTTGCCCTCGCTCGCGTCGGGGTCCGCGCACCACTGCCCACTGCCCAACCCGACGAGCCCATCGTCGCATCGGCTCAGCAGCCCGAGCCACACCGAGAGGAAGTGCAGCCAGATGGCAACATTCTCAGCTGACGTCTACCAGAACGAGTTCCTGCCGGACGGGGGGACCGATGTCCACGCCATCGTCACCGTCACCTGCTCCGGTGCCGGCGGAGCCGGCCAGTCCGGGTCCGGCGACGCCGCCGAGATCGTCATCGTCGACACCTCCGGCTCGATGGGCGGCGAGAACATCGTGGCGGCCCAGCGGGCCGCCGCGGCCGCCCTGGACCAGGTGCTCGACGGGGTGTGGTTCGCCGTCGTGGCCGGCAGCCACCAGGCACAGCTGGCCTATCCGCCGGACCGCGGTTCCGCCATGGTGCGCATGGATGCGCGCACGCGCGCCGACGCCAAGGCCTCGGTGGCCGGGTTCCGGGCCGACGGAGGGACGGCGATGGGCACCTGGCTCACGCTGGCCACCCAGCTCTTCGCTACGGTCCCCAGCGCCACCCAGCGCCATGCCATCCTGCTGACCGACGGTTTCAACCAGCACGAGACGCCAGAGCAGCTGAGCGCGGCGGTCAACGCGGCCCGAGGTCACTTCCAGTGCGACTGCCGCGGCGTGGGCTCGGACTGGGAGGTGGCCGAGGTGCGCAGGATCGCCACGGCCCTGCTCGGAAGCGTCGACCTCATCGCCAACTCGAGCGACATGGCGGCCGACTTCGAGCGCATCATGCGCCAGTCGATGGGTCGCGGGGTCGCTGGTGCGTTCCTGCGGGTCTGGGCTCCTCTGGGGGCGCAGGTGATCTTCGTCCGCCAGGTCTCGCCGACCGTCGACGACCTCACGACGCGGCGGCAGGAGTTCAACGCGCTGACCGGGGCCTACCCGACGGGTGCATGGGGCGACGAGTCGCGCGACTACCACGTCGCTGTGCGTCTCCCCGCGAAGGTGGTCGGCCAGGAGCAGCTGGCCGCGCGGGTCCAGGTCGCCGTCGAAGACGCGGTGGTCGCGCAGGGGCTCGTCAAGGCACTGTGGTCCAACGACGACACGCTGACCACGCGAATCGACCCGGCGGTCGCGCACTACACGGGTCAGGCCGAGCTGGCCGAGGCCATCCAGGACGGCTTGGCAGCCAAGGCTGCGGGAGACACCGACACGGCGACCACGAAGCTGGGTCGAGCCGTCCAGCTCGCCGTCGAGACCGGCAACGAGGAGGCGACGACGAGGCTGCGCAAGATCGTCGAGATCGACGACGCCGGCACCGGTACCGTGCGCCTCAAGCGCAGCGTCAGCAAGCTCGACGAGATGGCGCTCGACACCGCGTCGACCAAGACCAGCAGGGTGAAGAAGTGAGGGCGTTGCGCCCGACCGCGGGCGACCTGAGGCCAATGGTGCGGCGATGAGCACCTTCACGTGCCCCAACGGGCACGCCTCCACCTCGAGCGACTACTGCGACACCTGTGGGGTCCCCATCGCGGTGGGAGCCCCCGCCCAAAGCCCGGTCGCCCCGGCTCCCACCCCGGCCGCACCGGCGGCCACGCCAGACGCGAACGCCTCCGGATCCGGGGCCGGGGAGTCGCCGGCAAGCAGCGACCCTGCGCCGCAGGCGTGCCCGAACTGCGGCTCTCCCCACGACGAGGCGGCGCTCTTCTGCGAGGCGTGTGGCTATGACTTCACCACCGGTACGATGCCGCGCCCGCCCGACCCCTCGACCGCTGCCGGCCCCGATGCCGAGACAACCGGAGGGCAGGCTCCCGTGCCGCTGGCCCCTGCACTCGCCGTCGAGTGGGTGACCGAGGTCTGGGTCGACCCCGACTGGTACCAGGCCCAGGAGAGCGACGACCCCTGCCCGTCACCCGGCCTGCCAGCGGTCGTCGAGCTGTCAGCAAAGAGCGTGCTCATCGGCCGCCCCTCCACGAGCCGGAACATCCACCCCGAGATCGACTGCACCGGAGACCCGGGGGTGAGTCGCCGCCAGGCGCAGCTGACCACCGACGGCCAGCGGTGGTGGGTCGAGGACCTCCAGTCCTCGAACGGCACGTATGTCGGGCCGGCCAGCGGGCCGCTTCCTACCGACCCCGTCCCCCCGGGCCAGCGCCGTGAGTTCTCCGAGGACGACCGGATCTACGTCTGGGCGTGGACTCGCCTCGTCGTGCGTCGGGCCACCCCCGAGGAACGAGGCCAGTGACACGCACCCGTCGGGAGTCGGTCGAAGGCCTGGCGCGTTGTGTCGGCGGTGCAGCGACGACTATGCCGCCTGTTGGACGGTCAGCTCGGTGATGTACGCCCAGCACGTGGCGCCCGTCAGGAGCGAGCGGACCCGATAGATGCGACGGTGGTCCTGCCAGAGGCAGCGGTCCTGCGCGTCCTCGTCGATCTCGACGGGGCCCGCGCAGGCGCTCACGAGGTTGCACACCGGCGTGCTCGGAGTGAAGCTGAGCATCTGCATACGCCCAGTGTCAACGTCGGAAGTGGCCGCCGCCAATGGCTATCTCGGACCGCGTGAGCAGCACTCAGACTAGTTCCTCTGGAACCCAGCGGTAGTCAACATCCCCTCGGCGCGGCCTCCACACGATGGCTCGACACCCCGCGCATTCTGGACGTCGCCCTACCCAGGCTGGTTGGCACCGCTGCATCCATGGTCCGCACGAATGACCCGAGCCGGAGTCAGGCGTACGGTCGATCACCTGGAGGACGCGACGACCGGCCAGGTGGCGGAGTCCGCCGCACCCACGCCCCCCTGAGGGAGTGTCCCGGGTGGCGCCCACGCAGGCGCCGGTCGCCGTGCTGACCTGGGCAGGTCTGGACACCACTGCGGGGTACGCCGCGATGGTTGACCTGCTGGACACGCTGTTCGGGCCCGCTGGGGCCGACGCCCTGCGCGCCCCATTCGTCCTGGGTACGGCCGAGCAGCTCCCCGCGACGGTGTCCCCCACCTCGACGACGTGAGCGTGCAACGCCTGGAGGGCAGGGCGCGCTTCGACTCCATCGACGCCTGGGTGCACACCGACATCCGTGGATGGACGCTCGCCGACGGACTTCGCGGCGCCGGCGCTGCTTGCGCTCGGTCGAGCTCGCCGTCCAAGCCTGGGCTCGACGAATGTCCGCCGGGTAGTGGACCGTGGACCCTCGGATGGAGGTTGCCCTCGCCCTCCCCACTAGGACGAGGGCAACCCAGACGGATCACTGACGTTGCTGACTGTGCCCGCCGGACGGAACCCAGCCGCCGAGCCCCTACTCGATGGTCGGGGGACCATCCACTACCGATTCAAGCCTCTGGGCGACGTTGGGAGACAGAGGCTTTGGTCCCAACCGATGCCAAGAGGCACCCCCTTGGGGACTCCGTGCCTTCCGTCCCCCAACGGTCCTGCAGGTCAGTTCGGTGCCGAAGGCGGGACTCGAACCCGCACGCCCTTTCGAGCAGAGCATTTTGAGTGCTCCGTGTCTGCCATTCCACCACTTCGGCGCACCCGTCGGGCGAGCCGACGAGAGGTGCGGCGTCAGCATACAAGCGGGGTCGGGCGGGCCCCACCACCCGGTCCGCCACAGCCGGGGAACAGCTGCCGGGGTCCCTGCGCCGAAGTCCCACCAGGGAGCTCAGTCCTCGAGGTCCTCGTAGGCGGGCGCGACCTTGTTGACCGCATCGCCCATCTTGTGGACGCGCAGCGCGTTGGTCGAGCCGGGGATGCCGGGCGGGGACCCGGCGACGATGACGACGAGGTCGCCCTCCTGGACCCGTCCGGAGTCCAGCAGGGACTTGTCGACCTGCTGGGCCATCTGGTCGGTGTGTCGCGCCATCGGCACGAGGATGGTCTCGATGCCCCACGCCAGGGACAGCCGCGACCGGGTGTGCGCTTCGGGCGTGAAGGCGAGCATCGGGATGCGGGGACGGATACGGGACATCCGCTTGGCGGTGTCACCGGACTGGCTGAAGGTGATGAGGTACTTCGCGCCGAGCAGCTCACCGATCTCGACGGCGGCAGCGGACACCGCGCCACCCATCGTGTGCGGCTTGGTGCCGAGCGGGCGGATCCGGTCGAGGCCGTGCTCCTCGGTGCTCTCGATGATGCGCGCCATCGTCTCGACCGCGACGATCGGGTGGGCGCCCACGCTCGTCTCCCCGGACAGCATGAGCGCGTCGGCACCGTCGAGGACGGCGTTGGCTGCGTCGGAGGCCTCGGCACGGGTGGGGCGAGGGCTCTCGATCATCGACTCGAGCACCTGGGTCGCGACGATCACCGGCTTGGCATAGGCCCGCGCGATCTCGATGGCCCGCTTCTGGACCAGCGGCACCTCCTCGAGCGGGAGCTCCACACCGAGGTCGCCGCGGGCGACCATCACGCCATCGAACGCTGCGATGATCTCGACCAGGTTGTCGACGGCCTGGGGCTTCTCGATCTTCGCGATGACGGGCAGTCGCACCCCGACCTCGTCCATCACCGCGTGGACGTCGTCGAGGTCCTTGGCCGACCGCACGAAGGACAGCGCGATCATGTCGGCACGAAGGCCCAGCGCCCACCGCAGGTCCTCCTTGTCCTTCTCGGACAGCGCCGGCACGGAGACCGCGACACCGGGCAGGTTGATCCCCTTGTTGTTGGACACCGTGCCACCGACGGTGACGCGGCAGCGGACGTCGGTGTCGGTGACCTCGACGGCCTCGAGCGCGACCTTGCCGTCGTCGATGAGCAGCGCGTCGCCGGGCCTCACGTCACCCGGCAGGCCCTTGTAGGTCGTGCCCACCTGCGTGGCGGTGCCGTCGACCTCGCGGGTGGTGATGGTGAACTCGGAGCCGTTGGCCAGGGTGACCGGGCCCCCGGAGAAGCGTCCCGTACGGATCTTCGGGCCCTGCAGGTCGACGAGGATGCCCACAGCGTGGCCGCTCTCGTCGCTGGCCTCGCGGATCCAGCGGTAGATCTCCTCGTGGTCGGCGTACTCGCCATGGGAAAGGTTGAGCCGGGCGACGTCCATCCCCGCATCGACGAGCGCACGGATGCGTTCGGAGCTGGAGACGGCCGGGCCGAGGGTGCAGACGATCTTGGCGCGACGCATGGTTGCGACCATATCGCGCGACCTTCGCAGAACGTGACGACGGTCACCCAGCGGACGGAACGCCTGGTGGACAGGCCCGACACGGACCCGCCCGCCCGGGGCCTGCGGCTCAGACGACGAGTGGTCGGTCGTTCGGGTTGACCGGGCGCGGCAAGGCGGTCTGACCGGTGAGGAAGCTGTCGACACCGGCTGCGGCCGAACGGCCCTCGGCGATGGCCCAGACGATGAGTGACTGTCCGCGTCCGGCGTCACCAGCGACGAAGACGCCAGGCACGCTGGACATGTACTCCCTGTCGCGCTTGATGTTCGAGCGCTCGTCGAGCTCGACCTCGAGCTGCTCCACGACACCGGGCTGCTCGGGTCCGAGGAAGCCCATGGCGAGCAGGACGAGCTGGGCCGGCAGGACACGCTCGGTGCCTTCGACCTCCTCGAACCCCTTCTCGCCACGCTGCACATCGGCGATGCGGATGCCGCACACCTTCCCGTCCTCGCCGATGAGCTCCTTGGTCGACACGGCATAGAGCCGGTCGCCGCCCTCCTCGTGCGCGGAGGCCACACGGAAGATCATCGGGAAGGTCGGCCACGGCTGACCCGAGATCCGTTCCTCCCCGGGTTGCGGCATGATCTCCAGGCTGGTGACCGACTTCGCGCCCTGCCGGTGCGAGGTGCCGATGCAGTCGGCGCCGGTGTCGCCACCGCCGATGACGATGACGTCCTTGCCCTCGGCGGTGACCTGGCCCTCCACGGTCTCCCCGAGGGCGACCTTGTTGGCCGGCGGCAGGAACTCCATGGCCTGCATGACGCCGTCGAGCTCACGCCCGGGCACCGGCAGGTCGCGGGGCACGGTGGCTCCGATCGCCAGGACGACTGCGTCGTAGCGGTCGCGCAGCTGGGGACCGGTGACGTCCTCGCCGACCTTGACGCCACTGCGGAAGCGAGTGCCCTCGGCCTCCATCTGTGAGATGCGGCGGTCGAGGACCGCCTTCTCCATCTTGAACTCGGGGATGCCGTAGCGCAGCAGGCCACCGGGCTTGTCGGCGCGCTCGTAGACCGCGACCGTGTGCCCGGCGCGGGTCAGCTGCTGGGCGGCAGCAAGTCCGGCGGGGCCGGACCCGACGACGGCGACGGTCTTGCCGGTGAGGCGCTCGGGGGCCTGCGGCTGGACGTAGCCCGCGTCGAAGGCACGGTCGACCGTGGTGACCTCGACCTGCTTGATCGTCACGGCCGGCTGGTTGATGCCGAGCACGCACGCGGTCTCACAGGGCGCCGGGCAGAGGCGACCGGTGAACTCCGGGAAGTTGTTGGTCGCGTGCAGGCGCTCTATCGCCTCGCGCCAGTCACCCTTGCGGGCCAGGTCGTTCCACTCGGGGATGAGGTTGCCGAGCGGACAACCGCTGTGGCAGAAGGGGATCCCGCAGTCCATGCAGCGGCCGGCCTGGCGCTGGAGCTGTCCGAGCTCCTGCTCCTCGTACACCTCTTTCCAGTCCTTGATGCGGACCGAGACGGGCCGACGGGCCGGCAGCTCGCGCTCGCGCGCCTTGAGAAAGCCCTGGGGGTCAGCCACGGGAAGCCTCCATGATCCGCTCCCAGACCTCGGAGCCGTTGACGTCCAGTCCTTCTTCCTCCGCGGCCGCCCGCACGTCGAGGACGCGCTGGTAGTCGCGGGGCAGCACGAGCGTGAACCTGCTGCGTGCCGAGTCCCAGTCCTCGAGCAGCCCTGCGGCCACTGGGGAGTCGGTCCACTCGACGTGCTTCGCGAGGAGCTCGCGAGCCACCGTCTCGTCATCGGGGCGAAGCGGCGACAGGTCGACGAGCTCGCGGTTGACGCGGTCCTCGGCCAGGTCGAGGACGTAGGCCACTCCTCCGGACATGCCCGCAGCGAAGTTGCGGCCGGTCGGTCCGAGGACCAGGACGGTGCCACCGGTCATGTACTCGCAGCCGTGGTCACCCACCCCCTCCACGACGGCGCTGGCGCCGGAGTTGCGGACGCAGAAGCGCTCGCCGACCTTGCCACGCAGGAACAGCTCCCCCGCTGTCGCGCCGTAGCAGATGACGTTGCCGGCGATGACGTTCTGCTCTGCCTGCAGCGGAGCCGCACGGTCGGGACGGACGACGACCCGCCCACCCGACAGGCCCTTGCCGACGTAGTCGTTGGCGTCACCGTACAGGCGCAGCGTGACGCCACGCGGCAGGAAGGCACCGAGCGACTGGCCGGCCGAGCCCCGGAGGGTGAAGTCGATGGTGTTGTCGGGGAGCCCGTCGGGGTGCGACTTGGTGACCTCGTGGCCGAGCAGGGTGCCGATGGTGCGGTTGACGTTGCGCACCGCGACCTCCGCCGCGACGGGAGTGCCGTCGGTGATGGCCTCCCGGGCGATGGTGATGAGGTGGTGGTCCAGGGCCTTCTCGAGGCCGTGGTCCTGCTTGGTCGTGTTCCGTCGCGGCGAGCCGTCAGGGCTCTGCACGTCGGCGAACATCGGCGACAGGTCAAGGCCTGCCGCCTTCCAGTGGGCGACGGCCCGGGTGGCGTCGATGGACGAGACCTGGCCGATGGCCTCCTCGACGGACCGGAACCCGAGGGCCGCGAGGTGCTCACGAACCTCCTCGGCGATGTACTCGAAGAACGTCTCGACGAACTCGGGCTTGCCGGAGAACCGCTTGCGCAGCTCGGGGTTCTGGGTGGCGATGCCGACCGGGCAGGTGTCGAGGTGGCAGACGCGCATCATGACGCAACCGCTGACGACGAGTGGAGCGGTGGCGAACCCGAACTCCTCCGCACCGAGCAGCGCGGCGATGACGACGTCGCGGCCCGTCTTGAGCTGGCCGTCGCACTGCACGACGATGCGGTCACGCAGGTTGTTGAGCACCAGCGTCTGCTGGGTCTCGGCGAGCCCGATCTCCCACGGACCACCGGCGTGCTTGAGGGAGGTCAGCGGCGAGGCCCCGGTGCCGCCGTCGTGGCCGGAGATGAGCACGACGTCGGCATGCGCCTTGGAGACGCCGGCGGCGACCGTGCCGACACCGATCTCGGAGACCAGCTTGACGTGGATCCGGGCCTCGGGGTTGGCGTTCTTGAGGTCGTGGATCAGCTGGGCGAGGTCCTCGATGGAGTAGATGTCGTGGTGGGGCGGCGGGCTGATGAGGCCGACGCCGGGCGTCGAGTGCCGCGTCTTGGCGACCCACGGGTAGACCTTGTGACCTGGCAGCTGGCCGCCTTCGCCGGGCTTGGCGCCCTGGGCCATCTTGATCTGGATGTCGCCGGACTTGGTGAGGTAGAGCGAGGTCACGCCGAAGCGGCCCGACGCCACCTGCTTGACCACCGAGCGCCGCTCGTCGTCCATGAGCCGCTCGACGTCCTCGCCACCCTCACCGGTGTTGGAGCGCGCACCGAGCCGGTTCATCGCGATGGCCAGCGTCT
Organism: Pedococcus sp.; assembly: GCA_039916625.1. GTDB lineage: Bacteria > Actinomycetota > Actinomycetes > Actinomycetales > Dermatophilaceae > Pedococcus. Next base: position 29,487 of record JBDSKZ010000005.1, read on the forward strand.
CGTGCGCCTCCAGGCTGATCGAGCCGTAGGACATCGCACCCGTGCTGAAGCGCTTGACGATCTCGCTGACCGGCTCCACCTCGTCGAGCGAGATGGCCGCGCGGGGGTTGGCCCCGCCGAGGTGGAACAGCCCACGCAGCGTCATCAGGCGCTCGGACTGCTCGTCCACGCGCTGGGTGTACTGCTTGAAGATGTCGTAGCGGCGCTGGCGCGTCGAGTGCTGCAGGCGGAACACCGTGTCGGGGTCGAACAGGTGCGGCTCACCCTCGCGACGCCACTGGTACTCACCACCCACGTTGAGCTTGCGGTGCGGGAGGCGCACGCCGTCCGGCGGGTATGCCGCCGCGTGCCGGGCGGCGGTCTCCGCGGCGACGACGTCGAGACCGATGCCACCGAGCTGGCTGACCGTGCCGGTGAAGTAGCGGTCGACCAGCTCCTGGGACAGGCCGAGGGCCTCGAACACCTGGGCGCCGCGGTAGGACGCCACCGTGGAGATGCCCATCTTGGACATCACCTTGAGGACACCCTTGCCGAGCGCCTTGATGAGGTTCTTGACCGCCTGCTCGGAGGACACGCCCTCGATCTCCCCGGAGCGGACGAGGTCCTCGACCGACTCCATGGCGAGGTAGGGGTTCACTGCCGCTGCGCCATACCCGACCAGCAGGGCGACGTGGTGCACCTCGCGCACGTCACCGGCCTCGACGACGAGGCCGACCAGGGTGCGGGTCTTCTCGCGGATGAGGTGGTGGTGCACCGCGGAGGTGAGCAGCAGGGACGGGATGGGCGCGTAGTCGCGGCCGGAGTCGCGGTCGGAGAGCACGACGAAGCGGGCGCCGTCGGCGATGGCCTGGGAGACCTCGCTGAAGATCTCCTCGAGCCGGGCCTGCATCGCGGCGGCTCCTCCGGTGACGTCGTAGAGCCCCCGGACGACATGGGTGGCGTAACCGGGCAGGTCGCCGTCGGCGTTGACGTGGACGACCTTGGCGAGGTGGTCGTTGTCGATGACGGGGAACGGCAGCACGACCTGCCGGGCGTGCGCCGGAGTTGCGGCCAGAGCGTTGCCCTCGGGGCCGATGACGGTGCCGAGGGAGGTGACGAGCTCCTCGCGGATCGCGTCGAGGGGTGGGTTCGTCACCTGGGCGAAGAGCTGGGTGAAGTAGTCGAAGATCAGCCGCGGCCGGTCGGACAGCACCGCGATGGGGGTGTCGGTGCCCATCGACCCGAGGGCCTCTCCCCCGGACTGCGCCATGGGGGTGAGGAGGATCTTGAGCTCCTCCTGCGTGTACCCGAAGGTCTGCTGACGACGCGCGACCGAGGAGGCGGTGTGCACGATGTGCTCGCGCTCGGGCAGGTCGTCGAGATGGATCAGGCCGGCGTGCAGCCACTCGTCGTAGGGGTGCTGCGCCGCGAGCGAGGACTTGATCTCGTCGTCGGAGACGATGCGGCCGTGCTCGGTGTCCACGAGGAACATCCGGCCGGGCTGGAGCCGGCCCTTGCGCACCACACGGGTGGGGTCGAGGTCCAGGACGCCGGCCTCGGACGCGAGGACGACCAGGCCGTCGTCGGTGATCGAGTAGCGCCCGGGCCGCAGTCCGTTGCGGTCCAGCACCGCGCCGATGAGCGAGCCGTCGGTGAAGGTCACGCAGGCGGGGCCGTCCCACGGCTCCATGAACGTCGAGTGGAACTCGTAGAACGCCCGACGCGCGGGGTCCATCTCGGTGTGGTTCTCCCACGCCTCCGGGATCATCATCAGGACGGCGTGCGGGAGCGAGCGACCACCGAGGTGGAGCAGCTCGAGGGTCTCGTCGAAGGACGCTGAGTCCGACGCCTCGGGGGTGCAGATCGGGAAGAGCCGGTTCAGGTCTCCGGGGATGACCGCGGAGACGAGCTGGCTCTCTCGCGCGCGCATCCAGTTGCGGTTGCCCTTGACGGTGTTGATCTCGCCGTTGTGGGCGATCAGCCGGTAGGGGTGGGCCAGCGGCCAGCTCGGGAAGGTGTTGGTGGAGAACCGGGAGTGGACCAGCGCGAGCTGGGTCTCGAAGCGGCGGTCCGACAGGTCGGGGAAGAACGGCTCGAGCTGCCCGGTCGTGAGCATGCCCTTGTAGACGAGGGTGCGACACGAAAGGGAAGGGAAGTAGACCTCGGTCTCGCGCTCGGCGCGCTTGCGCAGGCAGAACGCCAACCGGTCCAGGCCGAGGCCGACCATCCGGCCCGACGCGGCGCTGACGAACAGCTGGCGGAAGAACGGCATGCAGTCGCGGGCCGCCTGGCCCACGAGCTCGGGGCTCACCGGCACGTCGCGCCAGCCGAGGACCACCAGGTCCTCCTGGACGGCGATGGCCTCGATGCGTTCGACGGCCCGGGCTCGCGCCGTCTCGTCGACCGGCAGGAAGGCCATGCCCACGGCATACGCACCGGCGACCGGGAGGTCGAAGTCCACGACCTCGCGCAGGAAGGCGTCCGGGACCTGGGTGAGGATGCCGGCGCCGTCCCCGACGAGCGGGTCGGCACCGGTGGCGCCGCGGTGCTCGAGGTTGCGCAGGGCGGTGAGGGCGTGGTCGACGATGTCGTGACCGGCGCTTCCCCTCATCGTGGCCACGAGCGCGACACCGCAGGCATCGTGCTCGAACTCGCGCCGGTAGAGCCCGGTGTTGGCGGGCTGGGCGGAGAAGCGCGCAGAAGTCACGTTCGGGTCACCGTCCTGGAAGGGGTCGTGGTGCGTCGGGTGTGCCCACGTGGGCACACCGGTACACGCGCGTGGACGGCCTTGGCCACCGCTCGGACGAGAATACCGACAACGTCTCTCGTCCTAGCATGTGATCTTCCCTATTTCGTATGGTGAGATGTCGAGCGCGCGGGAACAGCCACCTCGCGGCGCCTTCCGGCCCAGAAGAGGTACAGCCCGAGGCAGAAGACGAGGATGCTCGTCCACACGTTGACCCGGACGCCGAAGATGTGGTTGGCCGTGTCACTGCGCATCAGCTCGAAGAAGACCCGACCGAGGGGGTAGCCGGCGACGTAGAGAGCGAACAGCTGGCCCTTGCGCAGGGCGAACCGGCGGTCGGCGAGCACGAGGACCAGCGCCAGGAGCAGGCACCAGAGCGCCTCGTAGAGGAAGGTCGGGTGGAAGGTGCCGAGGACCACGGGGTTGCCGGCGGAGTCGCGGACGGCGTGGCCGGCGGCGCTGTCCCACTGGTGGATCGTCAGCCCCCACGGGACGTCGGTCCGGCGACCGTAGAGCTCGTTGTTGAAGTAGTTGCCCCAGCGGCCCAGCGCCTGCGCCACGGCGACCCCCGGTGCGGCCGCGTCGACGAAGTCGTGGAACGAGACACCATGGCGCCGGGCGCCCAACCACGCCCCGACCGCGCCGAGGGCGATGGCTCCCCAGATGCCCAGGCCGCCCTCCCAGATGTAGAGCGCCTTGATCGGGTGGCCGCCCTCACCGAAGTAGGGCTGCGGCGTGGTGATGAGGTGGTAGAGCCGACCACCGACGATGCCGAAGGGGACGGCCCAGGCAGAGATGTCGATCGCCTTCTCGGCGGGGTGGCCGCGGTCGACGAGGCGGCGCCCCGTGATCCAGACGGCGACGACGATGCCCGCGAGGATGCACAAGGCGTAGGCCCGCACCGGGAGCGGGCCGAGGTGCCAGACGCCGGACGTCGGGCTCGGGATGGTCGTGGGAAGGCTCACGAACCCGGTCTGCAGACTCAGGGCTGCCGCTGCGCTCACTGGGTGGCGCCCTTGACCGCGGCCGCGAGCGACTCGACGGTCAGGCCCTGGAGGTTGAGCGTCTTGCCGTCCAGCTTCAGGGTCGGGGTGCCGTTGACGCCATCCTTCTCGGACTGGGTCTGTACGGACTCGACGTACTGGTTGTGCGCGCGGTCGTTGTAGCACTTCTCCCACGTGGTGAGGCCGGCACCGGTGAGGCCCGCCGTCTCCGCGAAGGACTTGAGGGCCGCGTCGGTGTATCCGGCGCCCTCCTTGACGGGCTGCCCGCTGAAGGTCGCTGCGTGGTAGCCGAGGAACTTGTCCTGGTCGGCGGCGCAGGACGCTGCGTTGGCAGCGCGGTTGGAGGAGTCGTTGCGCAGGTTGTCGTCGAGGAAGCTCAGCGTGTGGAAGACCAGCTTGACCTGCCCCTGCTCGGCCAACGCGGTGAGGTCCGCACCGAAGCGCTTCTCGAACTCGGCGCAGACGGGGCACTGGAAGTCCTCGTAGAGGTCCAGCGTGGGAGCACCGGCCGGGGCGTCAGGGTTGACGACGATCCCGGCGCCCATGGCCGAGGCGCCCCGGGGGATCGACGAGCCGCCCGCGGTGGTGGCCGCCTGCTTGTTCTGGCTGCCGAGGATCACCGCGGTGACGACGGCGGCCAGGACGACGACCGCGACCACCGTGGCCACGACCAACGGACTGGCACCCTTGCGCTGCTGGGACTTCGGCGTCGCCGCCTGGATCTTCGCCTTGCGGCTGGCGCTGCTGCTGGTCATGCGTGAAGCCTTTCATGGTGCCGGTCGGGGAAGAGGAGCCCCTCGATGCTCAGCGCGGTACGGGGACGCAGCGCCAGCCAGGTGGCGCAGAGCAACAGCCCGACGTCGCGGGCGATCTCCTGTGGGTACTGCGTCTGGGCCGACGCAATGGTTCCCCCCTTGCCAAAGCATCCGCAGTCGATGCTCAGGCCGCGGGCCCAGGCCGTGGTGATGCCGAAGATGAACACGACCATGAGGAAGCCGCCCACGACAGCGCTCCACCGGGTGAACAGGCCCAGCACGAGCAGGAGACCGACGGCGACCTCGAGGATGGGCAACGCGTAACCGACGTAGCCGGCGACGTCATACGGGAGGAGCTGGTAGGCGCGGACCGCCCTCGCCGACGTCTCGAGGTGGGCGACCTTGAGCAGCCCGGCGACCAGCACGACGCCGCCCAGGACCAGCCTGGCCAGCAGCCCGACGACATCGCGGTGGCGGGGGTGGGCGAGCGCGCTCACGTCAGCGACCGCTCCGGACGCCCTCGGCCAGCTCGGTGACGAGGGCACGCAGCGTGGTGAGACCGGACTCGAGGTCGTCTGCCTCGGTGAGGCAGCGGACCAGGGCCGAACCCACGATGACCCCGTCGGCGTAGGCCGCGACCTCGGCGGCCTGCTCACCGTTGGACACCCCCAGGCCCACACACACCGGCAGGTCGGTGGCTGTCTTCGTGCGGCTGACGATGACCGAGGCGGCGTCGCCCATGGAGGTGCGAGCCCCGGTGACGCCCATGTGGGAGACGGCGTAGACGAAACCCCGGCAGTGGGACGTGACCGAGGCGATGCGCTCGTCGGTCGAGCTCGGCGCGACGAGGAAGACCCGGTCGAGGCCGCTCGCGTCGCTGGCCGCGATCCACTCACCGGCCTCGTCGGGGATCAGGTCCGGAGTGATGATTCCGGCCCCACCGGCGGCGGCGAGGTCGGTCGCGAAGGCGGTGGGCCCGTGCCGCAGGATGAGGTTCCAGTAGGACATCACCAGCGGAGGGGCCCCGGCGTCGCGGACCGCGCGAGTGGCCGCGAAGACGTCGTCCACCCGCACCCCGTGCTTGAGGGCCTGGTCTGCTGCATACGCGATGACCGGTCCGTCCATGAGCGGGTCGCTGTAGGGGATGCCCACCTCGACGATGTCCACCCCGGCCTGCACCATCGTCACCATCGCGGCGACCGAGCCCTCGACCGTCGGGAAGCCGACGGGGAGGTAGCCCACGAGGGCTGCGCGATTCTCCTCGCGACAGCGCGCCAGGACGTCAGCCACACCGATCTGGGTCGCAGTGCTCACAGCTGGGTCCTTCCGTCGCCCTCGGCGCGAGGCTCGTCGGCCGTGCCGCTGGGGGTCGCATCGCCGTCGATGAGGCCGAAGTACTCCGCGGCGGTGTGCATGTCCTTGTCGCCGCGTCCGGACAGGTTGACGAGCAGCAGCGCGTCGGGGCCGAGCTCTCGGCCCACCTCGATCGCCCCAGCGAGGGCGTGTGCGGACTCGATGGCGGGGATGATCCCCTCGGTGCGGCACAGCAGCTCGAAGGCCTTCATGGCCTGCTCGTCGGTGGCGTAGCGGTACTCCGCCCGGCCACTGTCGCGCAGGTGCGCGTGCTCCGGTCCGACGCTCGGGTAGTCGAGTCCGGCCGAGATCGAGTGCGACTCCAGGGTCTGGCCGTCGTCGTCCTGCATCAGGTAGCTGAACGTGCCGTGCAGCACCCCCGGCGAGCTCGCGGCGAAGCGGGCAGCGTGGCGGCCACCCTCGATGCCCTCTCCCCCGGCCTCGACGCCGATGAGCCGGACCTCGGTGTCGTCCAGGAACCGGTGGAAGATGCCCATGGCGTTGGACCCGCCACCGACACAGGCGATCACGGCGTCCGGCAGCCGTCCGGCGGTGTCGAGCACCTGACCGCGCGCCTCGACACCGATGATGCGATGGAAGTCGCGGACCATCTCCGGGAACGGGTGCGGTCCGGTCACCGTGCCCAGGATGTAGTGCGTGTCGGCGACGTTGCTGACCCAGTCGCGCAGGGCGTCGTTGATGGCGTCCTTGAGCGTGGCACTTCCCGTCGGCACCGCCTTGACCTCGGCGCCGAGCATCCGCATGCGCGCGACGTTGAGCGCCTGGCGCTCCGTGTCGACCTTGCCCATGTAGATGACGCAGTCGAGGCCCATCAGGGCGGCCGCGGTCGCGGTGGCGACACCGTGCTGGCCGGCACCGGTCTCGGCGATGACGCGCGTCTTGCCCATCCGCTTGGTCAGCAGGGCTTGGCCCAGCACGTTGTTGATCTTGTGCGAGCCGGTGTGGTTGAGGTCCTCACGCTTGAGGATGATCCGTGCCCCACCCGCGTGCGCAGCGAACCGCGGCACCTCGGTGATGATGCTCGGACGCCCGGTGTAGGTGCGGTGCAGCCGCTCGAGCTCGCCGAGGAACGCAGGGTCGACCATCGCCTTGCGGCGGGCCTCGTCCAGCTCCTCGAGCGCCGGGATCAACGCCTCGGGTACGTAGCGTCCGCCGAAGTCACCGAAGCGACCCGGCCGGGCCAACGGCTCCGGCAGCAAGCCAGCCTCCGGTGTCAGGCCAGGGGCGTCCGATGACGCCGAGGGAGAGGTCAGGTCGGTCATGAAAGGGCTCCCGCCGCGATGAGGTCGTGGGCCGCCTGTCGTGGCGCGCTGCCACGGACGAGCGCCTCCCCGACGAGGACTGCGTCGGCGCCCTCTCCTGCGAAGCGGGCGGCGTCAGCGGGACCGGAGACCCCGGACTCCGCCACCTTCACGCAGGTGTCGGGGATGAGGGGCGCGAGGCGCCCGAAGGTGTCGTGGTCGACAGCCAGGGTCTTGAGGTTGCGGGCGTTGACGCCGATCACGGTGGCACCGGCGTCGAGGGCCCGGGCCGTCTCGTCCTCGTCGTGGACCTCGACGAGCGCGGTCATCCCGAGGTCGAGGGCCAGCTGCTGCATGCGGACGAGGTCGTCCTGGGCGAGCGCGGCCACGATGAGCAGGATCAGGTCGGCGCCGTGGGCCCGTGCCTCGAAGAGCTGGTAGTCCTCCACCATGAAGTCCTTGCGCAGCACGGGGATCCGCACGGCGCGACGCACTGCGTCGAGGTCGTCGAGCGAGCCACCGAAGCGACGACGCTCGGTGAGCACGCTCACTGCGGTGGCGCCACCCGCCTCGTAGTCGGCGGCGAGGGCTGCGGGATCGGCGATCTCCGCCAGTGCGCCCTTGCTCGGGCTGGCGCGCTTCACCTCGGCGATCAGGGCCAGCCCGGGGCGGCGCAGGGCAGCTTGCGCGTCGAGGGCAGGGGCCGCGCTGCGAGCCAGCCGCTCGATCTGCGCGGCAGGGGTGGCGGACACGGCGTCCGCGAGGTCCTCGCGGACACCAGCGATGATCTCGTCGAGGACGGTGGCCATGGTTGACAGGTTATAGAGCGGGTCGGGCGATGCCGCGTCAGGGTCGCAGGACGGACAGCGCAGGCAGCAGCCGCAGCAGGCCGAAGGCCAGCAGCCCACCGGCCCAGAGTCCACCCACGACCGAGGAGCGTCGCAGCCACCCGGGCTGGCGCCCACGCGCGGCGGCCGCCAGCCATGCGGCATAGGCGAGACCGGCGAGCAGGACCGTCACCACGGCATACGCGTTGCTCGACAGGGCCGCCGAGAGGTGGCCCGTCAGCAGGTCGTGGGTGGCGCGGAGGCCACCACACGCGGGGCACGGCACCCCGGTGAGCGCCAGGATCGGACAGACCGGCCAGGAGCCGGCGGTGTGGGGGTCGCGCGCCAGGAGGGCTGCTGCGGCGAGGGCACCTGCGGCACCGAGGAGCAGGGGGGCTCTCAGCTGCTCCGGGAGCCGGATGGCCGCGACCGACACGAGGTCAGCTGATGCCGGAGGACTTCTGCGAGTCGCTCGTGACCGGCGGCACGTCCTTGGCGCCGTACCCAGCCATACCGAGGACCTTGCCTGCCACCACCCCGACGACGCAGATGACCGCACCGATGACGAACAGCGCGACGCTGGTGGCAACGACCGCCCACGCCATCACAGCGGTGCCGACGAGCAGGACCCCGACGGCCGTCCACGCGGCGATGCTGTGGCCGTGGTCTTCGTGGGTCTCGTGCTCTGCCATGGTGCGGGGCTCCTGTGACGGTGAAGGGAGGTCGTTCGAGACCATTCTGTCAGGTGTCGGACGGCTCGTCGCGCACCGTCGGTTCGGAGTCGGCGGACGGCTCGCCGCGCGCGGTGGGGTCGTCCCCGGCGTCGAGCCGGTCCCAGTCGCTGGCGACCCGCTGGCCCCGGGGACCGGCAGTCGCGCCCGGGGCCTCGTACCTCGCACCCAGCCCGCGCCACGAGCCGGCACCCCACCAGCCACCCACCGCCGCGACGAGCAGCAGGACACTGGCAGCGACGGCGATCCATGGCCAGGCCGTGGGGGTGGCGTGGGTCTCGATGGAGCCGGTGCGTCCGAGTGACCGGGCCGCGACAGCGCCCAGCGACTGCTCGGGATCGAGCGCGATCCGGACGGCGACGAAACCCGCGCCGAGCCCGGCGAGGGCGAGGGCGACCAACGTGACCCGGCGCACGACCGGCCCACTGGTCGCGCTGGCCAGCGCAGCCGCCCCCGCGACCAGGGCCAGGGCCACCACGCCGGTGGCGAGCTCGCTGCCCGTGCCGAGGATGCGGCTGGCCCCCAGCACCGGGTCGTCCACGGTGCCGGTCACCCAGGTCCGGCTGCCGCTGGCCAGCAGCACCCCGGCCCCGATCAGGGAGAGCAGGATGACGCCGAGCTTGGACGTGGGGCGCAGGTGCTTCACCGGACGGTCCGCAGGGCGCTCGCGGTCGCGACGGCGCGCAGCGCTGCCGCAGCCTTGTTCACCGTCTCCTCGAACTCCGCGGTGGGCAGGGAGTCGGCGACGATCCCCGCCCCCGCCTGGACGTGGGCGGTGCCGTCCTTGATGACGGCCGTACGGATGGCGATGGCCATGTCGAGGTCTCCGTGGAAGTCGAGGTAGCCGACGACGCCGCCGTAGACGCCGCGGCGGCTGGGTTCGTAGTGCTCGATGAGGCTCAGCGCGCGCGGTTTCGGCGCCCCGGAGAGGGTGCCGGCGGGGAACGTCGCTGCGAGGACGTCGTATGCCGTGTGGCCGGGAGCGAGGTCGCCGACCACGGTGGACTCGAGGTGGGTGACGTGGGAGTACCGCCGCACGTTCATGAACTCCACGACGTCCACGGTGCCAGCCTCACAGACCCGCTGCAGGTCGTTGCGGCCCAGGTCGACGAGCATGACGTGCTCGGCTCGTTCCTTGGGGTCGGCGAGAAGGTCCTCGGCGAGGCGCAGGTCATCCTCGGGGGTCTTGCCCCGCGGCCGCGACCCGGCGATCGGGTGGGTGATGGCACGACGCCCGGTCACCTTGACGAGGGCCTCGGGCGAGGAGCCCACGACGTCGTAGGCCGTGCCGTCGCCCAGCGGTAGCCGGAGCAGGTACATGTACGGGCTGGGGTTGGATGTGCGCAGCGCGCGGTAGACGTCGAGCGCATCGACCGGGCACGGCGTCGAGAACCGTTGCGACAGAACGACCTGAAAGACCTCGCCGGCACGGATGTCTTCTTTCGCGAGCTCGACCATCTCCTCGAAGTCGGACTGGGAGAAGTTGCTGCGCACCTCGCCACAGGCCTGGTCGAACGCCCCCCGGTCGACCGTTGACACGGTGCTGGGGGCCGGTGCCGCGAGGTCGCTGGTCATGGCGTCGAGCCGGGCGACCGCGTCGGCCCAGGCGTCCTCGACGCGCTCGTCGGTGCCGTCGAAGTTCACGGCGTTGGCAACGAGCAGCACCGAGCCGTCGGCGTGGTCGAGCACCGCGAGGTCGGTAGCCAGCATCATCGTGATCTCGGGGACGCCGAGCTCGTCGGGCACCTCGGAGGGAACCCTCTCCCAGCGCCGCACCGCGTCATACGAGATCGCACCCACCATGCCACCGGTGAGCGGGGGCAGTCCCTCGATGGGGTCGGTGGCCAGCACGGCGACGGTGTCGCGCAGGGCCTCCAGGGGGCTGCCACTGGTGGGCACCCCGACAGGCGGCTGCCCCACCCAGTGGGCCTCACCGTTGCGTTCGGTGAGGACGGCACCGCTGGCAGCGCCGACGATCGAGTAGCGCGACCAGACACCACCGTGCTCGGCGGACTCGAGGAGGAAGGTGCCCGGCGCGTCCTTGGCGAGCTTGCGGTAGACACCGACCGGCGTCTCCGCATCGGCCATGAGGCGGCGCACGACCGGGATGACCCGGCGGTCCTCGGCGAGCAGCTGGAACGTCTCGAGCGTCGGCCACGTCGTGCCGAAGGACAGGTCGGGTGCGGTGTCAGTCATCGGTGGCCACCGCTGCGGCGAGGTCGCCCGCGTCGAAGCAGGTGTGGTCGCCCGTGTGGCACGCCGCGCCCACCTGGTCGACCCGCACGAGCAGGGCGTCGCCGTCGCAGTCGAGGGCCACCGACCTCACGTGCTGGACGTGGCCGCTGGTGTCGCCCTTGCGCCAGTACTCCTCGCGGCTGCGCGACCAGAAGGTCACCCGACCCTCGGTGAGGGTGCGGCGCAGTGCCTCGTCGTCCATCCAGCCGAGCATGAGGACCTCGCCGCTGTCGTGCTGCTGGACCACCGCGGCGACCAGACCCTGGGCGTCACGCTTGAGCCGGGTGGCGATGCGGGGGTCGAGCGCTGCGGGGGACGTCACCGGGCCATTGTGCCGAAAGCGGGCGTTGGCGGGTTCCGCGGGTCATGGGCTGGCGGTCACCAGCCGTGGGTCGGCTCGGTCGACAGCCCGCAGGTCAGTCGGTCAGCGGCTCGATGTGGACGCCTGCCTCGGTCACCGTGACCAGGTGCCTGTCGGGCACCTCCTGCCAGCCAGTGGTGTCGTCGGGCTCGCTCGCCACGAGGACACCGGCGGAGTCACGGCGCAGGAAGAGGGTGTCGCCCCACCGCGTCGCCCGTAGCTCGTCGCGCGCGAGCAGCAGCAGGTTGAGCCGCGCCTCGGGGTCTGCCTGGGCCACCGCGTGCAACGTTGCACCGACGCGGTGCACCCCAGCCGCAACGACCCGTGCTGCGAGAAGTGCTGCGTCACAAGCCGACTCGGCGTCCATGCTCGCCCCCACGGCGTGGCGGTCGACCTTGCCGTTGTGGGAGACCAGCCACCCGTCGTGCAGGAATGGGGCCGCCGCGGTGGCATCGGCCGGCATCCCCTCGCTGGCAGAGCGGACCGCGGCGATCACCCGGCCCGACACGAGATGGGGTGCCATCGAGGTGAGGTTCACGTCGGACCAGATCGGCTTGTCGGAGCGCCACCGTGCTGCCGCATCACCGTCGTGCGGGTGCAGGCCGATGCCCCAGCCGTCAGCGTTCACCGTGCCGTGCGCCTGCCGTCGCGGAGCCCAGGACTGGGTGAGCAGTCCGTGCTCGGGCTCCAGGACGAGGGAGGCCACCGACCGCGGCGACCCGAACCACGCCAGGTGGCGGCACACCTCAGGCGTCCCAGGCCAGGCGGAGACCGCTGAAGATCTGCCGACGGAAGGGGTGGTCCCAGTTGCGGAACGACGGCCGCACGGTCGACGCCGCCGTCGCCCACGAACCACCCCGCAGGACGCGGTGGTCGCCCCCGAAGAAGGGTGCGCTGTACTGCGCGTAGAGCATCGGGCTGAAGCCGGGCCACGCCTCGAACCCCGACGACGTCCACTCCCAGACGTCCCCGACGAGCTGCTCGACTCCGTATGCCGACGCGCCGGCCGGCAGCGATCCCACCGGTGCAGGGCGCAGGGCCCCGCCACCGAGGTTGGCGAGCTCGGGGCTCGGTGGGGCCGACCCCCAGGGCCAGCGACGGCGTCGACCGGCCTTCGGGTCCCACGCGCACGCCTTCTCCCACTCCACCTCTGTGGGCAGGCGGGCACCGGACCAGCACGCGAAGGCCTGCGCCTCGAAGTGGCTGACGTGCTGGACCGGCTCGTCGGCGGGGATGTCCTCGACCACGCCGAACCGCACCCGTGAGCCGTCCGCGGTCCACGCCAGCGGTCGCTCGAGGCCTGCCTGGTGGCGGTGCTCCCAGCCCCGGTCGGACCAGAGCTCCCGACGGTCGTAGCCGCCCGCCTCGACGAAGGCCTGCCACTGCGCGTTGGTGACGGGGACACGGCCGATGCGGAAGGCAGGGACGTCGACGACGTGCCCGGGCCGCTCGTTGTCCAGCGACGTCGGCTCCTCCAGCGCGCTGACGCCGAGGACGAACTCGCCCGCAGGGACGAGCACCGAGTCCTGCCGCACCGGTCGCCCGACGGGCAGGGCGCGGGTCGGGGTGAGCACCGGAGCACCGGCGCGCAGCTGCAGCGTCGCCAGCATCGTCTCGTCGTGCTGCTCCTCGTGCTGAACGACCATCGCGTAGGGAAAGATGTCGTCAGCCTGCTCGAGGGCGTCGAGCACCCGGCCGCGGACCTCGCGGCCGTAGCGGCGTGCCTCGACGGGCGGCAGCAGCGGCAGGGTGGGGCGGATCGCGCGCGGCTGGGCGAAGGCGTCATACAGGGCGTCGACGCTCGCAGGGAGCAGGCCGGGAAGAGCGGGGTCGCCGTCGCGGATCAGCCAGAGCTCCTCCTGCTGGGAGATGTGGGCCAGGTCCCACACCAACGGGCTCATGATCGGGCTGTGTTGGGCGAACAGCTCGACCTCGTCGAGCTCGGTCAGCCAGGTGGTCCGGGCCCTGGCGAGCTCGAGGTCGCGGGCCACCTCGGTCGCGGACGGCAGCACCGGGGCCGGGTCGGCGGTCGCGGCGGTGGTGGCGGCCGTGGCGGTGGTGGTTGTGGTGGTGGTGGTGGTGGTGTCAGGCACGGGACATCTCCTCCAGGACGACCGCAGGCCCCCGTGTGCGGAGGTCGTCGACGATCAGCGAGCCAGGGCTGCGGCCCGAGGCGGCGAGCTCGACCAGCTCCTCGACGGAGGGTCGGACGCGCTCGGGCACCAGGGGCAGGGCTGCCTCGAGGCAGGTGGTGCCAGCCCGGCGAAGCGAGGCGTTGGCGAGACCGTCGCTCGCAGCCTCGTGCCACCGGTCGGCGGTGGCGGCAACGGCATCGTCGACGACCGGATGGATCGCCTCGGAGTCCATCCAGACCGTGGTCAGGGCAGCGAGGGCGGGCCACCAGCGGTCAGGCACGGAGTCCAGGCACCGCAGCTCCAGCCATCCCCGAAGCCGGACGGGCGGAAACAGCGTGCTCAGCTGTCGGCGGACGTCTCCCACGGTGGGGGCAGGCCAACCACCGGGCTCGGTGAGCCACTCCTGAAGGCTCCTGGAGCGCTGGCTCACCTGCGCCGCAGCGGTATTCGTCGGCACGAGGACCACCGGCGCCCGCAGCGCCCGCTCTGCCCAGGCGCGGGACGGGTCCTGGTCGTCGATCGGTCCGGCGCGCAGGTCGCCCAGGCCCGTCCAGGCCCGCTGACGCGCGGAGTGCCAGCCGGTGTCGGCGCCAACGAGGTAGGCAGAGGTGCCACTCAACGCCGTGAGCAGGGGCCCGAGACGCTGGGCACGACGCACCCGGTCGGCCCACTGGCCGGGGCGGCCCGGCTGGAGGTTGACCTGGAGCGCTGCCGTCGAGCACATCATCGTCGCTCCGTGGTCGCTGGTGTCTGCACTGGCTGCGAAGAACCGCTCCATGGCCTCATACCGCTCGGCGGGGTTGATCCGCTGAGGCGGCCGCAACGGATCGCTGCCCAGCAACGCCCAGCCCAACCCTTCCTGCGCCAGGGCAGCGCGCAGGTGCGCGGTGTCCTGCGCCATGGCGACCAGCGCCGAGTCGATGTCGGGGTGGGGCGCCGAGGAGACCTCGACCTGACCCCCGGGCTCAAGGGTGGTGCGGCCACCGCACGGCAGCGCCTCGAGACGAGCGGCGAGTGCGGACAGGACGTCGAACGACGGACGCGCCGACGGGTCGTCCCAGACCACCGCGTGGCCCTCGACCTCGAGCCCGACCGTGCCCACCGGCAGGTCGTCCAACGCCAGGGCCTCGACCATCGACCGGGCCTCGTCGAGGCTGATGGGGCTGGTGTCGTCGAGCAGATGGGGTGCTGCGAAGTGTCGTGCGGCGGTGGTGGTCACAGGTGCTGCCCCTCGCGGTCCGGGCCGGATCCACCAGGGGATCCGCGGGTCATCGGGGCGACCGGGCTCTCGACCAGGCCGTCCGGCTTCCATCATGCAACAGCCCACCGACAGGCACTACTCGGCGGCGTGGGCCGCGCGGATCGCGCCCTGGCTCAGCCGCGCTGCTGGGCCGACCAGGAAGCGTGCAACGCGGCATACACCCCGCCGGCCCTCACGAGGTCGCGGTGCGGGCCTCGCTCGACGATCCGCCCCTGGTCGACGACGACGACCTCGTCGGCGGCCTCGGCCGTCGAGAGGCGGTGGGCGATCGCGACCGAGGTCCGGCCACGGGTCAGCCCCTCGAGGGCGCGCTGCAGGCGCACCTCGGTCGAGGGGTCGACCGCAGAGGTGGCCTCGTCGAGGACGAGCAGGTCGGGGTCGGCGAGGTAGGCCCGGGCCAGGGCGACGAGCTGGCGCTCCCCCGCCGACAGCGACTCGCCGCGCTGGCCGACCTCGGTGGCCAGGCCCTGCGGCAGGCCGGCCAGCCAGGCGTCGAGCCCGAGCTCGGTGATGGCCAGGGTCACATCGGCGTCCGTCGCGTCGGGCCGCCCGAACCTGACGTTCTCGCGCAGCGTCGCGTCGAAGAGGAAGCCTTCCTGCGGGACCAGCACGACGCGCTCGCGCAGGGAGGAGAACCGCACCTCACGCAGGTCGACGCCGTCGATGCGGACGGTGCCCTCGGTCGGGTCCATCAACCGGGTCAGCAGCTTGGCGAGGGTCGACTTGCCCGAGCCGGTCTCGCCGACGATCGCGACGCGTGACCGGGGCGCGATGGACAGGGCGACGTCGTGCAGGACCGTCTCGCCGCCGGGGTAGGCGAACGAGACGTCGTCGAAGTCCACGGTGATCGGGCCGCGCGGCAGGACCTGGCCCTCGGCGCCGGGATCGGCGACATCGGCGTGGGTGTCGATGACGCCGATGACGCGACGCCAGCCGGCGACAGCGTTCTGGAGCTCGTTGAGGATCTCGGTCGCCTGCTGCACCGGCTGGGTGAAGAGGTTGACGAGGAAGAGGAACGCCAGGAGCTGTCCCAGGGTGAGGTCGTCGTGCACCGCCTGGATCGTGCCGACCACGAGCACCACCGCGAGGGTGAGGCCGGCCACGAGCTGGCCCGACGAGAACGCCGCGACCGAACGGACCTGCGCCCCGATCGCGGCAGCACGGTGCCCCTCGATGGCGGTGTCGAGGCGGTGCGCGGTGCGCTCCTCCACGCCGTACGCCCGGATGGTGGCGGCGCCGACGACCGACTCGGAGACGGCCGCGAGCAGGTCGCCGACGCGCTCGCGCACCTGCGTGTAGGCGCGGCCGACGATGGCCTGGAACCGGCGGATCACGAACAGCAGGGGCACGAAGCAGAGCCAGACCACGGCGGTGAGCAGCGGGCTGTAGTAGAACATCAACGCGGTGGCCACGACGATCTGGCCGAGGCTGAGGATCAGGATGATCCCGCCGAACTGCACGAACTGGGAGATGGTGTCGACGTCGGAGGTGACGCGGCTGACCATCGACCCGCGGCGCTCGGTGTTCTGCGTGAGCATCGACAGGTCGTGGATGTGGCGGAATGCGCGCAGCCGCAGCGTCGCCAGCCCCGCCTCGGACGCGCGGAAGAGGCGCACGTTGACGCCGTACGCGCTCACGGCGGTCGCCGCGACGGCGATCAGGGCGAACAGGACGTACTGCGTGACCAGTCCCGGGTCCGGCCCGTCCTTGCCGAGCAGGCCGTTGTCCGTGGACTTCTGCACGACGAACGGCACCACGACGCGGCCCACGGTCGTGACGGCAGCGAGGGCGAGGGTGATGCCCAGGCCTCGGCGCAGCTCGGGTGAGAGGTCGAGCCCACGGCGCAGGGTCGCGATGGTGCCGAGCCCGGAGGTGGCGTCGATGGAGGTGCTCACGGAACGTCCACCTCCTCGTCGGCCGTGACGGCGGCGCGCTCGGCAGCCTCGCGGGCGTAGGCCGTGACCAGCCGCTCGTAACCTTCGCAGCGCTCCTGGAGCTCGCCGTGGGTGCCGTGGTCGACGACCCGGCCGAGCTCGATGTAGACGATCTCGTCGGCGAGGGTGATCGTGGACATGCGGTAGGCGACGACGAGGACGGTGGTCCCGGCACTCGACCGGCGCAGACCAGCGAGGATCGCCTGCTCGACGGCCGGGTCCACGGCACTCGTCGCATCGTCGAGGACAAGGAGCTGGGGACGACGGATGATGGCTCGCGCCAACGCGATCCGCTGCCGCTGGCCACCCGACAGGGAGGCGCCGCGCTCGCCCACCCGGGTGTCGAGGCCCGCGCCGAGGGCGGTGACGAACCCGGTCGCCTGGGCCACCTCGATCGCGTCCCAGACCTCGTCGTCGGTGTGGTCGCCGCCGAGGGTGATGTTGCCGCGCACGGTGTCGTCGAACATGAACGTCTGCTGCGGCACGAGGGCCGCCACCGACGACACCCCACCGCGGGCGACCCTGCGCAGGTCGGTGCCGTCCAGGGTGACATCGCCGCGGTCGGGGTCGACGAGGCGCAGGGTGAGGTTGGTCAGCGTCGACTTGCCCGAGCCGGTCGGTCCCACCAGTGCGACGGTGGACCCGGCCGGCACGTCGATGTCGACGTCGTGGATGGCCTGGAACTTCGACTCCACGCCGTGCTCGTCGACGATGTCGTAGGAATAGTCGACGTGGGCGAGCTGGGAGCGGGCGGCACCGGTGCGCGCCAGCTCCTCGTCTCCGAACGCGAGCTCGCCGCGCGCCTTGAGGACGGCGTCGACGCGGTCCCAGCCCACGACGGTGCGGGGCAGCTCGCCGAGCACCCAGCCGAGTGCGCGCACCGGGAAGGCCAGCACCGAGATGAGGTAGGCGACCTGCACGACGGCGGCTGGTTCGAGCACCCCGTTGGCGACCTGGTGGGCACCGACGACGAGGACGGCGAGGGTCCCGAGCGTGGGGATCGACTCGATGACGGGGTCGAACGTGCCACGTGTGCGGCCGACCTCGACGTTGGCCACCTGCAGGCGGCGGGTGACCTCCTCGAAGCGGCGGGCCTCCTGCTCCTCACGACCCATCGACTTGACGATGAGCCCCGCCTCGAAGCTCTCGTGGGCAACCTCGCTGACCTCGGCGCGCAGCTGCTGGGCGCGGGAGACCCGTGGCGACATCGACCGTTGGAAGACCAGGTTGGCGAGGAACAGGGCCGGGAAGACGGTCAGGCCGATGACCGCCATGACCGGGTCGACGAGGACCATCTGCACGATGCCAGCGACGAGCATGATGATCACGCCGAGCGCCATCGGCAGCGGCGCGAACACGTTCCAGGTCGCCTCGACATCGGCGTTGGCATTGGACAGCAGCTGCCCGGAGGGGTGCCGGTGGTGCCATGACAAGGGCAGCCGGAGGTACTGGCGGGTGACCTCGCGACGGTACCCGGCGGCGACGTTGTACATCGTGTAGCCCGCCGCGACCCGGCGGATGACCACGCCGACGACGTTGACCACGACCACCCCCGCCACCCAGCCGAAGATGGTCCAGAGCTGCCCGCCGGTCACCGTGCCGGCCGCGACTGCGGGTTGGATCTGCTCGCGGGTCACCTTGCCGATGGCCCACGCGGTGAGGACGGTCATCACGCCGTACAGCGCGCTGCCGGCGACGGCGAGGCCGAACCAGCGCGGCTCCCGTCGGATCCCGACTCCCACGATGCCGAGGCTGCGGCGCAGCGACGGCGCGGCGTCGACGGACACAGAGAACCTCCGGGTGGTGCACGAGTGGGATGGACGAACCCTCTCACGGGGCACCGCCCTCGACGCGCCCGGCCGCGCCCGGCCCGGCCCGCGCGCGCCCGACCTCACCCGGCCCGCGCGCGCCCGACCTCACTCGGCCCGCGCGCGCCCGACCTCACCCGACCGACGACGGCGGCGCATGATGGGGCCATGACCCACCTCGCCCGCCTCGAGCGCGACGCCCTGTGCGACACCTTCCTGTCCACCGGTCCGGATGCTCCCACCCTGTGCTCCCCGTGGACGACGGCAGACCTCGCGGCGCACCTCGTCGTCCGCGAGCGCCGCCCCGACCTCGCGCCCGGGATCTGGCTGTCGGCCCTCGCCTCCCGTCTGGAGCAAGGACAGGCCGCGTATGCCGCGAGGCCCTGGCCGGAGCTGGTCGACCTGGTGCGTTCGGGGCCGCCGGTGTGGTCACCCGCGCGGCTCGCGCCCGTCGACGACACGGTGAACCTCGTGGAGCTCGTCATCCACCATGAGGACGTCCTGCGCGGCGACGAGGCTCCGGGGCCGCGGCGGACCCTCTCGCAGCGCGAGTCCCGGGCCGTCTGGGCGTCGCTGACCCGGCTGGGACGCCTGCTGTTCCGACGCAGCCCGGTCGGGGTCGTGCTGCGCGACCCCGACGGCGTGTCCGTGCACGTCCGGGCCACCACCGAGCTCGGCACCGTCGTCCTGGAGGGCGCACCCGTGGAGCTGCTCCTCGCGGCATACGGGCGGCGTCGGGTCGCCGAGGTCGAGGTGACCGGCAGCGACGAAGCGGTCGACGCCCTCTGGGGCGCCCCGCTCGGCCTCGACTGACCGCCCCGCGAGTACGCGGGCACGGCCCCCTACGCCCACTCCGCGCACCCTGGGTCGACTCCGCGTCCCTGCCCGGTGCGCGAGGTCGTCCCGAGGTGCGCGCGGTCGACTTCGCGCACCTCAGGACGTCTTCGCCCGGTCCTATGCTCGTCCCATCGGCGAGCAGGTCGAGCTCACGGCGCCGCTGTGGGAGTGCGATGCCCGCGACAGCTGGTTCTTCGTGACGCTCGACGAGAAGTCCAACGACGTCGTGCGCGAGCGGCGGCAGCGGGTCGGACGAGGGCGTCCACGTCGTACCGGTGAGGAAGGCGGTGCGCAAGGCCGAGGGCCTCGGGGAGGGTGACCCGGTCACCGTGGCGCTCGAGCTGCTCGACTGAGGAGCCTGAGGAGCCTGAGGAGCCTGAGGAGCCTGAGGAGTCGCCTCAGCGGACGGCGAGCCCGTCGGCGCGCAGGGCGTCCTTGACGTCACCGATGGACAGCTCACCGAAGTGGAAGACGCTGGCTGCCAGCACGGCATCCGCACCAGCACGGACCGCGGGGGCGAAGTCGCCGACCCGGCCGGCGCCACCGCTGGCGATGAGCGGGATGGAGATCTCTGGACGCACGAGCCCGATCAGCTCGAGGTCGAAGCCGTCCTTGGTGCCGTCGGCGTCCATCGAGTTGAGCAGGATCTCCCCGGCGCCGAGCTCGGCCGTCCGGGCGCACCACTCGATCGCGTCGATGCCGGTCCCCTGCCGTCCCCCGTGCGTGGTCACCTCGAACCCGCCCGTGAACACCCCCGACCCGTCACGACGACGACGGACGTCGGCCGACAGGACGAGCACCTGGGACCCGAACCGGTCGGCGATCTCGGCGATCAGCTCGGGTCGGGCGATCGCGGCGGTGTTGACCCCGACCTTGTCAGCCCCCGCGCGCAGCAGGCGGTCGACGTCGGCGATGGTCCGCACTCCTCCACCGACGGTCAGCGGGATGAACACCTGCTCGGCGGTCCGGCTCACCATCTCGTAGGTCGTCTCGCGGTTGCCGCTGCTGGCGGTCACGTCGAGGAAGGTGAGCTCGTCGGCCCCCTGCTCCCCGTACGCCTTGGCCAGCTCGACCGGGTCACCGGCGTCACGCAGGTTGGCGAAGTTGACGCCCTTGACCACGCGGCCGGCGTCGACGTCGAGGCATGGGATGACCCGGGTGGCGACACTCACCCCGGAAGGCTACCGATCTAGGGTGGGGCGCATGTCAGGCGGCCGCACTGGGGACCACGTCGAGCAGATCGTGCGGCTCGTGGCGACGAGCGAACCCCGTTGTGGCAGCACGCGCCTCGTCGCGGTGGACGGCCCCAGCGGTGCGGGCAAGACGACCCTGGCCGCCGAGGTGGCCGAGGCGCTGGGAGCACCCACCATCCACATGGACGACCTGTACCCCGGCTGGGGCGGTCTCGCCGCGTCGACCGAGCGGGTGGCCGAGTGGGTCGTCGAGCCGCTGCTGGCCGGTCGCCCGGCCCGCTACCGGCGCTGGGACTGGGGCGCTGAGGAGTACGCCGAGTGGCACGTGGCCGCCGGCGACGTGGTGGTTCTCGAGGGTTGTGGCTCGGGGGCCCTCCCGGGTGGGGCGTTCGTGTCCGTGCTCGTGTGGGTGGACGCCGACCCGGAGCACCGGCGGGACCGAGGGCTGGCCCGCGATCCCGCCTACGGCGAGTTCTGGGACCGCTGGGCTGTCCAGGAGCACGACCTGTATGCCGCGGACGGCACCCGGGCCCGTGCCGACCTCCTGCTCGACACGACCCCGTAGCTCCGCGAGCGCCATACTCGGCGCATGGATCTCGCCCGCGCCGCTGCCCGGTCGCGACGGGAGGCCAGGGATCGCAGCGGGCGCCTGGTGAGCCGGCTGTTCTTCATCGTGCAGTGCGGCCTCGGTGCGGCCGCGGCGTGGTGGGTCGCCGAGGGCGTGCTCGGCCACGTCACCCCGTTCTTCGCCCCGGTCACGGCCATCATCTGCCTGGGCCTGTCGTACGGCCAGCGGCTGCGTCGGGTCGGTGAGGTGATGATCGGCGTGGCGGTCGGGGTGTTCGTGGGCGATGCCTTCGTGCACTTCTTCGGCACCGGCGGGTGGCAGATCGTCGTGGTCGTGGTGATCTCGATGAGTGTGGCCGCGCTGCTGGGTGCCGGCATGCTCCTCACCACCCAGGCTGGGGTGCAGTCGGTCATCGTCACCACCCTCATCGCCGACCCGGGCCAGGGGTTCACCCGCTGGCTGGACGCCGTCATCGGCGGCAGCATCGCCCTGCTCTTCACCCTCATGGCGCCGGCGGCACCCCTGCGTCGACCCCGACAGCAGGCCTCCCTGGTCGTCGGCGAGATCAGCGCCATCCTCACCGACACCGTGCGCGCCCTGCGCGAGGGCGACTACGACCTCGCCTCCGCGACGCTGTCCCGTGCCCGGGACTCCGAGGCGATGCTCGACGAGGCCCGTGCGCTGTCCGCCGAGGGCATCGCCGTCGTGCGGCTCTCACCCTTCCGGCGCCGCCACCTGCCCGCCGTGCAGGCCATCGCCGACCTTCTCGAACCCCTGGACCGCGCGATCCGGAACCTGCGCGTCCTCGTCCGTCGCGCGGCGATCGCGACCTGGCGAGGGGAGCCGGTGCCGTCCGGCTACCTGCGCCTGCTCGACGCCCTTGCCGAGACGACGACCGACATCTCCCGCGAGCTGGCCGAACGCAGGTTGCCCACCAATGCGCGGCTGGGGCTGCACCGGATCGGCGAGGCGAGCGCGGTGCTCGACCCGTCGTCAGGACTGTCCGCCGAGGTGATGCGCGCCCAGATCCGTTCGATGGTGGTCGACCTCCTCATGCTCACCGGCCTGCCTCTCGACGAGGCCTTCGCGATGGTCCCGGAGTCGATGACCCATACCGCGGACGACGGCTGAGACCGCTGCTGGAACACTTGCGCCGGTGAGCTCGCGACGACACCACCTACCGCCCGTCTGGGTCATGGCCCTCGGACTGGTCGCGGTGGCCGTCAACCTCCGCACCGCCATGGCCAGCCTCCCGCCGGTGGTGGCCTCGATCGGTGCCGACCTCGGGCTGTCCAACACGGCCCTCGGAGCCCTGACGACCCTGCCCGTCCTGTGCATGAGCGCGTTCGCCCCGCTGGCGCAGCGGGTGGCCGCGCGGATCGGCGCGGCCGGGGCCATCGAGATGTCCGTGGTGTGCGTGGCCGTCGGCCTCGCCCTGCGCTTCGGTGGCGGCCACGTGTGGCTGCTGTACGCCGCGACGTTCGTCGCCGGGGTGGGCATCGCCATCGGTGGCACCCTGCTCCCGGGACTGGTCAAGGAGCTCTTCCCACCCGAGCGAGCCGGGCTGGTCACCGGCCTCTACATGCTCGCGATGATGGTTGGCGCGGGCGCCTCGTCGGCGCTGTCGGTGCCCCTGCAGGGCTGGCTCGGTTCGTGGCAGGCCTCCCTGGGGTCGTGGTCCCTGCTGGGTGTCGTCGGTGCCCTCGCGTGGATCCCCGTGTTGCGCGGCCACACCCGGCACCGGGCCGCGAACCCCATCGTCATCACGGCTGCCAGGCTCCCGTGGACCAACCTGACCGCCTGGCTGGTCGCTGCGTACCTGGCCGTCCAGTCATTCGAGTTCTACTCCTCGCTCGCGTGGCTCGCCCCGAGCTACGCGGGACGCGGCTGGGACCCGACGCACGCTGGGTACCTTCTCAGTGCCTTCACCGCCGCGCAGCTGGTCTCCGGCCTGCTCGCCCCCGCCCTCACCGACCGGGTCCACGACCGCCGCGTGCTGCTCGTCGCGGGGTCCTTGCTCGGCCTCGTCGGCCAAGGCGGCCTGTGGTTGGCGCCGACCTCGCTGCCCTGGGTCTGGGCCGTGGTGCTGGGGCTCGGGCAGGGCGCTGCCTTCGCGCTGGGTCTGGTCCTCATGGTCGACTACGCGTCCACCCCTGCGGCCAGCGCGCGACTGGCCGGTATGGCGTTCTTGTTCAGCTACGGCCTCGCCTCGCTGGGGCCGGCGACCATGGGCGCGATCCGCGACGCGACAGGCAGTTTCGACGGGGTCTGGATGTCGCTGACCGTGCTGATGCTCGGGCAGCTCGCCGTCTCGCTCGTGCTGCGCCCGGGGCTGCGCAAGGTCGAATGAGCTCGGTCCCTGCTCGGGCACCCGCCGGTGCGGGCTCAGCCAGCAGTGACGTCGGGGCTCCTCGCCGACGGCCCGAGGGCCTGCACCAGGGCGGCGAGCCGGCTGGCCTCCGATCGGCCGTACTCCGCGTCGGCCTTCTGGATGGCCATGATCGCGAGGGTGTCGGTGTCGTCGAGCTCGACAGCCACCCACGGGTCTCCCCCACCGAAGCGTACGTCGACGATGCTGCGCCACGACACGACGCGGGTCGTGATGAGGTTGCGGACCGTGATCCCCTCGCGGGTCGGCGTCGCCCGGATCGAGGCGAACCTCCAGAGCAGGAAGGCGATCGCCACGCCCACCGCGGCGAAGAAGATCTTGTCGCCGGTGCGCCAGGTGCCGCCCTCGGCAGGACCTGGCAGGAGGAAGGCGATGAGCCCGAACAGCAGCAGGGTCGCGGCGCCCATGCCCAGCGCGACCACGCGTCCGCGGCGGGGCACGAACACGGCGAATGCCGTGGCCTCGTCGGCCCGGTCGTTCGCGCTGGTGTCGTTCACAACCGGCACGCGGCGATGTCGGTCACGAGGATCGCCCGCGCACCGAGGTCCCACAGCTCGTCCATGATCGCGTTGGTCCGCGACCGCGGCACCATCGCCCGGACCGCGGCCCAGTCCTTGTTCTGCAGGGGGGAGACGGTCGGTGACTCGAGCCCGGGCGTGATCGCGCAGGCGCCCTCGACGAGGTCAGCCGGCACGTCGTAGTCGAGCATGACGTAGTGGCGGGCGGTGATGACGCCGGTCAGCCGGCGCCGGAGCACCTCCACCGCAGCCGTCTCGTCGCTGCCCTCGCGACGGATCAGCACCGCCTCGCTGCGCAGGATCGCCTCGCCGAACACCTCGAGGCCCTGCTGCCGCAGCGTCGTGCCGGTCTCGACCACGTCGGCGATGACGTCGGCCACCCCGAGGGTGATCGCGGTCTCGACGGCACCGTCGAGGCGCACGACCTCGGCGCTGACGCCCCGGCCGGCCAGGTGCTTCTCGACCAGACCGGGATAGCTCGTCGCGACGCGGCGCCCGCCGATCTCCTCGAAGGACGCGCACGTGCCGGGCTTGGCTGCATACCGGAAGGTCGACGCACCGAAGCCCAGGGTCATCACCTCGATCGCCGCGCTGTCCGAGTCGAGCAGCAGGTCGCGGCCGGTGATGCCGCAGTCGACGGTGCCGGAGCCGACGTAGACGGCGATGTCCCGCGGGCGCAGGTAGAAGAACTCGACGTCGTTGTCGGCATCGGTGAGGACCAGCTCCTTGGTGTCACGGCGGACGCGGTAGCCCGCCTCACGCAACATCTCGACGGAGGCCTCGGACAAGGAGCCCTTGTTGGGCAGGGCAATTCGCAACATGGTGGTGGTTCCTAGAGGTGGGTGTAGACGTCGTCGAGGCTGATGTCGGAGGCGACCATGAGCACCTGCAGGTGGTAGAGCAGCTGGCTGATCTCCTCGGCCGTGCGCTCCCTGCCCTCGTGCTCGGCAGCCATCCAGACCTCGGCGGCCTCTTCGACGATCTTCTTGCCGATGGCATGGACCCCCGCGTCCAGCTCCCGGACGGTGCCCGAACCCTCAGGGCGGGTCAGCGCCTTCCCTGCCAGCTCGGCGTACAGGTCGTCGAAGGTCTTCACGCACCAAGGGTACGGGTGGGCACCGCTGACACCGAACCCGGACCGGGGCGCCGCATCAGGCGGGGACGGGCCGCGCAGGCACGCCATACGTGGTCGTGCGCTCCCGGACCGGTCGCCCGATACCGCCGGCGATCTCGGTGAGCTCGGCGACGGTCTTGGCCGAGCCGTGCTCGGAGCCCGCCATCCGGCTGATGGTCTCCTCCATGAGCGTGCCTCCGAGGTCGTCGGCACCACCGGCGAGCATCGCGCGAGTGCCCTCGACGCCGAGCTTGACCCAGGAGGTCTGGACGTGGTCGATGCGGCCGTGCAGCATCAGTCGAGCGACCGCGTGCACGGCTCGGTTGTCCCGCAGGGTGGGCCCCGGGCGGGCCAGGCCGGCGAGGTAGACCGGGGCGTTGGTGTGCACGAACGGCAACGGCACGAACTCCGTGAGCCCGCCGGTCCGGTCCTGCAGCTCCTGCAGCCGACGCAGGTGCCCGACCCAGTGGCGCGGGTGGTCGACGTGGCCGTACATCATCGTCGAGCTGCTCGGGATGCCGAGGTCGTGCGCGGTGGCGACGATCTCGATCCACTGGTCGGCAGGCAGCTTGCCCTTGGTCAGGACCCAGCGCACCTCGTCGTCGAGGATCTCCGCGGCGGTGCCCGGTATGGAGTCGAGCCCGGCCTCCTTGACCTCCTCCAGCCAGGCGCGGGCAGAGACCCCTTGTTTCGCCGACGCGGTCGCGATCTCCATCGGAGAGAACGCATGCACGTGGATGCCCGGCGCCGCGGACTTCACCGCGCGGACGATGTCGGCGTACGCCCCCGCCTTGAGGTCCGGGGAGATCCCGCCCTGCAGGCATACCTCGGTGGCGCCGAGAGCCTGGGCCTGCGCGGCGCGCGTGCCGACCTCCTCGAGCGACAGCGTGTAGGCGTCGGCGTCGGTCCTGCGCTGGGCGAAGGCGCAGAACCGGCAGCCGACATAGCAGATGTTGGTGAAGTTGATGTTGCGGTTCACGACGTAGGTCACGGCGTCGCCGACGACCTCGCGACGCAGGTGGTCGGCCAACGCGGTCAGCGCCTCGAGGTCCGGGCCGTCCGCAGTGAACAGGGTGAGGTAGTCGGCGTCCGACAGACCCGACGGGTCGGCCTCTGCCCGGGCGAGGGCGGCCCGGGCATCACTGGGCAGCAGGGGCGCCGTGCCGTCGATGCGTGTCGCCACCTCGGTCCAGTCGCCGTAGACCTGGTCGAAGTCGCTGCGCCGGTCGGTGGTGCGACCGGTGGTGTCGATGCTCGCGTGCAGGTCGGTCCGTCCCGACCCCGCCCCGAGATCGGCCAGCCCACCGTCGGGCTCCTGCCACGGCAGTCCCGTGGCGAAGACTCCCTCGCGGGCCAGACCGGTGACCGGGTCGGCCAGTGCCTCGACGTGGGGACGCACTCGCGGGTCGAACCACGGCTCGTCGCCGGCCAGCCCACCCCGGACGAAGCGCGGGTGCGCGGTGAGCCGTTCGGCGAGGCGCAGGCCCGACTCGGCGGTCCACTGCTCCAGCCGCTCGACCTCGGGCCAGGGTCGCTCGGGGTTCACGTGGTCGGGCGTCACGGGCGATACGCCGCCCCAGTCGTCGACCCCGGCGGCCAGGAGCCGGGCGATCTCGGCCGGCTCGGACAGGTTCGGCGGTGCCTGCACGCTCACGGTCGGGCCCAGCAGCAGCCGGGTGACCGCGATGGTGGCAAGGTACTCCTCGGCACCGAGGTCCGGCGTCGAGCGCATCGCGGTGTCAGCCTTGGCCCGGAAGTTCTGGACGATGCACTCCTGGACGGTGCCGTACTCGCGGGCCACGTGGCGGATCGCCAGGATGCTGTCGACGCGGTCCTGGGCATTCTCACCGATACCGACCAGGAGACCCGTGGTGAAGGGCACCCCCACGCGGCCAGCATCTTCGAGCACCCGCAGGCGTACGGCAGGGTCCTTGTCGGGCGAGCCGAAGTGCGCTCCCCCGGGCTCCTCGAACACTGCCCGCGAGGTCGTCTCGAGCATCATCCCCATCGACGGGGCCACCGGCTTTAGCCGCTGCAGGTCCGACCACGACATCACGCCCGGGTTGAGGTGCGGCAGCAGCCCGGTCTCCTCGAGCACGCGGATCGACATCGCCCGCACGTAGGACAGCGTGTCGTCGTAGCCGTGGGCGTCGAGCCACTCCCGAGCGGCCGGCCACCGGTCCTCGGGCCGGTCTCCGAGGGTGAACAGCGCCTCCTTGCAGCCCTGCGCCGCCCCGGCACGCGCGATCTCGAGCACCTCGTCCGGCGAGAGGTATGGCGCGGGGAGACGGTGCGGGACGGTGGCGAACGTGCAGTAGTGGCAGCGGTCGCGGCACAGCCGCGTCAACGGGATGAAGACCTTGCGCGAGTAGGTCACGACCCCGGGTCGCCCGGCAGCAGCCATCGCGGCGTCACGGACGCGGCTGGCCGAGGTGAACAACGCCTCCAGGTCGGCGCCGCGGGCCCCCAGCAGGACCAGGGCCTCCGCGCTGTCGAGGGCCTTGCCGTCCCGGGCCCGGGCCAGCGCCCGTCGCATCGCGTTGTCGGTCACTGCCTGAGCGTAACCACGCCGAGCGCCACGCCCGCGAAGCGGGGGTTGCTCGGGGAAACCAGTGCTACAAGTCCCGTGTTGCCGAGCAACCCCCGCTTTGCGGGGAAGGTAGAGGTCAGACGAGCAGGTCTCGCAGGGTCACGGCGGTGGCGACGGCGGCCGTCGCGGCCTCGTGGCCCTTGTCCTCGGAGGAGCCCTCCAGCCCCGCGCGGTCGAGGGCCTGCTGCTCGTCGTCGCAGGTCAGCACCCCGAACCCGATCGGCACGCCGGTGCTGGTGCTGACCTGGGTCAGCCCTGCCGTCACTCCTGAGCAGACGTACTCGAAGTGCGGCGTGCCGCCACGGATGACGACCCCGAGCGCCACGAGCGCGTCGTGGGTCGGCGCGAGCCGGGCACAGGCGACGCTCAGCTCGACCGTCCCGGGCACCCGCACCACGACGGCATCCTCGATCCCTGCGTCGGCGAGGCCGCGCACGGCTCCGGCCACCAGGCCGTCCATGACGACGTCGTGCCACGAGGCTGCGACGACCGCCACCCGCAGACCCGCTCCGTCGACCGCGAGCGTCGGTGCTCCGTGTCCACTCATGCCGGTCCCCTGCCCATGGGTCTGTCTCCACTCATGCCGATGCTCCCCGGTCCGTGCCGTCGATGACGAGGCGGTGCCCCATCCGGTCGCGCTTGGTGCGCAGGTAGCCCTCGTTGGTCGGCAGCGGCGTGATGCTGATCGGCTCGACCGCCGACACCTCGATCCCGTGCTCGCGCAGGGCAGCGACCTTCAACGGGTTGTTCGTGAGCAGGCGCACCGCGTCGATGCCGAGGTCGACGAGCACCGCCGCGCCGGCGGCATACTCCCTCGCGTCGATCGGCAGGCCGAGCTCGACCTGGGCGTCGACGGTGTCGAGGCCCTGGTCCTGCAGGCCGTAGGCCTGCAGCTTGGACACCAGGCCGACGCCACGGCCCTCGTGCCCGCGCAGGTACACGACCGCGCCACCCTCGGCAGCGACGCGCTCCAGCGAGAGCTCGAGCTGCGCGCCACAGTCGCAGCGCTGCGAGCCGAAGACGTCGCCGGTGAGGCACTCGGAGTGCAGCCGCACCAACGGTGCTCGTCCGATCAGTCCTCGCGGGCTGACCAGGGCGAGGTGCTCGGCACCGGTGAGTACGTCGCGGTAGCCCAGCGCACGGAAGGTGCCGTGCGCGGTGGGCAGCTCGGTGTCGGCCAGCCGCCGCACCCGGTCGTGGCGCTGCCGCCACGCGATGAGCGAGGCGATGGTCACGACGGGCAGGTCCGCACGGGCTCCGGTGTCGAGCACCTCGGGCAGCCGCATCATCGTGCCGTCGTCGTTGACGAGCTCACCGATGGTCGCCACGGGCGCCAGCCCTGCCAACCGGCACAGGTCGACTGCTGCCTCGGTGTGGCCGGGGCGCTCCAGGACGCCACCGTCCTTGGCGCGCAACGGGATGACGTGTCCGGGGCGGATGAACGACTCGGGCGTCGAGGACGGGTCGGCAAGCAGTCGGATGGTCCGGGCTCGGTCCGCCGCACTGATGCCCGTGGTCACCCCCTGGGCCGCGTCCACGGTCACCGTGTACGCGGTGCGCAGCGGGTCCCGGTTGTCGGCCACCATGAGCGGCAGGCCGAGCCGGTCGGCGGTCGCGCCGGTGACGGGTGCGCAGAGGTAGCCGCTGCTGTGCCGGATCGTCCACGCCAGCCACTCGTCGCTGAGGGTCTGGGCGGCCAGGACGACGTCGCCCTCGTTCTCGCGGTCCTCGCTGTCGGTGACGAGGACCGGACGACCCTCCCGCAGTGCTTCGAGGGCCTGCTCGATGGTGGACAAGGGGCTCATGCGCCCACCCCTGCCAGCTCGGGCTCGGGTCGGCTCTCCTCGCGAGAGGCCTTGAGCCACACGAAGAAGCCGTAGACCACCAGCCCGCCGTACACCGCGTACAGGACGGCGGACGGGTAGAACTTGGAGTGCAACAGCAGTGGCACCCCGACCAGGTCCACCGCGATCCACGCGAGCCAGAAGTCGGTCCAGCCCCTGGCCATGGCGTAGGTCGCGACGATCGAGCCCACGAAGATCCAGGCGTCGCACCAGAAGTACCACCGGGGGGCGGGCCAGCCGGCCCCGATCGCCGCGAAGGCCCACTGGAGCACGACGACGCCGGCCACCCAGAACCCGAGGTAGGCCAGCCGCTCCCGGGCCGTCGCCCAGCGTGGCGTGATCGCGGGGCGGTCAGTGCCCTCGGCGCGGTTGGCGCTGCGCACCTGCCGCCAGAGCCACCAGCCGTAGATGCTCGTGATGATGAAGAACACCTGCCGACCGGCCTGGCCGTAGAGGGTCGTGTGCTGCGGGTTGGAGAACGCGACCCCGAAGAAGACGGTGAACAGCAGCGCGTTGCCCACGATGCCGACCGGCCACGCCCACACGCGCCGCCGCATACCCCCGATGGCCGAGGCGAAGCCGAAGGCGTTGCCCACGACCTCGCGCCACAGGATGTGCTGCGAGCCGATGGTCAGCTGGGCCTCGAAGAGCCGCTCGAGCAGGTTCATGCGTGGTCCTCCTGTGCAGCGTCCTGGCGGCCCGGCTGGACCATGAGGCGCTCGACGTACTTGGCGATGACATCGACCTCGAGGTTGACCGGGTCGCCGACGCCCTTGTGGCCGAGGGTGGTGAGGCCGAGGGTGGTCGGGATGAGCGAGACGGTGAACGAGGTGTCGTCGACCGAGGCGACCGTCAGGCTCACCCCGTCGACGGTGATGGAACCCTTCTCGACGACGTATCGCGCCAGCGTCGGCGGGAGCGTGAAGCCCAGCACCTCCCAGCGGTCACCGGGCGTACGGTGCGTGATCGTCGCGGTGCCATCGACGTGGCCCTGGACGACATGGCCGCCGAACCGGCCGTTCGCCGGCATGGCGCGCTCGAGGTTGACGGGGGCGCCGGGCACGAGCGCCCCGAGGCTGGACCGACGCAGCGTCTCGGCCATGACGTCGACGGTGAACTCGCCTCCTGCGTGCTCGACGACGGTGAGGCAGACGCCGTTGACCGAGATGGAGGCGCCGTGGACGGCATCGGTCGTCACGAGCGGACCGCTCACGGTGAGGCGAGCGGAGTCCTCGCCCGCGTCGAGCCCGACCACGTGGCCCAGCTCCTCGACGATTCCGGTGAACATCAGTGGATCTCCTTCAGGGAGGCGGTGATTCGCACATCGGTGCCGAGGACGGTGATGTCGGTCGGCTCGAGGCGCAGGGCGTCGGCGATGGTGGTGATGCCGAGGTCTCCCACCGACGGGCGACCGCGGCCGAGGAAGACGGGGGCGACGTAGGCGACGACCTCGTCGACGACCCCCGCCGCGAGGAACGCGGCCGCCATCGTCGGTCCACCCTCGAGCCAGACGTGGTGGATCTCGGCGTCCGCGAGGCGGGCGAGGACCTCCTTGGGGTCTCGCGTCCGCAGGTGCCACGTGGCAGCGGAGTCGTCGAGCACCCTCGCGTCAGGGCGGAGGTCGCGCTCCCCCACGACGACCCGCAGCGGCTGGTCGTCGAAGAGCGTGCCGTCCGGGCGGCGGGCGGTGAGTCGAGGGTCGTCGATCAGCGCGGTGCCGGTGCCGATGACGACGGCACCGCACTGTGATCGCTGTGCGTGCACGTCGTCGCGCGCAGCGGGTCCGGTGATCCACTGGCTCGTGCCGTCGGCAGCGGCACTGCGCCCGTCGAGGCTCGACGCGAGCTTCCAGGTCACCCACGGGCGACCGGTGGTGACCAGGTGGGTCCACGTCGCGTTGAGGGCCGTCGCCTCCCGCTCGAGGACACCCTGGGTGACCTCGACGCCATGACCCCGCAGGACCTCGGCGCCGCCGGCGGCGCGGGGGTTCGGGTCGGACTGGGCGTGCACGACGCGGGCGACGCCGGCGTCGAGCAGCGCCTGCGCGCAGGGCTGCGTGCGACCCGTGTGGTTGCAGGGCTCCAGGGTGACGTAGGCGGTGGTCCCGCGGGCCTGCTCACCTGCGTGGCCCAGCGCGTCGGCCTCGGCATGGGGCGTCCCGGCACCGCGGTGCCAGCCCTCGGCGACCGGCTCACCGGCGGGCGAGACGAGGACACAGCCCACGCGCGGGTTGGCGTCAGCGCGCCGTCCCCGGTCGGCAAGCTCCAGGGCGCGGCGCATCCACGCGACATCACGGTCCGCGCGGACCGGGTCACGCTCGTCGCCCTGTTGCTGGTGCATGTCCTGCCCTCGTGCTCGAGACCTATGGGTCGAGCTCCGGGGGACGTGCGGGCAGGGTCGACGGGTGCCCGGGGGCCGACGTCGGACATCGTCACCACCGGACAGGACCGAGGGTCCTGCCTTGCGTGCTGCCTACCATCCGGACTTTCACCGTCGGTCCTGGAGTTCCACCAGGTCAACCGGCCGCTGGCTGCGGCCGGGTCGCGGACTGTCACCGCCGGCTCGGAATTACACCGA
>JBDSKZ010000006.1:0-20267 GCA_039916625.1 Pedococcus sp.
TGCGCAAGCCCAAGAAGAAGGCCAACCCGCTGAAGGCGGCGAAGGTCGAGAACATCGACTACAAGGACACCGCGCTGCTGCGCAAGTTCATCTCCGACCGCGGCAAGATCCGCGCTCGCCGGGTGACTGGTGTGTCCGTCCAGGAGCAGCGGCTCATCGCCACCGCGGTCAAGAACGCCCGCGAGATGGCGCTGCTGCCCTACTCCAGCTCGTCCCGCTGAGCCGGCGAAACCACAGGAGAAGGTCAACTATGAAGGTGATTCTCACGCACGAGGTCTCGAGCCTCGGCAACCCTGGCGACGTCGTCGACGTCAAGGACGGTTACGCCCGCAACTTCTTGTTCCGCCGTGGCCTGGCCACCGCATGGACCAAGGGTGGGCAGAAGCAGGTCGAAGCGATCAGCAAGGGCCGTGAGGTCCGCGCCGTACAGACCCTCGAGGAGGCCAAGTCCATCAAGGGCAACCTCGAGAACAAGGCCGTCAAGGTCGTCGCCCACGCGGGCAACGGTGGCCGCCTCTTCGGTGCCGTGTCCACCACCGATGTCGCCGCTGCCGTCAAGGCTGCCGGTGGCCCGGAGCTGGACCGCCGCAAGATCGAGCTCGGCAAGCCGATCAAGCTGGTCGGCACGCACGAGGCCCTCGTCCGTCTGCACCCCGAGGTGCAGGCCAAGCTCACGCTGGACGTCGTCGCCGGCTGACCACGCCGCACCTCGAAGGGCTCGCTCCTGAAGGGGCGGGCCCTTCGTCGTTCCCGCGTCGTGCCCTTCGTCGTTCCCGCGTCGTGCCGTTCCGCCCGGCGCGCGGCCTGTCCGGGCTGCGGTGGTCGTCCGTTCGGCTGGTAGGGGCGTGGATCGAGCCCGTCGTCACCCACGGGTTTCCTATGCTCCGGCGAAGGCTCCGACCGGGGTCCCAGATCGATCGCGCGGGGGAACGTCATGTCCAGCTCGATGCCAGCGTCGGCGTCGTCGCCACAGTCGTCGGCGGTCACGCCGTCGCAGGATGCTTGCGTCGAGCTCCGTGGAGCGGGGACGGAAGAGCTCGTGGCCCTGATGCAGGCCAACGGCCGGGGTCGTCAGCGTGGCCGAGTCCTCGCCATCGTGGCAGCGGTCATCGGCGTCGTCGCCCTGGGCGCGGGCGGGGTCTTCGCCTTCCAGGAGCTCACGGACAGCGGTCCCCAACCGGAGTCGGTGCTGCCCTCGACCGCTGTCGCGTTCCTCAAGGTGGACCTCGATCCCTCGGCTGGACAGAAGGTCGACGCCCTGCGTTTCCTGCGGTCCTTCCCTGCTGCCGACAGGCAGCTCGGCGTCACCTCCGACCTGCGCAAGGTCGCGTTCGAGGCGATCCAGGACCAGGGCAGACTGGGCAAGCTCGACTACGCCAAGGACGTCGAGCCCTGGCTCGGACAACGCCTGGGCGCCGGCCTCGTGCCCGACGCCACCACGAAGGAAGGGGTCCGGCCGGTCATCGCGCTGAGCATCACCGACGCCGTCGTCGCCGAGCGCCACCTCCCAGCGCTGGCCACCGGGCTGGGCGTCCAGTGCCGCGTGCTGGAGGCATTCGCCGTGTGCGTCGGTGGCTCGACGTCGACGGCCCTGGACGCGGTGCTGGCCGATGCCGCGCGGGGCTCCCTGGCCGAC
The DNA here is from genome assembly GCA_039916625.1 of Pedococcus sp. Taxonomy (GTDB): domain Bacteria; phylum Actinomycetota; class Actinomycetes; order Actinomycetales; family Dermatophilaceae; genus Pedococcus. The sequence goes on from JBDSKZ010000006.1 coordinate 1,637, forward strand.
TCGGCGACGTACCGCCAGGACATGGGCGACCTCGGTGAGGACGGCTTCGTCTCGGCCTGGGTCGACTCCGCCAAGATGGGTGAGGTCTTGACCAAGTTCGGTGCCGTCGCCGGACGGCAGATGCCGAACCTGAAGGGCGTCGCGGACGCGGGTCGGACCTCTATGGCCCTGCGCTTCGACGGCCCGAACCTCGAGCTGGCCGGTCACGTCAACGGTGTCGCGATGCAGCGGGTGGCCAAGGGCAACGCGCGACCCATCGCGGGACTGCCCTGGAACACCCTGGCAGCGGTGAGCGTCGCGGATGCGGGGCCGCAGTTCAGCGCCTCCTGGCCCCGGGCACGGGCCGCCATGGTCGCGGCACTGGGCACCAAGGAGTTCGCCCGAGGACTGGCGCAGGTGGAGCAGGCCCTCGGCATCTCGATCCCGAAGGAGCTGGCGGCCGGCCTGGGCAGCCAGCTCACCGTGGCCTACGGCGGCAACGAACCCGGCAAGGGTCCGAAGGTGGCCGTCGTGGGCGACGGTGATGCTGACATCCTGCGGACCATCGCCGACCATGTCGCCGCGGTCGGCGCAGGTGGCAAGGCTGACGTCACCCCCGCGGGCGGCGGCACGGTCGTGTCACTGTCGGACGGCTATGCGCGGGAGGTGGCCACGACCCACGGCCTTGGCGAGATGCCGCCCTTCGAGGGGGCGGTCAAGGACCTCGACGAAGCCCAGATCGCGGTCTATGTCGACATCTCCGGACTGCTCACTCAGTTCAAGGACGAGCTCGATCCCGCGAATGGCCCCGGGGCCGACGCCTGGGGCAACCTGTCGGCCCTCGGGATCACGGCCAGGGCCGACGGCAGCAGCGCCGACTTCCGCGTCCGGCTGACCACGAAGTAGGCCGGCCGCCGTGGGCAGACTCCCCACAGCAGCAGTCGGGAGGAGCGTCAGCGGACGACGAGGGCGATGGCCGAGACGATGGTGGCGGCCAGCACGGCCTGGTCGAACCTCGCCTGGCTCAACCGGCGCGCCGTGTGCAGGCCGGCCCATGTCCCGAGCAGCACGAACGGCACGAGCAGCACGGTGCGCTGCAGCGTGGCCGCGGTGAAGAGCCCGAGCCCGGCGCTGAACGGGATCTTGCAGAGGTTGACCCCGAAGAAGAACAGCGCGCCGGTCCCCAGGAACCGGGTCTTCTCCACCCCGCGCGCCACGAGGTAGAGGGTCATGACCGATCCGGCGGCGTTGGCCGTCATCGTCGTGAACCCCGCCGCCAGTCCCGTCCCCAGGGCCGCCGGCCGCGACCGGGCCACCACCGAGGTGTCCGGCGAGCGCCACTGGAGCGCAAGCTGGAGGGCGGCCATGACGAAGAGCAGGATGCCGATGGAGCGACGCAGCACCGCGTCGTCGACCACGGCGAGGAACGCCGCCCCGAGCGCGAGCCCGGGCAGCACGCTCGGCACCAGACGGCGCAGCAGGGCCCAGTCGGCGTGCCGGCGGTACTTCCACACGGCGACCACGTCACCGGTGATGAGCAGCAGGAGGATCGCCGCGGTCGACTCCTTGGCCGGCATCACGCTGGCGAAGATGGCGATGGAGATGCTGGCCAGGCCGCCGATCGAGGTCTTGGCGTAGCCGATCAGGAGGGCGGCGATGACGAGCGGCAGGAGCTCGAGCACCATCGGACTCTAACCGGGACCGCACCGACACTCCGGAGCGGTCCATCGCGGGTCTGTCCCCCACAGCACCCGTCGGCGGGGCAGAATCGGCGCATGGACAGGCGGGTGGCGGTCGCGGGCACCGGACCGGTGTCGGCCAAGGCAGGGGTGGCAGCGGCCCGCGCCGGGGGCAACGCCGTCGACGCGGCCATCGCGGCCATCGTCGCCTCGATGTCCACCGAGCCGGGGATCGTGTCGATGCTGGGCGGCGCGTTCGTCAGCATATGGCCGGCCGGCGGTGAGCCCGAGGTCATCGATGGCAACGTGGAGATGCCCGGCCGCACCCTGCCCGTCGAACGCTTCGGCACGGGCCTGCGCGAGATCACCACGCCCTACGGCGGTGGCCTGACCCTCTACGCCGGGCACGGTTCGGTGGCGACACCGGGCGCCTTCGCAGCCCTCGGTATGGCGCACGAGCGGCACGGGAGTGCGCGCTGGGCCGAGGTGCTGGCACCGAGCGTGGCCGCGACCCGCGACGGCTTCGCCATCGGCGCCGCGGCGGCGAGCTACCTGGCGATCACCGGCGACAGTGTCTTCGGCTGGGACGAGCACACGGCCCCCCTGGTCAAGCACGCGGACGGTACGACGCCGGCGCCCGGCGAGACCATCACCAACCCTGACCTCGCCCGCACCCTCGAGCTCCTCGGCGAGCGGGGTGCCGCCGACCTCTACACCGGCGAGCTGGCCGCCCGGATCGCCGCCGACTGCGCAGCGCGGGGTGGGCTGGTCACGGACGCCGACCTCGCGGCATACCGCGCCGTCGTCCGCACGCCGCTGCGGATGCGGCTCGGCGACTGGGAGGTCGCCACCAACCCGCCCCCGTCGGTCGGCGGGCCGATGCTCGCGGTGATGCTCCGAGAGCTCGGTGGCGGCACCTGGGACTGGGCGCGGGTCATCGACGTGCAGCGCCACGTCCTGGCCTACCGCCACAAGGTCCACGACCTGTCGACCGACCTCGAGGAAGATGGCTACGCGCTGCTCGAGCTGGTCGAACGCCACGGGCTCGCCGGCCTGCCGACCTCGTCCTCGACGGCGCACGTGTCGGCCGTCGACAGTGACGGGACGGTCTGCGCGATCACGGCGTCGAGTGGGTACGGCTCCGGGGCGACCGTGCCCGGGACCGGCATGATGCTCAACAACTGCCTCGGCGAGCCCGAGCTCAACCGCCTCGGCCTGCACGCCCTGCCGTCCGGCACGAGGCTGGCGTCCAACATGGCGCCGTCCGTCGCGCGGTCCGGCGCGGGGGCAGCGCTTGCCATCGGCAGCCCCGGCGCCGACCGGATCACGACAGCGCTCATGCAGGTGCTGGCCCGGTACTGCCACCACGGCGCCTCGCTCCAGGAGGCGATCGACGCCCCTCGGGTGCACGTGCGGATCCTCGACGACGGCAGCACCCGCGTCGACCACGAGGACGGCGACGCGATCACCGCAGCGGTCGAGCAGATCGGCCTGCCCGCGTTCACCCACGGCCCGCTCTCGATGTTCTTCGGCGGAGTCGGTGCCGCCGCCCGGGGAGCGGACGGGGACCTCGTCGCCGCCGGCGACCCCCGCCGGGAGGCAGCGACCCGCGTCTCGTGATCTCCACGGGCCCGCTGAGCGCGTGGGTATGCCGCTGCGCTCAGCGAGCGGCACCGGTCACGGCCCACGCGTGGCCGCGGATACGGGACCGGAAGAACACCGCTCGAATCGCCATGAACCCGGTGAACGCGACCCACAGCACCGTCAGGGCAGTGGGCACCCCGGACTCGAGCAACCGGTCACCGTTGGCGTGGACGGCGAGCACCAGCGGCAGGTAGAGCACCAGTGTGGCGACCATGGCCCGGGCCAGCCACCGGCCGTCGCCCGCGCCGATGAGGACGCCGTCGACCACGAAGACGTACCCCGACAACGGCTGCCCGAGGGCGACGACGACCAGTGCTGCCGCCAGGGCCGAGCGCACGGCAGGGTCCTGGGTGAACGCCGCCGGGATCACCGTGTGCAGCGCGAGCAGGACGACCCCGAGCGCTGCGCCACCCCAGATGCCCCAGCGGATCATCGTCGAGGTGGCAGCGCGGGCGCCTGCCACGTCCCCGGCGCCGAGGGCCTTGCCGGTCAAGGCCTGCGCCGCGATGGCGAGCGCATCGAGGGCGAACACGAGGAACGACCACACCGTTGCCGCGACCTGGTGAGCGGCCAGGGGCACGTCCCCGAGCCCGGCGGCGACCCAGGTCGTCACGAGCAGGATCGAGCGCAGCGCCAGGGTCCGCACCAGCAGCGGCACCCCGGTGACCGCCGCCCTCAGCACCCGACCGGGGTGGGCGTGCAGCCCCGCCCCGGCGCGCCGAGCGTGGCGCACCATCACGGTGGCCAGGCCCAGCGCCATACCGGTCTGGGAAAGGACGGTGCCCCACGCGGAGCCCGCGATGCCCCATCCGAACCCGTAGACGAAGAGCAGGTTGAGCACGATGTTGGCGGTGAAGCCGACAGCCGAGGCGACCAACGGTGTCCTGGTGTCCTGCAGGCCGCGCAGGACCCCGGTCGCGGCGAGCGCCACGAGCATCGCGGGGATGCCGATGGCCGAGATGCGCAGGTAGGTGGTGGCGTAGCCGACGGCCGCCTCCGAGGCGCCGAAGAGCCGGCAGAGGGGTTCGGCGCCGAGCGCGACGGCGACCGAGGTCAGCGCGCCGAGGCCGACGGCGAGCCAGGTGCCGTCGATGCCCGCCTCCAGCGCGCCGCGTTCGCTCCCCGCGCCGACCTGCCGGGCGACGATCGAGGTCGTGCCATAGGCCAGGAAGACGAACAGGTTGGCCGCGGTCAGCAGCGTCGCGCTGGCGACACCGAGCCCCGCGAGCTGCGCGGTGCCCAGGTGCCCGATGATCGCCGAGTCGGCGAGCAGGAACATCGGCTCGGCCACCAGCGCGAGGAACGCGGGGACGGCCAGACGCAGGATCTCGCGGCTGTGCGCCGGGTCCTCGACGACCCCTCCGCTTGCGCCTCGCCCGCTACCGTCGCTCACCTGGCCTATTGGACCAAAGGTGCGGGCGAGAGGTGTTCGTGGACCGCCATCCAGACCTCGTCGCGGCGGGCGAAGACGATGGACTCCCGCTCGTGCAGCTCCTCGCGCGCGCCACCAACGACGACCACCGTGGTGACGTCGTGGGCGAACACCGCCGCATCCGGCCCCAGGACCTGCACGACCTGGTCGGCCGAAGCGCACGAGACGACCTTGAACCCGTCCTCGGAAACCCACTGCTCCCAAAGCGCCTCGTACGCCGCGCGCGACTTCAACCTTTGCGGCGTCGTGTGGAAGACGAAGGTCGCCTCCGGCGCGAAGCAGGCGAAGTATGCCGCGCTGCTACTGCTCGCGAAGGCCCTCACCAGTGCTTCGGCGGCGGCCAGGACCTCCCGCTCGACCGTCTCGGTGCTGGTCATCGGGTGTGCTCGCTCTCGGGTCGGGGGGCCATGGCGCTGAGCAGCTCGTACGCCACGTGCGATGCGGCGATGCCGGTGACCTCGGCGTGGTCGTAGGCCGGGGCCACCTCGACGACGTCGGCGCCGACGAGGTTCAGTGTCGAAAGGCTGCGCAGGATCGCCAGCAGCTCGCGACCGGTCAGGCCGCCGGTCTCGGGGGTGCCGGTGCCTGGGGCGAAGGCGGGGTCGAGGACGTCGATGTCGATGGAGACGTACACGGGCCGGTCGCCGACGCGCTCGCGGATCAGTTCGGCGACGCCCCGCGCCCCGAGGTCGTCCATCTCCACGCTGGGAACGATGGCGAAGCCGAGGGTGGCGTCGTCGTCGAGGTCCTTCGCGGAGTACAGGGGGCCACGCGACCCGACGTGCAGGCAGGCCTCCTTGTCGAGCAGGCCCTCCTCGGACGCCCGTCGGAAGGGGGTGCCGTGGGTGTACCTCGCACCGAAGTAGGTGTCCCAGGTGTCCAGGTGGGCGTCGAAGTGCACGACGGCGATCGGGCCGTGGGCCGCGGCGTGAGCGCGCAGCAGCGGCAGGGTGATCGTGTGGTCCCCGCCGAGAGTCAGCATCCGGCCGGCACGCTCGAGGACGGAGCGGGCTCCCGCCTCGATCGTGTCGACGGCCTCCTCGATGGAGAACGGGTTGACCCCGAGGTCACCGGCGTCGACGACCTGTTGGGCCGCGAAGGGCGAGACGTCCTGGGCCGGGTTGTAGGGCCGCAGCAGGCGGGAGGACTCGCGGATGTGGCCGGGGCCGAAGCGGGCACCCGGTCGGTAGGAGACCCCGGCGTCGAAGGGGACACCGAGCACCGCGACATCGACGTCGGAGACCTCGTCGATGCGCGGGAGGCGCGCAAACGTCGGCGGGCCGGCGAACCGCGGGACCCTGGTCGCATCGACCTGGCCGACGTGACCGCCCTCGGTGATGCGGGGCAGGGCCTGGTCGACCTGCGGGGGTGCTTGGGCGACACTCAGCAGGCGGGGGTCGACCGCAGGCGTGGTGGGGTCAGCCATCGAGGCGGCCCTCGAGGTCAGCGGTGACGGACTCGTCCATCCCGTGACCGCGACGTGCCTTTCGGTGGTGCGACGCGGACCCGTCTGCGACGACCCGCGGCTCGTCACCGGCCGCCGCGGGGACCCAGCGCGGGCCCTGCGGGCCGAACACGTAGCGGGGCTCCGGCACGGCATACAGCAGACCGACGTAGAGCACGGCTGCCACGCCGATCGCCACCGGAAGGCTGATGTCGATGCCACCACCGACGGCGTTGCGGAACGGGCCCTCGATGAGCGGCGGGTAGTTGGCGAACATCAGGCCGGCGACGGCCGCAGGGATCCACGCGACCATGCCGCGCCAGTTGACCCCGTCGCGGAACCAGTAGGCGCCACCACGCATGCCCAGGTTGAACACCTGGACGTCGGCGGGACGGTAGTAGCCGCGGCGCACGATGAACCCGATCGTCATGATGACCATCCACGGCGTCGTGCAGATGACGATGGCGCCGATGAACGCGTTGACACTGCCGATCAGGTCGAATGCCAGGCGCCCCACGAGGATGAAGGCGAACGCGAGCACGCCGATGAACAGCGAGGCCTGCACCCGGCTCAGGCGTGGGAAGACCGACGAGAAGTCCAGGCCGGTGCCGTAGAGCGAGGTGACGCCGGTGGACAGCCCGCCGAGGAAGGCGACGACCATGAGCAGCACGGCGTACCAGATCGGTGAGATCTTGATCAGCGCGACGATGTAGTCGACCTCACCGGCCACGAGCGTCGCGGTGGCCACGCCGAAGATGAACGGGATCAGGGTCATCAGCTGAGCGCCGAACGTGGCCCCCAGCAACGACTTTCGTGACGTCGCCGCCGGTATGTAGCGCGACCAGTCACCGAGGAAGGCCCCGAACGACACGGGGTTGCCCATGACGATGAGCGCCGACAGCACGAAGGTGGGCCAGAACGCGCCGAGGGCGTACGCGCTGGGGCCCGGGTCATAGCTCGGGTCGAACACCGAGGCGTAGGCGACGATCGCGAGCAGGATCAGCACGGTGTTGCCGACGACGACGATCTTGTTGACCAGCAGCATGAACTGGAACCCGTAGATCACGACCACGATGACGATGGCGCCGAGCACGGCATACACCGAACCGCGCAGGAAGTCGGAGTCCGGGACACCGAAGAGCCGGCCGAGGGCGCCGACGACGGCGTCGCCGCTGACCCAGACCGAGATGGAGTAGAAGGCGATCGCGGTGAGCAGCGAGAGGAACGAGCCGACGATGCGACCGCGGACGCCGAAGTGGGCGCCGGAGGAGACCGCGTTGTTCGTGCCGGTCAGTGGGCCGAACAGGCCCATCGGCATGAGGAAGAGCGCGCCGACCACGACCCCCGTGAGGGTGGCTCCGACGGCCTGCCAGAACGACAGACCGAGCAGGATCGGGAAGGTGCCGAGGATGACGGTGGCGAAGGTGTTTGCCCCGCCGAACTGGATCCGGAACAGGTCGAGGGGGCGCGACGTGCGGTCGGCGTCGGGGATCGTGTCGATCCCGTGCTGCTCGACGTCGGTGATCTTGGGACGGGCGGTGGTGCTGGCGCCGGTGGCGGGGGCTGGCGCCGGGGTCGACGCGTTCGAGGTGCTCATGCGGGGATCCCTTTCGGAGGGGTGGTGCATCGGCGGGAACGCTAGCGCTGAGGTTTACTGCAATGCAATAGTTGTTCACCATGAGAGTTCTTCGTGTCGTCGACCTGTCGGTGCCCGTCGGTCCCGGCACCGTGACCTACCCGGGCGACCCCCAGCCTGCGCTGGCCGTACACAGCACGATCGAGCGCGACGGGTTCAACCTGCTCGACGTGCACCTGGGCTCGCAGACCGGCACCCACGTGGACGCGCCGTACCACTTCGAGCAGGACGGGGCCCGCATCGACGAGCTCGACCTCGCGCTCTTCACCGGCCCGGGGGTGGTCGTCGACGCCACCGATCTCGGCTCGCGCGGGGTGGTGACCTGGGAGCACATCGCGCCCGTCGCCGACCTCATCCGCCCCGGCTCGATCGTGCTGCTTCGCACCGGCTGGGACGCGCACTACGGCACGCCCACCTACTTCGAGAACCCCTACCTGGACGCCGACGCCTGCCGACGGCTGCTCGACCTCGGCGTGCGCACCATCGGGCTCGACGCGCTCAACCTGGACGAGACGCCGGACGACGAGCACCCGGGTGTGGGCTTCCCCTGCCACCACCTCATCGCGGGGCTCGGTGGCGTCATCATCGAGAACCTGCGCGGTCTCGGCGACATCGACTTCGCAGACCCGTTCATCTCCGTCCTGCCGATCCGGCTCGAGGCGGCCGACGGGGCACCGGTCCGGGCTGTTGCTGTAGAACTGGCGCCATGACGACTCGGACGACTCGGACGACGGTGGCCCGTGCTGCCCGCGAGCGTCCCGAGACCCAGGTCCGCATCGGCGCCCGGCTCCGCGCGGGACGTCAGGCCCGGAGCCTCACGATCGCCCAGGTCGCCGAGTCTGCGGCGCTGACCAAGGGGTTCGTCAGCCGTCTCGAGCGCGATGACGTGTCACCGTCGGTGGCCTCACTGGTCAGGGTCTGCGAGGTGCTGGGGCTGCGCGTCGGTGAGCTGTTCGACCCACCCGACACCGCCGTGATCCGAGCGGGCCGGGGACGGCCGATCAACTTCGGCGGCACCGGTGCACGCGAGGAGCTCATCACCCCGGGCACCCAGCAGGCGCTCGAGATCATCCACGCCCGGATCGCCCCGGGCGGCAACGGCGGCGACGACCTCTACACCTTGGCCTGCGACGTCGAGTGCGCCTATGTCATCGCCGGTCACCTCACCGTCGTGCTGGAGACCGGTGAGGAGGATCTCGGCCCCGGGGACACGATGACATTTCCCGGCCGGACGCCTCACACCTGGCGCAACCCCTCGACGGACGTCGCCTGCGAGGTCCTCTGGGTGCTCGCCCCAGCTCCCTGACCCCGCGGCGGCTGGGTCGAGGTGAACACGCCCGGATGTACCGGCGTGTTCACCTCGACCCGTGTTGGTGACCCTGGCGTCAGGGCAGCGGGAGCTCCGCCTGCACGTCGCCGAGGCCGCGCGCGACCAGCAGGGTGCCGCGGGTCAAGGGCTCGCCCCAGGAGTCGGCCGCCTCGTCCCACCTGCGCCACAGCCGGGCATCGGTCTCGACCGTGACGCTCGCCTCCGAGCCAGCCGAGACGTGCACCGCGGCGAAGCCGACGAGCCGCACCGGCTGGTCGTCGACGTCGGGGCGCAGGTAGACCTGCACGACCTCGCGGGCGTCGTGCGTCGAGCTGTTCGCCACCGTCACCTCGACGCGAGGAGCACCAGCCCCGGCGTCGGACCCAGCCCCCGCTCCGGCGTCGAGGAGGCGGACGGACCCGTAGGTCCACGCGCCATACCCGTCACCGGCGCCGAGCCAGTGGGCAGGGGCGGGGGCGTGCCCGGCGGCAAAACCGCGGTAGCCGACGAAGGTGCCGTCGCCGTACTCCAGGGTGAGGCCGTCAGGGACGACGTCCCACGCCGGGGCAGCACCGTCTGCGGCTGGCCACGAGGTGACCAGACGACCCGCTGGCTCGCGCACGCCGAGCAGGGCGTCGGCCACGGCGTGACCGCCTTCCTGGCCGGGAAGTCCGACCACGAGGACGGCATCGACCTCCTCGAACCACGGCATGAGCACCGGGGTGGAGGCGTTGACGACGACGACCGTTCGCGGGGCCACGGCGGCGACCGCCGACACCATCTCGTCCTGGTCGCCGGGCAGGGCCAGGGTCGACTTGTCGCTGGCCTCGGTCTCCTGCTCCTCGGTCAGTCCGACGACGACGATCGCGACCGCGGCCTCTGACGCGGCGGTGGTGGCGGCTGCGAGCACCTCCTCCCTGGGGACGGGGACCGGAGAGACCACAAGTCCCTTCATGCCCATGCCGGAGGCGATGACGTCAGACAGGGTGCTGAGCTTGCCGTCGGGGCCTGGCTCCGGCTCGGTGCGGACGACGGTGAGCGTGGCCGTGACCAGCGCGCCTTCACGGGCGCCCTCCTCGTCGACGGTGGTGGTGGCGTCGGTGTCGACGGTCCACACGGGGGGCCGCAGCATCGACTCGCCGGGGTCGAACCCTTCGGCGACGAGGTCGACGGAGCCGACCCGTTCGCCGTCCAGGTCGACGGTCCAGGTGCCACTGCCGAGGACACCGAGACGCACCGGCCCCGAACCCGTGAGGCGAGCCGTGAGCACGATCTGCTCGGTCGGGCGCGGTAGGACGTCATCCCAGCCGGTGACGACCGAGGAGGCGCTGTTGTGCTCACTGGCCATGACGGCGCCGGCGGCGTCGAGGTAGGCCACGCGCAGGCCGGGCCGGCCGGTCCTGGGGTCGGTGATGGCCGACGCGTCGGCGACGACGGCACGGTCGCGGACCTCGACCCCGTCGACGACCTGCAGCCGGTCGCCGAGCGCTTCCTGCAGGCCGTCGGCGATGGACACCTGGTACGGCGGGTTCACCGTGGCCGAGCCGCCCCCCATGCAGATGGTGTCGATGCCGTGGCGACCGATCAGGGCCACCGTGCCGGTACCGCTCGACTCCTCGCTCGACTCGTCGCTCCACTCAGCACTCGACGCGCTCGTCGCCTCGGTGCTGGCCGCCTCGGCGCTGGCCTCCACGGTGCCGGCCCCCACGGTGCTCGTCGCAAGCGGCAGGACGCCGCCCTCGTTGCGCAGGACGACCATCCCGTCGGTGGCGAGGCGCCGCAGCTGCGCGCAGCGGGCCGGGGCGTCGGGGGCGAGGGACTGCGCAGGCCAGACGCGCCGCTCGGAGGCGTCGCCGAGGGCGCCGACCCGATCGGCCAGTCGCAGCAGCCGGACGACGTGCTCGTCGATGACGGACTCGTCGACAGCGCCGGACTCGACGTCCGCGACCAGCGACTCACCCCACGGCCCGTCGGGCCCGGGCATGACGAGGTCCAGGCCACCGAGGGCCGCCGGGGCGGAGGTCTTCGTGGCGAACCAGTCCGACATGAGCAGACCGTCCCAGCCCCATTCGCCTTTGACGACGGTGTTGTTGACATGGTCCTGCTCGGTGGCCGCCACGCCGTTGACGTCGTTGTACGCCGCCATCATCGACCACGCGGCGCCGTCCTGGACCGCGATCTCGAAGGGCAGCAGGTAGACCTCCCGCAGCGCCGTCTCGCTGACGACGGAGTCCATGTAGTTGCGCAGCGTCTCGGACTCGTTGGCCACGAGGTGCTTCAGGCACGCCCCGATGCCGCGCCCCTGCATACCCCGCACGTAGGCCGCCGCGAGCCTGCCGGTGAGCAGCGGGTCCTCGGAGTAGGCCTCGAACAGGCGCCCGCCCAGCGCAGTGCGGTGCAGGTTGATCGTCGGACCGAGCACGACGTGGATCTGTTGGCGCTCGGCCTCCTCGGCGAGCATCTCGCCGACCTCGTGGGCGGTCTCCTCGCTCCACGCGCTGGCCAGGACGGTGGCGCTGGGGAAGAGGGCGACGTGCTCGCCGCCGGTGAACTGCAGCCCGCGCACCCCGGTCGGCCCGTCCGAGAACGCCATCGGTGCCAGCCCGACCGACTCCTCACCGTGCAGGGTGAAGGAGGTGGCGCCGGTCAGCAGGCGCACCTTGGTGGCGAGGTCGAGCCGGTCCACGAGCTCGAGGTATGCCGCGTGGTCGCGGCTGGCCGCAGCGCCGGTGTTGATGGTCATCGTTGACTCCGGGGTTGCTGTGGGTCGGCACCGGTGCCGCGCCCGCTGGCTGTTCAGTGGAGCAGGGACGTCCTTGCAGTAGAACAGAGTAGAACGAATATCGACCACTATGGGATGTAAGGGTGGACGAGGGCCTTCGGGCAGGGGGGCTTCCGGCCGCCGCCGCCGGTGCGACAAGGGGTGACGGCAGGAGCAGGCAGGATGGACCCGTGACGACGATCGTGTTCCTCCATGCCCACCCCGACGACGAGGCCTCGCAAACTGCTGGAGTCATGGCGCGCGCCAGCGCTGAGGGGCACCGGGTCGTCACGGTGTTCGCGACCGGTGGCGAGCACGGTGAGCTGCCCAAGGCCGGGCTCCCGGACGGCGAGACCCTGACCCACTGGCGGCAGCGCGAGGCGCAGGCGTCGGCCGCCGCACTCGGCGTCGCGCGCATCGACTGGCTCGGCTACCGCGACTCCGGCATGACCGGTTGGGAGCAGAACACCCACGACGGCGCGTTCCACTGCGCCGACCTCGACCAGGCAGCCTCCCGGCTGGCAGCGATCCTCGACGAGGAGGACGCTCACGTCCTGGTCGGCTACGACTGGCACGGCGGCTACGGCCACCCCGACCACGTGCGAGTCCACGCTGTCGTCCACCGTGCCGCCGAGCTGGCTGCTCGTCGGCCCAGGGTGCTCGAGTCGACGATGAACCGCGACCAGGTCCGTTCCTTCTACCACGCGGCCGTCGCCGCCGGACAGGGCGACGACGGCTTCGACCCCGACCGCCCGATGGACGACGGCAACCCCCTCGGCACACCGGAGGACGAGATCCACTGGCGTGTCGACGTCACCGGCTTCGTCGCCGAGCGCCGAGCCGCCCTCGAGGCCCACGGCAGCCAGGCGACCGACATCGAGTGGATGCTCGGCATGCCCGAGGAGTACTTCCTGGCCTTCTTCGGCTTCGAGCACTACATCGAGCCGGGGCGTGCGCCCGGTATGCAGCCGGGCTGGCCCTTCGGAGCCTGAGCTGCGGCGGGGCGCCCCCCACCGGTCACAGGTGCTTCAGGGCCTCACGCCGGCTGAGGCCTGACAGGCGCTCGCCATACTCCTGCACCGTTGCCCGCACCCAGTCCGGGTCGGTGCGCGCGTGCTGCCGCAGCGCCCAGCCGATCGCCTTGCGGATCCAGAAGCTCGTGTCCTCGAGGTTGGGTTCCACGGTGGCGCGAAGGAGTCCGACGTCGGTGTTGTCCCGGAAGGTCAGCTGGCTGAGGATCGCGGTGCGGCGCAGCCACAGGTCGTCGTCGGTGGCCCACTCGACCATGACCGGGGTGACCTCCTCGCGGTGGGACAGCAGGATCGGCCCCACGCGCCGGGTGGCGATCTCGTCGACGTGGTCCCACCACGCCCCGGTCACCACCTGGTGCCGGTAGAGGTCGAGGGTGTCGGGATCCTGCCACCGGCGGTAGGCGCGGTGCCCGGTGAGGGCCGTTGCGGCGTAACGCTCCTCGCGGTGAGTGGCCCCGTCCCACAGCTCCCGTGCGGCACGCTCCCACGCCGCCCGGGTGGTGGGCTGCAGGGCTGGGTCCGCGAGGATCGGCCGCAGGAGCGACTTGAGCTCGGGAGCGGTGATGCCGCGGTACGGCATCGGTGACCTCATGTAGGCCTGCTGGGCGACGGCACGCGCGGGGTCACCGGCACCGGCGAGGACCGCGCGGACTGCCTCGACGACTGGTGGGGTGAGGTCAGGCCGCGCCATACCGCGCCTGGGCACGAGCCCTGGCCTTGATCGCCTCGGACTCGCGGTCCTTGGGCGGGGCGGCGGTCTGGAGGTGGTCGAGCAGGTGCTGTGTCACGTGGGCGATCTCTGCGACGGCCTCGTCGAACGCGGCCTGGTTGGCCTGGCTGGGCCTGGTGCTGCCGCTGACCTTGCGGACGTACTGCAGGGCGGCAGCCCGCACCTCGTCGGTCGTCGCCGGGGGCTCGAAGTTGTGCAGCTGGCGGATGTTTCGGCACATGCTTGCAGGCTACGTCCGGTATGCCGCGGGGTGCAGCCTCGGACGGCGATTCGTGGCGGCAGTTCGTCAAGGGCTGTGCACGGGCTGGACACCTGGCGGACACGCCCGAAACTTTCTCCGGTCCACACCCGGTGGACGACGTCGGTGCAGGTCAGGGACTCGCGCGCCGCGCTGCGTCACGCAGATCCACAGGGTTATCCCCCGGCTGTGCACAAGCAGGTCGGGCGTTGCGCACACCTTGTCCACACCCTCTCCACAGGCCTCGTTTGAGTGGTGGGGAGCACCGCAATACGGTGAGGCGGTCGTGGTCCGAGCGCGTCGACGCAGGTTGTCGGTGGCCCGTGGTCTACTCGAATCGCACCGGTGTTCTTCGTTCTCGTCTCGGCTCAGGAAGTTGGCAGCGTGTCTCTCGCGGAGCTGAGCACCAGCGCCTTCAGCGCTGGCGGCGATGGGCCGCCGCAGTCGGGCGACCGGGTGCCTCCGCAGGACCTGAACGCGGAGCAGTCGGTCCTCGGCGGCATGCTGCTGTCCAAGGATGCGATCGCCGACTGCGTCGAGGGGCTGCGCGGCACCGACTTCTACCGGCCCGCCCACGAGCTGATCTACGACGCGATCCTCGACCTGTACGGCCGAGGTGAGCCAGCCGATGCGATCACCGTCTCCGACGAGCTGACCAAGCGTGGCGACCTGCAGCGGATCGGTGGGCAGGCCTACCTCCACACCCTGATCCAGGCCGTGCCCACCGCTGCCAACGCCGGCTACTACGCCGAGATCGTCAGTGAGCGCGCGGTCCTGCGCCGCCTCGTCGAAGCCGGCACCCGCATCGTCCAGCTCGGCTACCAGCAGGGCAACGGCGACGTCGAGGATATCGTCAACGCCGCCCAGGCCGAGGTCTACGCCGTCGCCGACAAGCGCGGTGGCGAGGACTACGTCGCGTTGGGTGACGTCCTCGAGGAGACCCTCAACGAGATCGAGGTCGCAGCCGGTCGCGACGCCAGCGAGATGATCGGGGTGCCGACCGGGTTCATCGAGCTCGACGAGCTGACCCACGGCCTGCATCCCGGGCAGATGATCGTCCTCGCCGCCCGACCCGCCGTCGGAAAGTCGACCATGGGCCTGGACATCGCCCGGTCCGCCGCGATCAAGCACAAGCAGGCCACCGCCATCTTCTCCTTGGAGATGAGCCGCAGCGAGATCACCATGCGCTGCCTGTCGGCCGAGGCGCAGATCCAGCTGCAGGACCTGCGCAAGGGCACCATCGGCGACGCCGGCTGGAAGAAGCTGGCCCGCATCATGGGGCAGATCTCCGACAGCCCGCTGTTCATCGACGACTCCCCGAACATGTCGCTCATGGAGATCCGGGCCAAGTGCCGCCGGCTCAAGCAGCAGCACAACCTCAAGCTCGTCATCATCGACTACCTCCAGCTGATGAGCTCGGGCAAGAAGGTCGAGTCGCGCCAGCAGGAGGTCTCGGAGTTCTCCCGTGCGCTGAAGCTGCTCGCCAAGGAGCTCGAGGTCCCGGTCATCGCCATCTCCCAGCTGAACCGTGGCTCGGAGCAGCGCGCCGACAAGCGGCCGGCGATGTCCGACCTGCGTGAGTCCGGCTCCATCGAGCAGGACGCGGACATGGTCATCCTGCTGCACCGCGAGCCCAAGCTCGAGGGTCGTGAGGGCGAGGTCGACGTGATCGTGGCCAAGCACCGCAACGGCCCGACCAAGGACATGGTGCTGGCGTTCCAGGGTCACTACGCCCGGTTCGCCAACATGGCCCAGAACTTCTAGGGAGCCGTTGTCGAGATGCAGCGAAGGTGTCACAAACCCGATTCGTATGTGTCATAAACGCTACGTTATGGACCTTGGGCGTGTTGCTCGATGACGTTATGGGTTGCATCTCGGGCTGCTTGCGCCCCTGCAATCTATGCAATCGCGCGTGACCATAGTCCGCGTTATGGGTCCGTTGCCGCCTCCTGGCGCGGACCACGGCCCTGCTCCCGTGTCGCTCAAAGGACGCCGAGGGGGTCTGTCGAGATGCAGCGGGGCCAGGGCCAAGTTGCTCTAATTCCTGGGCCGGTCGAGGTGGTGCAGTCACGATCGGCACGCTGGGCAAGCGCTGACACTGGGCCGTCACCCAGGTGACTGAGCAGCTCGACCAACACATCGCCTTCGGCTAAGGCCCTTGCCCGAGGGCTGCGGGCAAGGGCCGTGGTCCACCAGGTACGGATTCCTGGACGGTCGCTGTTCACCGGACATGCCGAATGTCGGACGTTTGTCCGGGCGGCAAGTCGAGGGGTCACAACACGCGCCGGAACCGCTCGATCCCGGGCCAGTCTCGACTGCTCGACTTCTGCACGCTCCCTCACGAGGCGCGCGTGACGCGGTGCTCCTACGGACGGACAAACGGACCTCGATGGCAGACGGCTGAGCGTGAGTCAGCGGCTAGGGCTGTCGATTGTCCTTCCGGCGGCGCACATCCGGTCGTGCCGCGGGGCGGAAGGTCAGCCGGAGCGGGGGCACGCAACCTCTTGCCCGTCCGGTTCCCTGACCGGCATAGGTCCCCCGTATACGCCCGACCGCAATGTCCCACGTAGCCCGATGGCCTCGTACGTGCCGGGTTTTTGGCGAATCTCAAGGTCCACAACCACATGATCGGCTGACCGGACGTCTACTTGTGGGCGAACGACCTGGCCCAACCCGTAAGTCCACTCGAGCACGAGCGTGGACCCCTCCCAGTGGCAGGCGTCGAACCGCCGGCTGTCGAAGTGCGACTCGGCCCACCACCAGCCAATCCCAGTCAGGCCGACGGCGACGACCACGATCGCCGCAATGCCTATACGTCGTCGAGACATGGCTCAGTGTCGCACCGCACCGCTGCGCGCTGCGGTGTCCGGGCATCAGCCCGAGGCTGTTGACCGGATTTGCCGCACCTAGGGTGCGCTTGCACAGTGCTAGCATGAGTTCATGACCACCCTGTACATCCGGGACGTCTCGGACGACGTCGCCGAGACCCTCAAGGAGCGCGCCGCAGCGGAGGGCAAGTCGCTGTCCGCGTACGTCGGCGCCGAGTTGACCAAAATCGCAGTGCGACCGACCAACGCCCAAGTTGTGGCGCGACTACGCGAGCGCGACCGGTCCGCCGGCCCCACCCCCGAGGAGATCCTCGAGGCGGTCCGGGACGGACGACGGTGATCGTGATCGATGCCTCGGCCATGGTCGAGGCCCTCGTCGGTCGCGACAGCGAGCCAGCGCTCCTGGATGCCCTTTCCGGCGACCTGGACGCGCCTCACCTACTGGACGTCGAAGTCCTCTCCGTCCTGCGTGGCCTCGAGCTCGGCCACAAGCTGGCTTCGGCGGTCGCCGAGCAGGCACGGCATGACCACTTCGCGTTCACCATCACCCGCCACGGCCTTGAGCCGTTCGCTGAGCGAATCTGGCAGCTCCGCCACCAGTTCACCGCCTACGACGCGTCCTACATCGCTTTGGCCGAGGCATTGGCCGCACCGTTGTACACCTGCGACACCAAGCTCGCGGCCAGCGGCCACACAGCACAGGTCAGAGTCGTCTCCCGAACCCACTAAAACCGGCGTGACGCGTTTACCGGATCTGCCGCTGTCGGCGCGGCGCTGGGTGCCGTGGCCGTCGCCGTCGGGCACTTGCCACGATGGTGCGATCACCGTAGGGCGTCGTCGGGTGCTTGTCGCAGTCCCGTCGGGGACAGTGGGGGAACACCGACCGTCGTTTCGACAAGGAGTCAGCCGTGACCGAGGGAACCGTCCGCTGGTTCGATGCCGACCGGGGGTTCGGCTTCATCGCCCTCGGGCAGGGGGCAGAGGACCTGTACGTGCATGCGTCCGAGATCGTCGGCGACGACGCGATGAAGCTGCTCAGGGAGGGGCAGGTGGTCGAGTTCGAGATCGGCGAGGGGGACCGCGGCCCGCAGGCACGCCGCGTTCGGGTCACGGCCGACCGGGCCGCCGATACACCGCTGGGCGTGCTCGGCACCGTCGCCTGGTATGAGCCTGCCAAGGGGTACGGCTTCATCATGCCCGACGGCGGTGGTGCCGAGATCTTCGTGCACAGCTCGGCCGTGGTGGGGGGCGGCGTGGTCTCGGAGGGGCAGCGGGTGGCGTTCCTCGTCGTCGACGGGGAGAGGGGACCGCAGGCTGAGCATCTGCTCCCCTTGGGAGCCCGGGCCGCTCAGCAGGCCGTGGCATCCGACGGGGCGGACGGCGCCGTGTCCTGGTACGACGGGGACAAGGGCTTCGGGTTCATCACCCCCGAGTCGGGCGGCCCCGATGTCTTCGTCCACGTCCGGGAGCTGGCCGACGGGCTCCCCGGGTTGGGCGAGGGGGACCGGGTGACGTACGACATCGTCGTGAGCGAGAAGGGCCCGCAGGCTCGCGACGTGCGCCTCGCGCGCAGCTTGACACAGCGGGGCGCGCCCGTGACGTCGACGACCCGGGCTCGGTCGGGACACCAGGGGGCATCCGACGTCCCGGTGCGCGGCGGCGAGGGGGTGGTCGAGCGCTACGACGCGGACCGGGGGTTTGGCTTCATCGCCCCGGACGCGGGAGGCGCGGACCTGTTCGTGCACGTGTCGGTCCTCAGGGGCGCGCAGGCGCTGTACCAAGGCGATCGGGTCCGTTACCAGGTGCGGCAGAGCGATCGAGGACCACAGGCTGACCGCGTCGAACGAGTATGAGCGGGGCGGTGGTCAGGGCGGAGCGGGTGCTCAGGCGTATCCCGATCCTGCCGCACGCTCATACCGC
>JBDSKZ010000007.1:0-38856 GCA_039916625.1 Pedococcus sp.
CGCTGACGGCACCAACGGCACGAACGGTGTCGATGGAGCCAAGGGCGACACCGGTGATCAGGGCATCCAGGGCGTCCAGGGCATCCAGGGCGAGACTGGTGCTGTTGGCCCTCAGGGTCCGCAGGGACTGAAGGGTGACACCGGTGCTGCTGGCGCTGACGGCACCAACGGCACGAACGGTGTCGACGGAGCCAAGGGCGACACCGGAGCTGCTGGCGCTGACGGCTCCAACGGCACGAACGGTGTCGACGGAGCCAAGGGCGACACCGGCGCTACGGGTGCTCAGGGCATCCAGGGCGAAACCGGCGCTACGGGCGTCCAGGGCGAGACCGGCGCTACGGGCGTCCAGGGCGAGACCGGAGCAACCGGTGCGACTGGGGCTCAGGGCCCGCAGGGCGCTGTTGGTCCCCAGGGCGTCGAAGGGCCCGCTGGTCCCATAGGTGCCACTGGCGCTGCTGGCACCAACGGAGCCGACGGCGCCGACGGCGCCACAGGTGCGACGGGTGCAATGGGGAACGTTGGTCCCGAAGGTCCGCAGGGTGCAACCGGTGCGGTTGGTCCCGATGGTCCGCAGGGTGCAACCGGAGCAACCGGTGCATCCGGTGCTGATGGCACGAATGGCACCGATGGAACCGCCGGAACAAAGGGTGACACCGGTGCAATGGGTGCTACTGGGCCGATCGGCCCGCAGGGTCAGACGGGGGCCACTGGTGCGGCTGGTCCGCAGGGAGTCAAGGGCGACACCGGGGCAACCGGGGCTACTGGGCCTTCCGGAGCTGACTCCGCGGTAGCAGGTCCGGCTGGGGCCACGGGTGCCACAGGTGCAACCGGTCCGAAGGGCGACAAGGGTGACACGGGGGCTGACTCCACGGTCGCCGGTCCGGCGGGTGCCACTGGCCCCGCAGGACCGACTGGTCCCAAGGGCGCCGACTCCACGGTCGCAGGTCCTACCGGTGCAACTGGTGCAACTGGTGCAACCGGTCCTAGCGGAACCAGTGGAGCGACCGTGGTCACGGCATCGAACTCCAGTGGAGGTGGGATGACTGTTTCGTGCGGCGCCGGGAAGGTGGCTGTCGGCGGGGGTTTCAACCTAGCAAGCGGGACCAGCATCAATGGCTCGTTCCCGGTTATGACCGGGACCTCGCCGACCGGCTGGAGGGTGATCGGTAGCAGCAACGCCTCATACACGGTTTACGTGGTCTGCGCCAACTGACTCATCGCAACACTGGCAACGAAGGCGGGCCTGCCGGATCCTCGGCGGGCCCGCTTCTCGTTGCCGACAAGAAGTAGATCGAGGAAGGCAAGAGTCTCACGTGGCGGGGTCTGTGGCCGTATTCGGAGGGCCCCGTCAGATCCCTGGCGAGGCCGTCTCAGGTTTCCCTCATGTAGTCGAAACGGCATCTGACTCATTTGCGCCGCTGATATCCTGAAGGTGTTGCTGCAGAGTCTTTGGGCACCCCATCTCGGACGCTCCAGGGTCGTCGAGTCGGGTCAGCGGCACCCGAGCCCCGCCAAAGAGCTCGTCCTCCCAAACTCAAAGCAAACTGCCCGTGAAAGAGGAGTTCCACACCATGTTCAAGCGCCCGAGCGGTCCGGCTCGACACCCTTACATCCGGCACGTGGTTGCGCTGGTCGCGCTGGTTCTCGCTCTCGGCGCCTGCGGCAACAGCAGCGACACCGCAACCGTGGCACCTGACGCGAAGAAGGCGTCGGCAGCGCTCGACGCTGGCCTCACGGCGCACGCGGCAGGGAAGCTCACAGACGCGTCGACCGACTACCAGGAGGCGCTCAAGTACGACCACAAGAACAAGTTCGCGCTGTACAACCTGGGGCTCATCGATGCTGCGAACGGCAACTACGGGCTTGCTGAGGACAGGTACAGGGTCGTCCTCGGTCTGGATCCCAAGTACGGGCCCGCCCTCTTCAACCTTGCGATCCTGCGGACTGCCCGTTCCGACAGCAAAGAAGCCATGGCGCTATACGAGCGTGCCGTGGCGGCAGATCCCAAGGCGGCGGCCGCGTGGCTCAACCTTGGGCTGCTCCAGCGGGCGAACGGTCAGGTCGACGCGGGGGACAAGAGCGTGAAGAAGGCGATCGCTCTCAACCCGAAGCTGAAGGATCCGATGAAAGCGACTCCAGATTCAGCTGTGACAGCGCCCTCCGGTCCGGCCACCAAATAGCGCGACGCGCGTTCTGCCCGGCCTTCATCAACCGCATCACGGAGTCGGGGTCCGCTCGCCCAACGTAGAGCGGACCCAACGTGTCAGCCATGAAGACTGAGAATGAAGGCCGGACGTGCGATTCCGCAACCAGAGACGGCGGTCGTAAAGACCTTGTGGAAAGTGTTGTCTGCGACGGCTCGGAGGGGCATGGTCCTCGACCACCTCGCAATCATGGAACGGCCCGACCCGTCAGATTCGCCCGGTTTTGCTCCTGACGCCAGTGACTCCGACCCTCGGGAGAGTCCAGTGACGCTCGTGATGAACAGGTCATCGGTTCGATTCCGATAGGCGGCTCCACAGCGAACGCCCCCGACTCCGGTCGGGGGCGTTCGCGCTGTCCGGGGTCCGTGCGCTTGGTCAGTGGATGGGCTCGGCGGGCATCAGGTCGGAGATGCTGGTGAGCTCGACGGAGGCGTCTCGGCTGTTGAGCCAGTGGTCGAGCTCGGCTGCCGGCACGGGTCGAGACATGTAGAAGCCCTGGGCCTGGTCACAGCCCAGGCGGGTGAGCTCGGCGTATGCGGCGTTGTCCTCGACCCCTTCTGCGACCATGCGCAGGCCGAGGCTGTGGGCGAGGCCGATGGTGGAGGCCACCAGGGCGGCGGCGCGGGGGTCGTCGGCCATGGGCGAGACGAAGGAGCGGTCGAGCTTGAGCTCGTCGATAGGCAGGTCACGCAGGTAGGACAGTGAGCTGTACCCGGTGCCGAAGTCGTCGATGGAGATCTGGACGCCGCTGGCGCGCAGCCGCGTCAGGATGTTCCGGGCCCGGTCGCGGTCGGCCATCAGGAACTCCTCGGTGAGCTCCAGCTGCAGTGCGCCCGACGGCAGGTCCCGGGCTGCGAGCATGGCGGCGACCTCGTCGGGCAGGTCGGTGTCGATCATGGAGCTGGCCGAGAGGTTCACCGCCACGGTGAGGCCTCGACCTTCGTTGTGCCAGATGGCGGCCTGGTCCAGGGCGATGTGCAGCACCACCCGGGTCATGGCGCGCATCAACCCGGCTTCCTCGACCAGGTCCACGAACGCGTTGGGGTAGAGCAGGCCGCGGGTGGGGTGGTCCCAGCGAACCAGGGCCTCCACGTCGTGGACCTCGCCGGTGAGCAGGTCGATCTTGGGCTGGTAGTGCACGAGCAGCTGGTCGTGGGTCAGTGCGGTTCGCAGCTCGTTGACCGTGCGCAACCGGGTGCTGAAGTCGGAGTCGTCCGTGCCCCCGTAGCTGTGGTGGCCCTCGCCGGACGCCTTGGCCTTGTACATGGCGACGTCCGCCTTGCGCATCACGGTGCTCAGGTCGTGACCGTCGCTGGGGAACAGTGCGATCCCGATGCTCACCCCGCTGTGGACCGCGATGTCATCCAGGGCGAAGGGCTCGGCCAGCGCCGCGCAGAGCTTGCTCGCGACAGCGGTGGCCTGCTCGTCTCCCGCGTCGTCGAGCAGGACTGCGAACTCGTCGCCACCCAGGCGCACCAGCAGGTCTCCAGCCCGCAGGTGCTTGCCCAGCCGGGCGCCGACCTCGATCAACAACACGTCCCCCGCCTGGTGGCCGAGGCTGTCGTTGACCTCCTTGAACTTGTCCAGGTCCAGCAACAGCAGCGCCTGGGGCCGAGACTCGGGGTTCGACATCCGCGCGTCTGCCTGCGCGTACAGGGCGCGACGGTTCGGCAGGCCGGTCAGGTGGTCTGTGGTTGCCTGGCGGCGCAGGTCGGCCATTCTCAGGAGCTGGCCGAAGGCCACCTGGGTGCGAGCCGCTGCCGCCAGGAGCGTGACCCCTGCCAGGGCAACTGCCAGGTTCGACACCGGTGACCGGGTCCCCAGGACCAGCACGCCCAGCCCCGCGGCGGTGGCGAACCCCGACATCAGCAGGGCTGTCCCCCGAGCGGGCGCGCGCTCATCGGTTTCGGCAGCCTCGCCGCGGCGGGCCGTGCTGTGGACGAACCCCGCGATGAGGGCGATGGCGATCGACCAAGCAGCGTCGAGCGGTGTTCCTACCGCGTAGGTGTCTGCGGTCACCTTCAGCGCGTAGACCACATCCGCGACTGCGTAGATCATCAGCCCCACGATGAGCAGCACCAGTCGATCACCCCCGCGCAGCCCACGTACGACGACCATGCCGGTGACCGCGGCCACCAGCAGCAGGTCGAGCAACGGGTAGGCGACCGCCACCGCGGTAGCCAAGGACCATGATCCCGTCATGGTCGAGGACAGCACCGGATCCAGCACCACCGCCAGCACCGCTGCAGCCCCGAGCGCGCCCACCGCGCAGTCCAGCCACACCGGCCACGCCTGTCCCCGCAGGTCCCGGCGCACCACCGTGGCCAGGGTGGCCAGGATCAGCAGGTAGAAGAACAGGTAGCCGAGATCGCCCGGGTTGGGGAACGGCGGCGACCAGTCACTGGTCAGGGGTGCGTAGTAGGTGTCGCCGGCGGCGAGGAAGGTCATGGCAAGGGCGGCCAGCAGGACCTCCCAGCGACGGAACCCGACCCGCGCGACCGCGAGCCAGCACACAGCCGCCGGCAACCACGATGTCGTCAGGGACAACCAGAGGTCCACGCCCGGGTGAGATACACCGCCCTGCAGGACCAGACCGACCGAGTAGACCGTTGCGGCCAAGGCCATCACCCATACGAGCCCAGCGTCGAACCGCACCTGTGCGCGCGTCATCTGCGCACGACACCAGTGCGCACTCGACCACGAACCCAGTCCCCGCGGTCAGTGGTCGCACGCCGCCCGCCACTCGTCGAACTCGACATTCTTCGCACCTCGCATCGGTCTGCTCCGCAAGCGTGCGGCCCCGTCGCGAACGTAGGCGATTGCCTTCTTCGCCGGATGCAAAAGCAGGAGAGCCTGGCCGAATGGTCGATCATGGCTCGACCCAGTGGCCATCTCAGTCAGGCCACCCCAGGCCCGTCTTCCACGCACCGCAGTACCTCGACCTCGACGAACACCACGGTGGCTGCACCGTCGTTCGACACCTCGTGCTCGATACCTGCGCGACGGAAGTAGCCGTGGCCGGGCTCCATCGACGTCTGCACGACGCCCTCCCGCGAGGTCATGGTCAGCTGACCGCCCCTGATCGGCACCACAACGTAGTCGAGCTCGTGCCGGTGTGCACCGGTGCTCTCACCCGCCGCGATCGTCCAGGTCGTCACCCGCACCACGTCGTTGTCGATCGTCGTCTCTGACTTGGCCTGCCGCATCGTCGCCTCCTGAGCTAGGTCATCTGGTGGACTGCTTGCCCACCGACCCACGTGGAGCGCACGGTGATCTGCGCGAGCTCGGGGCCGGGGGTCTCGAACGGGTCTTGGTCGAGCTCGACGAAGTCGGCGAGCATACCGACGCCCAGGGTGCCCTTGTGGTCCTCTTCACCGGCCGCGTACGCCGCGCCGGTCGTGTAGAGGTGCAGAGCCTGTTCGATCGACACTCGCTGGCTCAACCCGATCGGCGTCCCGTCGAGGGCCCGGCGTTCGACGCAGCTGCTCAGCGCTGCGAGAGGTTCGAAGGGGCCGCAGGGGTAGTCGCTCGAGCCGGCCACCCGCACGCCCGCCTCCAGCATCGAGCGGTGGGCGAACATCCGCTCGAGCCGCTCCGTCCCGTAGTAGCCGACGAGCTTGTCGCCGTGGAACCGCGCGTAGGACCCGAACGGCACGGCCACCAGCCCGAGGGTGCGCATCCGGCTCAGGATGTCGTCGTCCACCAACGAGCAGTGCTCGATGCGGTGACGGCGCTGCGGTGCCCCAGCCTGTCTGGCCCTCTCGTGCGCGTCGAGGAGCAGTCGGATGGCGCGGTCGCCGTTGGCATGGACGCCCATGACGATTCCATCACCGGCGACGCGTGCCACGAGCGCGTCGAGGTCCGACGCGCCCACCACCTGCATCCCGTGGTCGTCGGTACCCTCGAACGGCTCGTCGAGTAGGCAGTTCCCGCCGGCGCACGCGCCGTCGACGAAAGCCTTGACGCCGAGGAACCGCAGCCGGTCGTCGCCGAATCCGCTCTGCAGACCGAGCCGGTCGACGAGGTCGTAGTGCGGGTGGGCGAGGAGAAAGCTCGTGCGCAGGGTCAGCTGCCCCGCTCGGCGGGCCTCGCTCAGCAGTCGGACATCGTCTGGCCCACAGAGGGCATCCGTCATGGAGGTCAGGCCCGCCGCGTGGAACATCGCTTGGGCGCGCTGCAGCCCACGCAGCCGCTGCGCCAGGTCGCTCGGTGGCACGATGGTCGGGCCGTTGGCTAGGGATGGGTAGGCGAGGTCGAACAACGCCTGCTCGTAGAGCACGCCGTTCAGCTCGCCGCGGCCGTCGCGACCCAGCGCGCCACCGGCTGGGTCAGGACTCACGCGGCTCAGGCCGGCGGCGCGCAAGCCGGCCGAGTTGGCGACCCCCCAGTGCGCCGCGACATGGATGAGCAGTACCGGGTGGTCGGGGACGACAGCGTCGAGGAATGCCCGGTCGACCACCCGTCCGTTCGTGGTCTTGCTGTGGTCGTAGCGCGACCCAAGGACCCACTCGCCAGCATCGAGCGCCTCTGCCTCCGCCCGCAGCAGCTTGATCAGTAGCTGCTCGTCGGTGGCCACCTCGGGGGAACAGTTGACGTGCAGCAGGTTCTCCGCGGTCATCGTCGGGTGGGCATGGGCATCATTGAAGCCAGGCACGATGGTGCCAGCCAGTTCGACACGCTGGTCGAAGGTGAACCGCTCGGCGAGCTCGGTCGCCGAGCCAGTGGACACAACTCGCTCCCCCAGGACAGCGAACGCCTCGACCGGTGCGCCGGCGAGGGTATGGATACGCGGCGCCGTGACGAGCGTCCAGGTGTCGGGGTCTAGTGGCAGCGTCATGCGAGGTACGCGCCCTGCCCGAACGGGACGTGGTCAAGGGGAGCCACCGTCACGGGGCGTCCGTTGACCTCGACCGGCGAACCGTCGGTGGGGACGCGCACCGAGGGAACGGCGCCGTTGCGCACCATGTCAGAGCGAGTCATCCCGCGCGCGCCGCGAACCGGCAGGTACCGCGGCCCCGGCACCAGTCCGCCGCCCTCCACCGCGTCCGCCGACACGAACGTCGCCGCGAGCCGTCGGGGGGCGCCACCCATGGCGCCGAAGTAGGGCCCGAGCACCCGGGGCTCGCACGAACGCGTCGAGCCGTTGCCCTGTCCCGCCGCACCCCAAGCCACGAAGCCCGACTTCAGCACGAGCTCGGGCTTGGCCCCGAACCACGCGGGATCCCACAGGACGATGTCTGCGAGCCGGCCGGGTTGCAGCGAGCCCACGTGGTCGGCGATGCCGTGGGCCAAGGCGGCGTTCACCGTCACCTTGGCCAGGAAC
This sequence comes from Pedococcus sp., assembly GCA_039916625.1. Classification (GTDB taxonomy): domain Bacteria; phylum Actinomycetota; class Actinomycetes; order Actinomycetales; family Dermatophilaceae; genus Pedococcus. Next base: position 7,528 of record JBDSKZ010000007.1, read on the forward strand.
TGCAGTACCACGCGGTTGTTGGCCATACCTGTGCCTGCGTCCGGGTGTGCGGGATGCAGCGCGGTGTTGGCGGCCAGCTGCCAGGTGCGCCGAAGCATCTCGCCGATGCGTCCCATGCCGAGGGCGTCGCTGTTGATGATCGAGATCGCGCCGAGGTGGTGCAGGTGGTTCTCGGCCTGAATTCCGGCTTCGTGCAGCCGGCTCACGGTCGTCTCGACGTCGGACTTGAGCAGGTGGTTCTGACGGTGCACCGTCATGGTCATCGGGAACAGCTCGTCAAGGGTGTGAATCCCGTAGGGCACGGTGGGCGTTGTGGACGAGCCGAGCACGTGCGGGTGGCTGAGGATCTCGAGCAGGTCGGGGTGCCCGCCGCCGCCCTCGACGTGGTAGGCATGAACGGTGCGGCCGCGCGTGGCCTCGACCGTGTCGGCCAGCAGCCCGAACTCGTTGAGGCTGTCCGAGTGCAGCGCAACGGCGACGTCCGCCGCCTCTGCGATGTCGAGGCAGGCGTCGATGCAGGCGGGTGAGGCACCGTAGTCCTCGTGCACCTTGAAGCCTCCGGCCCCCGCGGCCAGCGCTGACTCCATGGCCGATCGGTCCGTCGTGCTGCCGCGGGCCAGGAACAGGATGTTGACCGGGACGTCGCGGAACGCCTCGGTGAGCGTGTGGATGTTGTACTGCGGGTTGACTCCGACGTCCCAGACGCCGCCGATGCCCATTCCGACCATCGTGGTGACCCCGGCGCTCAGCGCGACGTCGAGCAACGCCGGCGAGGCCAGGTGCACGTGCGAGTCGACCGCGCCGGGCGTGGCGATCATGCCCTCGCCCGGCACCAGCGCGGTGTGTGGACCGACGACGAGGTCGACGCCGTCGATGACGTCCGGCGAGCCCGCTCGGCCGATGCCGACGACCCGGCCGTCCTTGATGCCGATGCAGGTCTTGCGGATGCCGAGCACAGGGTCGACGAGAACGACGTTGGAGACCAGCAGGTCGAGCTCGCTGTCGTTCGGCCGTCTGCGGACGTAGAAGCCGTCTCGCCACGTTTTGCCGCAGCCACCCAGCACCTCGTCGCCGTAGGCCACGTCGTCGTGTTCGACCTGGATGGTGAGGCCGGAGTCGCCGAGACGGATGACGTCGCCGGTGGTCGGTCCGTACAGGCGGCGGTAGCTCGCCGCGTCGAGGCTCACCATGTCACTCGCCGTCCTTCCGGGCCGCCATGGCGACCAGAGGGATGGTCGCGGTCTGACGAGGCGCCACAGCCACGTTCGAACCGGCGGGGATGTCAGGTCGCCACCCAGCCGGCACCGGCTGGGTGGGCGTCAGCAGCGGGTTGGCGCAGGCGAAGTCGATGTGGCTCGTCACGCGGATCACGCGGTCGGAGCGGTTGGTGACGGTGACCTCGCGACGAGCACGCCCGACGTTCAGCTCGACGGTGCGGTCGGACTCCTCCTGCTCACGCTCAAGGGCATCCCAGCTCTCGTCTGCGATGGGGTCGACGACGTCGACGAGCAGCGTGCCGGACGGAAAGAGCGCGTCGACGAGCAGGTGGCGCACCTTCGCCGGGACGCCCGGCAGCACCTGCTCGCGGGTGAGGACGGTGCCGGAACGCTGCACGACCTCGGCGAGCGGCAAACCGTCCCAGGCCCACTCCATCACCTCGTCGGTGATCAGCGCAGCCGCCTCGGTAGCGCCGAGCCGCGCGCCACGGGCCAGGCGTCGCCTAGCGAGGTCGGCGGCCGCCGACACCAGCAGCCGGTCACGCTCATGGGCCGTCAGGTGCATGCTCATGCCTCCAGGAGTCCGTGAGGGTCGTGGGTCGGTGCGCCACCGACGACTGTCGCGAGCACTTCGACATCGCGGATCCGCCCGGAGGCGACGGCGGTGGGGTCGTCCGAGAGCACGGTGAGGTCGGCCAACAGGCCGGGCTGCAGGCTGCCGGTCCGACGCTCGAGGAAGGTCGCGTGTGCCGAGCCATACGTGAACGCGCGTAGCGCCTGCTCGGCAGTGAGCGCCTCTCCCGGGGCCAGCTCGACTCCGTCGCGGGTGCGGCGGTTGACGAGGTCGTGGATGCCGAGCAGTGGGGCGCCATCAACCACCGGGCGGTCGCTGCTGCCGGGCAGCTCGATGCCGGCGTCCACCCACGACCTCGCCCGGTAGCACCAGTCGGTGCGTTCCGGGCCCAGCGCGCGGATCATGCCGTCGCCGATCTCGGTGACGAAGCGGCCTTGCGGGTCTGGCACGAGCCCGAGCGCAGCCACGCGCCGTACAGCCTGAGGGCTGGTGATACCCGCGTGCTCGATGCGGTGCCGGTGGTCGGCACGCGGGTGGTCGGCCAGCACGCGCTCGTAGGCGTCGAGCACCGCGTCGACGGCGCGGTCGCCGATGGCGTGCGTCGCCAGCTGCCACCCGGAGCGGTGCGCGGCGCGTAGCGTCTGCTCCAGCTCCCCCTCACCCATCGTCAGCATCCCGTGGTTGCAGGGGTCGTCGGCGTAGGGCTCGTTCACGGCGGCCGAGCGGCCGATCAGCGATCCGTCGCTGAAGACCTTCATCGGGCCGATCCGCAGCCAGTCGTCCCCGAAGCCCGAGCGCAGGCCCAGTCCGAACCCGAATGCCCCCGGTTCGTCGACCAGCTCTCGGGCCCCCGCATACACCGGCATCAGGGTGGTGCGCACGAGCAGCCGCCCGGCCTCGCGCACGCGCTGGTAGGCAAGGGCTTCGGCGGGCGAGGCTCCAGCCAGTCCAGCTCCGATCCCGGCCTCCTGCACCGCCGTGAGGCCTTCGGCTGCGTAGCGCTCGTGGGCTGCCCCGATACCCGTCTCCATCTCGGTCAAGGACGTCGGCCAGGTCAGCGAGCGCAGCAGCTCCATCGCCGACTCCTGCAACAGACCGGTGAACCGACCCTCGCTGTCGCGCTGCAACGCACCGCCCGGAGGGTCGGCTGCGTCGCGCAGGCCGAGGGCATCGATCACCGACGTGCTCACCACGCACATGTGGCGCGACTTGTGGATGAGCCGCACGTGGTGGTTCGGCGCCGCCGTCTGGAGCCGCGCGGGGTCGGGGTGGGCGCCGAGGACGTTCTGGTCGTAGGCCTCGCCCACGATCCACTCGCGGTCCGGCCAGCGTTGCGCTGCGGCCTCGATCTCGCGGTAGAGCTGTTCGAGCTCGGTGACACGGCCGCTCGACAGGTCGACGTTCGCGAGGCCTGTTCCGTAGTGGACCGTGTGGTTGTGGGCGTCGTGGAACCCTGGGACGACGGTGGCGCCGTCCAGCCGGACGACCCTCCGCGCGTCCGGCGGGTCCTCGTCCGCGGATCCGACCGCGACGATGCGGTCGCTGTCGACGGCCAACCATCGCGGCCGCGGTTCGGCGCCGACGACTGCGATGAACGTCGCGTCGGTGAGCAACAGGTCGATGCTCATGGCAGCAGCCCGTCCGGCCGGGCGTAGGGGTCCAGGTAGGGCGGTAGCGCGGGTGCGTCGTCCACGGCAGGCTCGGGGACGCCGAACACCGTTCGGACCGGGACGACACCCGACCAGTGCGGCAGTGCCTCGTCGTCGACGTCCTCGTTCGGTCCGCCCGAGCGCACCTTGACCGAGAACTCGTCGAGCGGCAGCGCGAGGAAGCCGGTCTGCTGCAGGTCCTGTTCGCTCGGTGGCCGCACGTCCCCTCGACGACCGGGGATCATCGCGTCGATGACCGCGTGGTAGGCCACCGCGACCTCGTCCGCCTCGGTGACCAGCCGCGCTGCGCCGAGCACGAGGCACGAGCGGTAGTTGAGCGAGGAGTTCACCATGCTCTTGGAGACGACGACGCCGTCGACCAGGGTGACGGTGTAGCACAGGGCCGCGCCTGCTCCGGCGATCCGGACAGCACGGCTGGCCGACGATCCGTGCAGGTAGAGCGTGTCGTCGATCAGGGCGTGTCCCATGGGTATGCAGTAGGGCTGGCCGTCCTGCACGAAGGCCAGGTGTCCGTACAGCGCCTCGCGCAGCACCGCCGCTGCGTCGTCGAGCTGGTACCGGCCTCGGGACGGCTTACGGCGAACCTGCGTGCGGTTGATGGTCACTTGCTCACCTCCAGCGTGAGGTAGCGGTTCTTGATGCTGGGATCAGCCTCGAACTCCTGCACACTGCCGTCGAAGACGACGGAACCGGTCTCGAGGACGTACAGGTGATCGGCAAGCGCCAGGCACAGATCGAGGCGCTGTTCGACGAGCAGCACGCTCACGTCCTCCTCGGCCGCCTGCCTGATGATGTCCGCGATCTGCTCGACGATCACCGGCGCCAGCCCCTCGCTGGGCTCGTCGAGCAACAGCAGCTTGGGACCGGCCACCAACGCCCGCGCGATGGCCAGCATCTGCTGCTCGCCGCCAGAGAGCCGGTCACCGTAGTTGCGGCGGCGTTCAGCCAGGCGCGGGAGGGTCTCGAGCACGCGGTCGACCGACCACTTCGCATCGGGGCGAGCCGCGATGCGAAGGTTCTCCTCCACGGTGAGTGCAGCGAAGATGCCGCGGTCCTCCGGAACGAGCTGCACGCCGGCGCGGGCGATGTGGTGGGTGCTGGACTTCGTGATGTCGCGACCGTCGAGCTCGATCCGGCCACGGCGCTCCACGAGACCGACGATGGCCTTGAGCATCGTGGTCTTCCCGACGCCATTACGGCCGAGCACCGCGATGGTCTGTCCGTCGGGGACCTCGAGGTCGATGCCGTGCAGCACCTGGCTGCGGCCGTAGAACGCGGTGACGTCGCGCAGCGTGATCACAAAAGGCCCCTTCCGAGGTAAGCGTCCTTGACACGGTCGTCGGCAGCCACCTGCGCCGGCGTCCCTTCCAGGAGCGTCTGGCCGCCGACCAGGACGCTGACCCGGTCAGCGATGGCGAGGGTGACCGGCATGTTGTGTTCGACGAGGACGACGGTGTGGTCCGGAACCAACGAACGCAGCAGCTGCTCCATACCTGCGATGTCGTCCACCCCCATACCGGAGAGGGGCTCATCGAGCAGCAGCATCCTGGGTCCACTCGCGAGCGCCAACGCGATCTCCAGCCGCCTCGTGAGTCCGTGGCTGAGATTGGCGGCAGGTACCTCACTCAGGGAGGCGAGCCCGACCCGTTCCAGGACGTCGTCCACGACGTCCAGACGCAGCACGGTCGCAGTCGACGCACGGAGGAACGAGCGCCGCACTCGCGGCGAGACGGCCTGCGCAGCCAGCCGAATGTTCTCGCGGACCGTGAGCTCGGGAAAGACGGCGGTGATCTGGAACGAGCGGGCGATCCCGAGGTGGGTCCGCCGGTGTACGGGCAGGGTGTGCACCGGCTCTCCGTCGAAGTAGACCGCGCCTGAGCTGGGGGTGAGCTGACCGGCCAGGACGTTGAACAGGGTGGTCTTCCCTGCGCCGTTGGGGCCGATCACCGCGTGCAGCGACCCCGTTGCCACCGACAGGTCCACGTCCGTGAGTGCGGCGAACTCCCCGAACCGTCGGGTGAGCTTCTCGGTGCGCAGCAGTGGCTCAGGCGTCTGCACGGCTCGCCTGACCTTCCTCGGTGCGGCCCCTGCCGCGAACCTGCCGTTGCACCCACCGGCTGAAGTCGACGCTGGCGCCATGCAGACCGCCCTTGAACAGCAGCACGATCGCGATGAGCGCAGCACCCAGCAGCAGCTGCCACCGTGGCCACAGGTCCGACAGGTTGGTGCTGAGCAGGACGTAGGCAACGGCACCCAGAAACGACCCGTACAACGAGCGGATGCCACCAAGGACCGTGATGATCACGATCATGATCGCCGTGTCGACAGAGACCGCCGAGATGGACGCTGACCCGACATAGAAGGCGTAGAGGCAGCCGGCGATCGACGTGACCGCCCCCGACACCATGAACGCGATGAGCTTGTAGGTGCGGACGTTGTATCCGATCGCCTCTGCCCGCTGCTCGTTCTCGCGGATCGCCACCAGCACCGAGCCGACAGGTGAGTCGACGAACCGCTGCAGCAGAACGAAGAGCACCACGAAGATCACTGCAGCCACCAGAAAGAACCGCGCGTCCGTGCCGGCGATGAAGAAGCTCGATCCGAAGCCGCCGAGCGAGGCGAGGGGCAGGCCCTGCAGACCATTTTCGCCACCCGTCCAGTCCTTGAACGCGTAGGCCAGGAACGAGACGGTCTCGGCGAACGCAAAGGTGATCATCACGAAGTAGATCCCGATGCGCCGGATGGCGAGAAAACCGATGACAGCAGCCATGGCCACCCCTGCCAGCGCGGCGAGCGCAAGGCCCGTCAGCATCTGCAGGTGCAGGTGGATCGCCCCGAGTGCCGCGACGTAGCCGCCGAGGCCGAAGTAGACGCTCTGGCCGACCGAGAGCAGCCCGGTGAAGCCGAGCAGCAGGTTGCAGCCGATGGCGGCGATGGCGTAGATGAGGATGAGTACCGCGATGCCCCACGACGGCACGAACAAGGCAAGCAGGACGACGGACACGACCGAGAGGAGCAGAGGTCGCAGCAGCGAGCCCGGCTCGAGCCTCAGCTGTTGTACGAGGCCAGTGCGATCAGCGGACACGGGTCACCTTCCCGAACAGGCCATCGGACTTCACGAGCAGCACCGCGATCATCAACAGGTAGATCACGACGTTCCCGTACGCGGGGAACTGGATGATGGTCAGGCTCTGGGCGACGCCGATGAGAATCGCGCCGACGAAGGCGCCGATGAAGCTGCCCATGCCGCCGACGACGATGATGACGAAGGCGATGCCCAGCACCTCGTTGCTCGAGGCGGGACTGAATCCTCGGGTCGGTCCGGCGAGCACGCCGCCCAGTGCGGCCAGCCCGACGCCAAGTGCGAAGGTCACTGCGAACAACCGGCTGGTGTTGATGCCGAGGCAGGCAGCCATGTCACGGTTCTCCGCCCCCGCCCGCAGGTTGGAGCCGAAGCGGGTGCGACCGATGACGTACCAGAGCGCGACGCCTACCACGACTGCGACCGCCATGATGAACAAGCGGTATGCCGGATAGGTGATCGGTCCGAGGTCGACCAGGCCCCTGAGCCCCGGAGGCGCCTGGGTGGTGCGGTTGACCGGTTCCCAGATCATGGTGGCGACCTCTTGGATGACCAGGGTGAGCCCGATAGTGCCGACGATCTGGAAGGCTGGCGGCACTGAGTAGAAGTGCCGCAGCAGCACCGGTTCGAGCACGAGCCCCAGCACGCCGACCGTGAGCGGTGCCACCACGAGCGCCACCCAGAACGAGATACCGCTGGAGGTGATGGTCCAGCTGAGCAGCGCGCCGAGCACGAAGAATGCTCCGTGCGCGAAGTTCACGAAGTCCCGGACGCCGAAGATGAGCGTCAGGCCGACGGCGAGCAGGAAGTAGATCATCCCTGTGCCGACGCCGTTGACCAACTGGCTCAGGAGCAGGGTGCCCGACACGTCACGTGCCCAGCGGAGCCAGGGTGCAACCAACCTCGGACACCGGCTGGGCCTCATCGCCCTGGGCGACCACCGACATCAGGTCCTCAGCGTCCTTGCGTTGCCCCTTCGGCTTGCCGAGCAGGACGTAGTAGTCCTTGATCAGCTGGTGGTCCTCAGGACGGAAGACCTCTTGCCCCGACACCCCGTCAAACGGTTTGTTCGCCATCGCCTTGATGATGTCGGCGCTCTTGGACGACCCGGAGTTCTCGACGCCGGCGATCATCGACTTGGCCTGGTAGTAGGCAGCGGCGAGGCCGTAGGAAGGGCTGGTGTTGAACTTCTTGCGGCACGCCTCAACCAGCGCCTTGTTGTTTGGGGTGTCGACGCCGTGCCAGTACTGGGCGCCGGCGTAGATGCCTTCCATGGAGTCGCCGAGGGCCTTGAACTGGGACAGGCCGGTAGACCATACGATGACGATCTGCATCTTCTTGTCGAGCCCGAACTGGATGGCCTGCTTGACCGTGCTGATCGTCTGCGCACCGACATTGAGGATGGCGAGGACGTCGGCGCCGGACGCTGCAGCATTGTTCAGATAGCTGGAGAACTCGGTTTCCTGCGTCGCGTGGGAGGCATTGCCCACGACCTGGCCACCGCCGGCCTTCACGGCATCCGTCGTGCTCTCGAGCAGGGCCTTGCCGAAGACATAGTCGGGCGTGATGCAGAACCACTTCTTCAGCTCGGGCTTGTCCTTCATCACCGCCTGGACAACCTGGCGTCCCGCCGTCCAGGTGGAGTCCGACCAACGGAACGTCGAGGTCTTGCACTGTTCCCCGGTGACCTCTGGTGCACCCGCAAGCGTGCAGAACACGCCGCCACTGCGGTTGACCGCGCCGCTGATGGCGAGGGCGATGTTGGACAGCTGGGTGCCCATGAAGAGCATCTGGCCCTTGGCGACCGAGGCCTTGACCTGCCGGATGGCCTCGTCGGTCTTGGCCTGCGTCTCGCCGAAGGTGAACTCGAGCTTGTAGTCGCCGACCTTGCCGTTGTACTCGTCCTTGAGCAGCTCGACCGCCTGGCGGATCTCGCCACCGAGCTCGGCGTAGATGCCGGTGTACTCCGACAGCGCGACGATCGTGACGGTGTCGCCGCCACCGCCACCGCCCCCGGCAGCACCACCTGCGCTGCCGCCGGAAGTTGGGCTCTTGGAGCAGCTGGCCAGCAGTCCGACGGCAGTGACTCCGGCCAAGCCCTGGGAGAAGGTGCGACGGTCAATGAGGGGCAGGTCCATGGAGAGTGCCTCTTTCCTGGGGAGCGGAGCGGAGTGTCATGCGAGGACGGTGCTGCGCCGCTGGACCAGCAACGGCAGGGTGAGGCGGGCGGCGTCGAGTCGTTCGAGGGTGACGTCGACGCAGGCAGTGCCGGGCTCGCCGGCCAGACCTGCGAGCACGTACCCGAGGGGGTCGACGATGTGGCTGCGGCCTACCAGCCCGGTGCCGCAGTCCCCGGCAGCTGCGACGTACACGGTGTTCTCGATGGCCCGTGCCTTCACCATCGTGGTCCAGTGGTCTTCCTTTGCCGGCCCCACCGGCCAGGCGGACGACACGAGCAGAACCTGCGCCCCGGCGTCGACCAGGGCGCGCGGCACCTCGGGGAAGCGAATTTCGTAGCAGGTGATCAGGCCGAACCGGACGCCATCGACGTCGAAGACGTCGGCGACCAGAGGAGCGGGCTCAACCGAGTCGGACTCGTTGTAGCCGAAGGCGTCGTAGAGCAGCGCCTTGCGATGGGTCGCGACCACGCCGGCGCTGTCCACCGCGACCACGGTGTTGTAAGGGCGCTCTCCAGGACCTCGGGACTCGAAGAGCCCGACGACCAGGGTGATCGAATGGCGGGCGGCAGCGTCGCGCAGGCCGGCGACGAAGGGGCCGTCAAGGGGTTGCGCCGCGGCGCAGAGCTCGTCGGCGGTCGAGAGGCACTCGAACATGGCGCCCTCGGGGAAGAGCACCACGCGCGCGCCGGATGATGCCGCCGCGGCGGCGAGCCGTTCGATCTGCTCAAGGTTGGCCGCGACGTCCTTGCTCGCGCCGACCTGGCTGATGGCGATCCTCATCGATCGCACCTCCAAAAAGGTTGGTCTCAATGGGCAACGACGTTATTGTCCGACCTGAAGGCGGTCAAGGGGTACTTTGTTATCAGACAAAAAGAGGAGAAGTTGCCCATGTTGGACGAGCTTGCGCGGCTCACCGACGTGCGCACCGCCAAAGGGGTAGCCCAAGCGGTGTCGGGCATGGTCAGCACGGGCCAGCTCGAAGCGGGCAGCCAGCTGCCCACGGTGCGCACCGTGGCCCGGCACCTCGGCATCAGCCCGTCCACCGTGAGCGAGGCCTGGCAACTGCTCGCCGGTCGTGGACTGATCGAGACCGCCGGGCGACGCGGGTCGTTCATCCGTGACCGGCCACCCCCGCAGAGCCAGCGTCGGTTCCGACACGTCACGGGTTCGAACTTGCCGCTCGACCTCTCGACCGGCTACCCAGATCCGGACCTGCTGCCTGACGTACGGCCCCTTCTTGCCCGCCTGGCGGAGGGTCCGGCCTTCACCGGCTACCCCGACCACGAGATCGACCTCGCCCTCGACGACTTGCTGGACGGCGTCCTGCCGCCCGGCCGCCGGTGGGCCCGCACCTTGGTGCCTGACTATCTCTCGGCGCTTGCTGAGCTGCTACCCGTGGTGGGAGGGTACGGGACTCCGGTGGTGGTGGCGCGGGCCCACTTTGCCCCTGACCTGGACCTCATCGAGCGGTTCGGTCAGGTGCCGGTGCCGGTGCCGATGGACGACGAAGGGCCCGACCTCGCTGGTGTCACCTCGGCGCTCGAGCAGGGAGCCGGCGTCGTGATGCTGCAACCGCGCGTGCACAATCCAACGGGGCTCGTCACCTCGCCAGGACGCCTCGAGCAGCTGGCGAGAGCCTGTGCGAGCCACGGCGCCTGGATCATCGAGAACGACTACTTCGGCGGCCTAGCCCAGCAACCGGTGACGACAGCGGCGTCGTGGTCGGAGCGGACCGTCCACGTGCGGTCGTTCGCCAAAGAGCTCCATCCGGACCTGCGGGTGTGCGTGGTCGCCGGGCCGGACGACCTGATCGAGCGCGTGCGTCGGAGGCGAGCCGGTGGTGGTTGGGTGAGCCGAGTCAACCAAGACCTCTTGCGACTCATGCTGACCAGCCCCGAAACGCACATTGCGGTGAGCCGTGCTCGGAAGGTCTACGCAGGACGGCGGCAGTTGCTCCTGGACGAGCTCGCCTCGCACGGAGTGCAGCTGCACTCCAAGGAGGGCTTCAACCTCTGGGTGCCGGTCGCCTCGGAGCGAGCGGCGCTCATGAGCCTTGCCGCGCACGGAATCAGCGTGGCCCCGGGGTCGGCGTTCGTCGTGGACTCCGCCCTGGGCGACCACATCCGGCTGTCGGTGGCCAGCCTGCGGACGGGGGGGCCAACCGTTGCAGCCCACGTCGCCACTGCGAGTCGGGCCCACTTCAGCAGTCGGGCGGGATCGGGCGGCTGAGGTTGCACGACCTCGCTGGAGGGTCTGCTCGGAGGGCGTGACTGGGGCAGGCACGGCGGCGAACTACACTCGCCGCCGTGTCGTGGTCGCTCTGGTTCACCCTGCTCGGGGCTGCGGTCCTCATCTCCCTGACCCCCGGCGCCGGCGCGATCAACACCATGGCGAACTCGATCGGCTCTGGCTGGGCCCGCTCGATCTGGGGCATCGTCGGCCAGCAGCTCGCGCTCCTCGTGCACATCGCGGTCGTGGCGGCCGGCGTCGGTGTCCTCGTCGCCGGGTCCCCGTTGCTGTTCAACATCATTCGGTATGCCGGCGCCGCCTACCTCGTGTTCCTCGGCGTGCGCCAGCTGCGCTCGAAACCGACGGCTCCAGGAGCGGAGGCGCCCGTGGCGACGGCGTCCCGGGGGTCCATGCTGCAACAGGGCCTGCTGGTCAACCTGACCAACCCGAAGGCAGTGGTCTTCTTCCTCGCCTTCACCCCGCAGTTCATCCGGCCAGAGCGCCCACTGGTGCCGCAGTACGTCGTCCTGGGCGCCACGGTCGTCGTTGTCGATGTCCTCGTCATGTGGTTCGTGTTCGCCTTCGCCGCTCGGTGGTTGCGGCGGCTGACCCGCAGCCAGGACGGCCAGCGTCGGCTGAACCGGGTCTTCGGTGGCCTCTTCGTCGGCGTCGGCCTGCTGCTCGCCGCCGTCCACTGACCGCTGTCGACGGATCGTGCGGAAGGCTGCGGTGCTGGCGGTGCTGGCGGTGCTGGCGGTGTGTGCGTCGCCACCCTGCCCGTCCCCGATACCGCGTGTCGCCCACGCGGCATACCGGGTCGGTGTCAGGAGGGGTCGCGGCTGTCGGCCCGGGGGAGCAGCACCGTGAAGGCGGTGCCCTTGCCGAGCTCGGAGTCGACCGAGATCGTGCCGTTGTGCCGGGACACGATTCGCTGCACGATGCTCAGGCCGAGCCCGGTGCCCGGCACCTCGAGGGCGTCGGGGTTGGTGCTACGGAAGAACTCGGTGAACAGCGACTGCAGGTCGGTCCGGGAGATCCCGAGCCCCTCGTCAGCCACGACCAGCTCGACCCTGTCGCCGGCGGGGCGCAAGGAGACGGTGACTGCACCGCCGTCGGTGGTGTACTTCACCGCGTTGCTCATGAGGTTCTCGATGAGCCGGGCGAGCTCGTCACCGCTCCCCCATGCGGTGGGCGGCGGCTCCGGTGCGACGACCTGGATGGTGATGTCCTCCTGCGTGGCACGCGGGAGGAACATGTCGACGGCATCGCGGACGAGCTCGGCGATGTCGACGCGCTCACGGACCAGCGGGCGGTCGGGGTCGCTGACCTTCGACAGCGTGAGCAGGTCGTCGACGAGGCCCTGGAGTCGATGAGTGTTGCGCGCCATGACCTTCAACGACCACGTGGCGTCCCCGGACGGGTTCTCCTTGAGCAGCTCGACGTGGCCGACGATGGAGGCGAGCGGGTTCTTGAGCTCGTGGTGCACGGTGGAGAACAACGTGGTCTTGGCGCGGTCCGCCCGGCGCAGCTCGGCGGTCATCCGACGCTCTAGCTCGAAGAGCCGGGCGTTGACGATGGACCGGCCGACATCACGGCCGATCTCGAGTGCGGCAACTCGTTCGGCGTCGCTCCACGGCGGTGCGTCCGCGGCACGGGTGAGGACCAGGTGGCCCAGGCACTCGGTGCCGGCTCCGATGGGAGCGAGCAGCATCGAGCTGGCGCCGGTGCTGGCGAGGAAGTCGAGGATCTCCAGGAGGTCGTCGTCGCTGAGGAGCCCAGTCGGGTGCACCAGGCCGGCCCTGACGACCCCCGCAGTCTGTTCTTCCCAGCAGCGTTGGCCGATGCGTCGGGCCATGTCGACCATGGCGGCCGGCGTCCGGTGCAGGCCTTGGGCCGAGTAGGCCGCGACACTGTCCGCCTTTGCGGCGTCCTCGTTGGAGAACGCGCGGACCCAGAGGCCAAGGCACCCCAGCCCGGTGCGAATGGGTTCGACGATGGCCTCAACGACCTTGGCCGGCTCCAGGATGCCCTGCGAGATGCGGGCGACACTCTGCACAGTGGCGGCCAGACGCACCTGCTCGGCCAGGGTCTGACGCTGGCGGAAGGAGTTGATGGCGATACCTGCCTGGTTGGCAAAGACCTCGAGCACGCCCTGCTGGACCTGCGTCGGGCGCTTTGCCGACAGCGGAAGGTCGACCGAGATCATGCCGAGCATCTCGCCCGCCGGGTCGTAGAAGGGTGCGAGCAGGGTGTCCTCGGGGTCCCAGGCATCGGGGTCGCCGATCACCTGCTCGTCCCACTCCGGCGCGACCCATCCGGGGGGCGCGTTGCTGGGCAGCATGGCTGCGGGGATGAAGCGCAGCGAACCCCAGTGCTCGGCGACCGCGAACTCGTCGACGATGCTCTCGCGCGGCGTGCTCCGTCCGACGAGCTGGGCCGTGGCATCGGGATGACCACCCACGGCGACGATCTGCAGGTCACCACTGGAGCGCACGAGACTGATCGCCGCGACCTGGAAGCCCACGACGTCGGCCGCACCTGCGACCACGAGATCGAGCAGCTCCTGCAGGCTGTCCAGGCCACTGGCCTGGTTCATCAGCTGAGAAAGCCGGCGCAGCGCCTGCACCTCATCTGTCGAAACTGTCGCTTCCATGTGATTTCCCACTGTTGGACCTCGCCCCCAAACGATGACGTCCCAAACCGTACCCACGGGGCACTCGAGGCGCGGTGGAACCGTCCACAACGCATCCCTGTGACCTGACCTGTACGACGTTCGTGCCTTTGTTTCGTGGACTGGTTGAGATGGGGGCACCTGTCGTGCTTGTCTCGCACTCGCCGACAAGGTCCGGGCATGGGGATGTGCCACCAGCGGTGGCCAGGACGAGCACTCCGTGGTCGGGCGGAGGCTCCCCTTCAGGGGCCTAGTCCGTTCGGCCAGACGTGCGGCGTCCGAACGTCCCAAGTCGCCTTCCTTACCCGTGTCGCGGCCGCCTTCTCGGCCATATGTTGCCGTTCGCCCAAGTTTTCGTAGATGAGGAAGGTGGCTCAGTGTCCAGACTGCAGTCGGTAGCTGGCCGTGTCCCGCAAGGCTGGTCCTTCGGTCACTGGCCCCTGCGCCGGAAGCTCGCAGCGGCCGTTGCCCTGCCCGTCATGCTCGCCTTCGTCTTCGGTGGCTTGCGTGTCCAGAGCGACGTCACCTCGGCCCAGCAGCTCTCGCGGGCTGCTGACACGGTCCTGGTGATCCGCCCCGTCGTCGACTACAACATCGCCGTGCAGCGCCTGGCTGCGGCCGGCAGCGTCGGTGGTAGCGGCGTCATCTCGGCGATCACCAGGTACGAGTCCGCCGCAGCCGACCTGCGCATCGCCCTGAAGACGCCGGGCATCCCCGAGACGGCCAAGCGCAACGGGCAGAGTGCCCTAGCCCTCGGTCAGGCAGTCCGCAACGCCAAGACGCAGAGCGGCTTCTCCGATGTCGTCATCGACCGGTCCGGCAACATCGCCACGTTGCTGTCGACTGCAGTCTCCGACCTCGGGCTCTCCGACGACTCGTCCTCCGCCAAGATCGTCGTCAGCCTGCAGGACGCCATCGCCGCTCAGCGCGCCATGACGGGCCAGCAGCTCAACCTCGCCAACACCAACGACGGCGCCGCCTCCTTGCGCGCCATCGGTCAGGTCGGTGCCGAGACTGCAGCCCTCACGCGACTGCAGTCCCAGACCGTGGGCGACCCGACGCAGATCCGTCAGCTGCTCAACGAGAACGGCCGCCGCGGCGGCACGCTGCAACAGGAAGCCGTGGACAAGACCCAGGTTGCTGCTCTGGGGCCGGTCATCGAGTCCAGCAATGCGGGCTACGCCGCGCTCCTGGACTCCCAGCTCGTCGCCCTCGAGTCCAACCTCCGCGAGCGTGGAGCCGTCTTCCGCGACACCGCAGTCCTCAATGCCGCGCTCGTCGCCGTCGCCCTGCTCGCCGCGCTGATCATCGTCCTGGCCCTGCTCCGGTCGCTGCTCGTCCCGATCCGGGCCGTCCGCCAGGGCGCCCTCGACGTGGCCCAGAAGCGGCTGCCGGAGGCCGTCGCGGCCATGCGAGACGGCACCGCGCCGCCGGCGTTCGTGGCGATCCCGGTCCACACCCGCGAAGAGATGGGCCAGCTGGCCCGAGCCGTCGACGACCTCCACAGCCAGGCTCTGAGCCTCGCTGGTGACCAGGCCCGGCTGCGGGTCCAGGTGGGGCACATGTTCGAGACGCTGTCCCGACGCAGCACCTCACTCATCGACCAGCAGCTGTCCCTCATCGAGCGCCTCGAGAGCGACGAGGAGGACCCGAAGCGTCTCCAGAGCTTGTTCCGCCTAGACCACCTCGCCGCCCGCATGCGCCGCAACAGCGACTCGCTGCTCGTGCTCGCCGGTACCTCGACCCGCCGCGGCTTCTCCGGTGCGGTGTCGGTCTCCGACGCCGTGCGCGCGGCCGTGTCCGAGGTCGAGAACTACGAGCGGATCGACATCGGCGACACCTCGAACGACCAGGTCCTCGGTGCCGTCGGCTCCGACCTCATCCACCTGGTCGCCGAGGTCGTCGACAATGCCCTGGCCTACTCGCCGCCCACCACCCGCGTGGACATCCGCGGTGCCCGCACCCCCGAAGGCGGCCTCCTCGTCGAGGTCAGCGACAGGGGTCTCGGTATGCCGCCGAAGGAGCTGGCCGCGCTCAACGACCGGCTCGCCCACGGTGGCGACATCACCCCGGACACGGCACGTCGCATGGGTCTGTTCGTGGTCGGCAGCCTGGCCAAGCGCCACGGCATCGCCGTCCGCCTGCGCCGTAACGGCGACTCCAAGCCCGGAATCACCGTCTCGGTCCACCTGCCCGCCGGCCTCTTGGCCGACAACGCGGCTCGGACCGAGCGCCCAGTACGTCCCGCCGTGTCGGCGGCACCCGCAGCCGCTGCCCCGACCGCTCCGACTGCTCCGGTGGTCTCCGCCGTCGGTGGGACGACCAAGGCAGGTCTCCCCACGCGGGTCCGTGGCGCCAGTGGCGCCCCGAGCCCGGTGGTCGACGCCACGAAGAAGGTCCTGCCGACTCGCACCCCCGGTGCGCACGGCCCGACCACGGCCGACGCCATCCCGGCCATCCCGATTAAGCCCGTCATCGAGGGCGCAGTGCCGGCCGACTCCAGGGCAGCCACCAACGGTCACCACACCAACGGCGTCAAGCCGGCCCCGAACGGCGCCAAGGCTGCTGATGAGGCCAAGGTTGCCGAGGCGAAGGCTGCCGAGCTCAAGGCTGTTGAGGACGCCAAGGCTGTCGAGCTCAAGGCTGTTGAGGACGCGAAGGCTGCCGAGCTCAAGGCTGTTGAGGACGCCAAGGCCGCTGAGGCGAAGGCTGCCGATGAGGCCAAGGCTGTCGAGCTCAAGGCTGCTGAGGCGAAGGCTGCCGAAGAGGCCAAGGTTGCTGAGGCGAAGGCTGCCGACGAGGCCAAGGCGGCCGAGGCGGCCGAGGCTGCCAAGATGACTGCGCCCGCCGCCGCCGCGCCGCGCTCGGCTGCTGGCCTGCCGGTCCGCAAGCCCCGCGCCACCGGAATCACCGAGTACCGCGAGTTCGCAGACGCGCCCACCGACGCCGTTGCCGACTCCAACGGCTCGGACAACGGCTCGGACAAGGGTGCTGACAAGGGCAAGGGGAGCCGACTGACCGGATGGCTCCCTGGTCGCAAGGCTGCCGAGGCGGCTCGCCTCGAGGCAGAGTCTGCTGCCGAGCCCCAGCGGATGCCCTCCAACCTCTCGGCCTGGCTCGAGCACCGCGCTGCGGTGACCGAGGCCCGCGAGAAGGCGGAGCGCGGCGAGGTGGAGAGCTCGTCCGAGGCGGTCACGGCGCCGCCGCAAACCAGTGAGCTGACCGTTCCCGATGCTTGGGTGGCCGAGGTCACCGGTGCCGGTCCGGACGCGTCCGTCGATGACGACCAGGCTCCCACCGACCACGCCTCCGACCACGCCTCCGAGCCTGCCTCGGAGCCCGCCTCGGAGCCCGCCTCGGAGCGAGGCGGCGACCTTCCTGTCGTGGCGGCGGCTCTGGAGCCCACTGAGCCGGCTCTGCCGACCCGGGTGCCCGGTGCCAGTGGTTCGACCACCCCGGCCACCACGGAAGCCGAGCCCCTGACCGGGCGACCGGCGATGCGCGCCCACAACACGTCGTTCTTCGGAGCACGCAAGGCCCGTGACGTTCCGGCTCCGGACTCCGCAGCCGCCGAGACGCCGCAGCAGGGCCCGTCCGCAGAGGTCGCCGAGGTGACCGATGCGCCATCCATCCAGGACACGCAGGTCGACGAGGTCGAGGAGCAGATTGACGTGCAGGGTGACCCGCAGGCCGAGCCGACCGGACGGCCGAACGAGACCCCGATCTTCCGTTCCATGATGTCGAGCTGGCTGACCACGGAACCCGTGGCCGACGCCCAGGACGACGAGTGGACCGGGGACGAGGCCGGCCAGGAGCTCTTCTCGGCCGAGGCCGACGGCGCTCCCAGCCAGGAGTCCTCCGCCGGACTGCCGATGCGGCGCCCCGGCAACACCATGAACCCCGGCGGAACCGACCCGCAGGTCGAGGAGCCCGTCGCACCCGCGACGTCGCGCCGCGATCCTGAGGCGATCCGCCGCAGCCTGAACCGCCACAAGAACGGTGTGAGCTCCGCACGCACCGAGGCACAAGACGGAAACCACCGAGAGGACGCCGATGTTCACCACTGACGCCATGGCCCAGCCCAGGGGCGAGTACGACTGGCTCGTGGCCAAGTTCGCGACCGAGACCCCTGGCGTGTCACACGCCATCCTGGTCTCGGCCGACGGCCTGCCCATGGCCTCCAGCGAGCAGCTGCCCGAGGACCGCGCCGAGCAGATGGCCGCGGTGGCCTCCGGTATGGCGAGCCTCGCCTCCGGTGCGGCTCGGCTCTTCCAGGGCGGAACGGTCCTTCAGTCCGTGATCGAGATGGAGCTCGGCTTCCTGCTGCTCATGAGCGTCGGCGACGGTTCGCACCTCGCCGCACTCACGAGCACGGACTCCGACATCGGTCAGGTTGGCTACGAAATGGCGGTGCTGGTCGACCGCGTCGGCAAGATGATCGACGCGGCTGCCCGAGCGCCGATGCCGGGGTAAGCGCCATGGCGCCTGACGAACGCGAGGAGTCGACCGGACCGAGGTTGGTCCGGCCCTACGCGCTGACGTCCGGTCGCACCGAGTCCGTGGTGGACCTGCCCATCGAAGCCACGCTCGAGGTGCAGCCGTCCGGACGCAGTGCGACCTGGCCCGAGGGACACATGTCGGGCCGCATCATCGAGCTGTGCAGTGCTTCCCAGTCGGTGGCTGAGGTCTCCGCCAAGCTGCACGTCCCGCTCGGTGTCGCGCGGGTGCTCATCGGGGACCTCGTCTCCGCCGGGCACCTCAAGACCCGGGCCACCATCTCCGAAAACACGACCACCGACGAACGACGTGAACTCATCGAAAGGACACTCAGTGGACTACGCGCCCTCTAAGCGCAACAGCGCCTCGACCAAGATCGTCGTGGCCGGCGGGTTCGGCGTCGGCAAGACCACCTTCGTTGGCGCCGTTTCCGAGATCGACCCGCTGCGCACCGAGGCCCTGGTCACCCAGGAGTCCGCCGGTCAGGACGACATCTCCAAGGTGCAGCAGAAGCACACGACCACGGTGGCCATGGACTTCGGGCGCATCACCTTGGCCAAGAACCTGGTGCTCTACCTGTTCGGCACCCCCGGACAGCGACGCTTCTGGTTCATGTGGGACGACCTGGTCAGGGGCGCCATCGGTGCCGTGGTCCTGGTCGACACCCGCCGACTCGACGACAGCTTCGCCGCCGTCGACTACTTCGAGGCCAAGGGGCTGCCGTTCATCGTCGCCCTCAACCAGTTCGACGACGGCCAGAACTTCGGTCCGGAAGAGATCCGTGAGGCGCTGGCGATCTCGGACCACATCCCGGTGATCACCGTGGATGCCCGCGACCGCGAGTCTGCCAAGCACGCCCTCGTGCGCATCACCGAGTTCGCCCTCACCCAGCTCAGCCGGGTGCCGGCGACCACCTGAGGCGCCGCCGACAGCAGGAGCCCGACGACCCCGGCAGGGGACGCCGGGCTTCTGCCGTCAGGTGGCACACTTCCCGCCATGGCGACTCCCGCGACCACCCCGACCACCCCGACCACCCCGCCCACAGCGACCACTGCGCCGTACGGTGCCTGGGCCTCGCCTGTGAGCGCCGCGAGCCTGGCGGGGGACCGGGTCGCCCTGGACCAGCCGTCGATCGACTCCGGTCACGTCTACTGGCTCGAGGGGCGCGGCACCGAGGGCGGCCGGGTGGTCCTCGTGCGCGACGGGGTCGACCTCACCCCGGCTCCCTTCAACGTGCGGTCGCGCGCCCACGAGTACGGTGGCGGCGCCTACACGGTGTCCGGTGACGTCGTCGCGTTCGTCGACTTCACCGACCAGCGGGTCCGCCTCCTGTCGGTGGACGGGCGGGGCCGCCACGAGGAGCCGCACGCGATCACGCCAGCGAGCGATGGCCAGCTCCGTTACGCCGACCTGCGCCTCGACCTCGCGCGCCTGCAGCTGTTCTGCGTCCGGGAGGACCATCGCGGCGAGGGGGAGGCGGTGAACACCGTCGTGCGCCTCGACCTCGACGCAGCCAACGACGATGGTGGCGACGTGCTCGTCGAGGGTCCGGACTTCGTGGCGGCTCCGCGGCTGAGCCCGGACGGTGCCCACCTGGCCTGGCTGCAGTGGAACCACCCGAACATGCCGTGGGACTCCACGGAGCTGTGGACGGCGACCCTCACCGACGAAGGGCTCGTGGGAGCCCAGCCCGTCGCCGGTGGCCAGGGCGTTGCCGTGACCGAGCCCCGCTGGTCCCCGGCCGGCGACCTCCTGCACCTGTCCGACCAAGCAGGCTGGGCGAACCTCGCCGCAGTGCGGCCCGACGGGAGCGTCGCCGCGGTGACCCGGGTCGAGCACGAGCTGGGTTGGCCCCAGTGGGTTTTCGACCGTCCCTCCTTCGGCTTCGCCGCGGACGGCACCGTCGTCTGCACCTGGTTCGAGGACGGACGTGGCCGCCTCGGCACCGTCGCCGGAGGTGCGCTGCACGCACTCGACCTCGCGGGTGTCGCCTACGACCACGTCCGGGTGGAAGGACGCACCGTGGTGGCGCTGGTCGACCGTTTCGACCGGTCCCGCGCCGTGGTGACACTGGACCTCGACAGTGGAGCGCACGAGGTGGTGCGGGAGGAGTCCGCGTTCGAGCTCCCTGACGGGATGCTTTCCACGCCCGAGAGCGTCTCGTGGACCAACACCGTGGGCGAGACGGTGCACGGTGTGTTCCACCCTCCGGCGAATGCAGGCTTCCGGGCCCCCGAGGGTGAGCTGCCGCCGCTGGTGGTGCGGCTGCACGGAGGTCCGACCTCGATGACCGTCCCGGCGTTCAGCCTCGACACGGCCTACTGGACCAGCCGCGGCCTGGCGGTCCTCGATGTCAACTACGGCGGCAGCACCGGCTACGGCCGCGCCTACCGGGAGCGTCTG
Source organism: Pedococcus sp. (assembly GCA_039916625.1). Lineage (GTDB taxonomy): Bacteria > Actinomycetota > Actinomycetes > Actinomycetales > Dermatophilaceae > Pedococcus. The sequence continues at coordinate 28,051 of JBDSKZ010000007.1, forward strand.
CAGGGAGAGTGGGGCATCGTCGACGTGGACGACTGCTCGTCCGGTGCGCTCGCCCTGGCGGAGCAGGGTCGGGTCGACGGGGAACGGCTGGCCATCCGCGGGGGAAGTGCTGGTGGGTTCACGACCCTGGCGGCGCTGACGGGCACGGACGTCTTTGCCGTCGGGGCGAGCTACTTCGGTGTCGGTGACCTCGAGGCGCTGGCTCGCGACACCCACAAGTTCGAGTCGCGTTACCTCGACGGCCTCGTCGCGCCCTACCCCGAGGGTCGCGACGTCTACCGCGAGCGCTCGCCGCTGCACCACCTCGAGGACCTGAGCGCCCCGATGATCCTGCTCCAGGGGCTCGACGACCACGTCGTCCCACCCAACCAGGCGACCGAGATGGCGGATGCCGTTCGGGCCAAGGGCCTGCCGGTCGCCCACCTGGAGTTCGCCGGTGAGGGTCACGGCTTCCGCAGGGCCGACACGATCGTCCGGGCCAGGGAGGCCGAGGCGTACTTCTACGCCCGGATCTTCGGCTATGTCCTCGACGACGACATGGAGCCCGTGGACATCGCCAACGGGTAGGGCTGGAGTGAGGTCGTCAACGGCTGCACTACTCCTGACGGGTGGCGCGGACGCCGTCCAGGATCGCGACGGCGACCTCGTCAGGGTGCGTCTCGGGCAGCCAGTGGCCGGCAGCGAGCTCGACGAAACGGTAGTCCGGGCCCACCCACTTCGCGGTGCGCTCGGCGGCTTCCCGGCCGAGGGCCGGGTCGTGGCGGCCCCAGAGGTACGTCGTCGGCACGGTGATCTGCGACGGCCGCGACGGTGCCGGTCGTGCAGGCCTGTGGTGGAGCAGGCCGGAAACCCGCGGACGCAGGGCGCGGTACCAGGCCAGCCCGCCACTGGCCGCGCCCTGCTGACGGAACCTCGCGACATACCTCGCCACGTCCTCGGCGGGCAGCCCGCTGCGGCGGAGCACCTCGGGGAGGCGGCGACGCAGCACGGCCTCCGGGAGGAGTGGCAGCTGGAAGGCGAGCATGTACCAGCTCTTGCGTGCCTGGCCGCCGTGTCGCAGGGCCCACGCCATGGCGTGGTGGTGGGGTGTGGAGAGGACGGTGAGGGTGTGCAGCCGGTCCGGGTGGCGCTCGGCGAACGCCCACGCCACGGCGCCGCCCCAGTCGTGCCCGACGAGGTGGACCTGGTGGACGCCGCTGGCGTCGACGAGGGCCAGGACGTCGGCGACGAGCTCTGACATGCGGTACGCCGCTGCACCTCGCGGCCGTGCACGAGGGGAGTAGCCGCGCTGGTCGGGCGCAAGGACGCGCAGTCCCGCGGTGACCAGACGCTCTCCCACGCCACGCCAGGCGGTGTGGTCCTGCGGCCAGCCGTGCAGCAGCACGACCACGTCACCCCCGGGTGGCCCGGTGTCGCTGACGTCGAAGACCAGACCGTCCCTGCGCAGCTGTTCCACCCTGCGAACCTACGCCCCCACCGGTCCCGGCCCCGTGGGGGCGAGGAGCGGTGGGGCGGCCTGAGGGGTCGGCTGGTGTGCTCAGTGGGCCCGCTTGTACTGCTCCCACGTCACCTTGGTGACCCTCGGGCCGTCGTCCCGCCCGCGACCGGCCAGGCCGTTGAGACCCTGGTAGTAGTCGCCGACCTGGTGCTGGGCGCCCGAGGAGAGGTCCGGGTCGCTGACTGCGACGGCGTGGATGTGATAGGGCCAGCTGCCCTGGGAGGGGTTGCGCAGCCACGCCGCGAACCCGACACGGCGCAGCACACGGACGACCTCGGCGCGCTGGGAGCTGCTGAGGTTGCGGACCGAGACGTCGACGGTGCCACCACCGTCATGGGTGCCGGCCGAGGCCGAGACGCCGCCGGGGTTGTAGGAACCCTGGGTGTACGTGAGGCGCGGCGCGAGGATCCGCTCGGCCTCGCGGAGCATCGCCTTGGTGCGCTCGTTGACGCGGACACCGTCGTAGGTGATGCGGGCGCCGGAGCTGACCTTGCGGGTCACCGCGAAGCGGCCGACGCCGAGCTTGACCAGGGACGTCGGCCCGGGCAGACCGGAGGCGTCGAGACCGGAGTAGCCCAGGCGACGCTGCCACGCGGCATACGCGGAGATGGTCGACGTGCCGAAGTGTCCGTCGACGAGCGACTTCTTGAGCAGGCCCTTGGCGACCAGGGCGCGCTCGACCGCCAGGACGCTGTCCTTGGCTCCGGGCGTCAGACCTGAGGTCGGCTTGCGCGGGTCCCACTGCGCCGCAAGGAGGACAGCCTCCATGTTGATGGTGGTGGCGGCGTTCGCCGTGGTCATCGTCAAGGCGCCGGAACCTGCGGTGACGAGGGCGGCCGTGCCGCCGATGAGGACTGTCCTGCGGTTGATGTCCATGGTGCTGTTCCCCCTGTTGGCTGTGGTGGTCGGTGGTGCTGTGTGCGTGCCGACGCTAGGCGGCGCCATCGGGGGAGGGAATGGGGAGCACTACCCGCCGGGGGGCGGCCCGGCCGGACTGCGCCACAATGAAGCACGTGACCACCCGACCGGCCCTCTTCGAGCTCGGCGGTCGGCGGGCCTGGGTCGTCTACGGGGCCTCGGTCACGATCTACGTTCTGGCCGTCTTCCACCGCAGCTCCCTCGGCGTCGCCGGGCTGGTCGCCAGCGAGCGGTTCCACATCGCGGCGACGCAGCTGTCGGTGTTCACGATGGTCCAGCTGCTCGTCTACGCGGCGATGCAGATCCCGGTGGGGGTGCTGCTCGACCGGTTCGGGTCCAAACGGCTGCTGCTGTCCGGTGTCACGCTGATGACGTTGGCGCAGCTGGGGTTCGCCTTCGCCGACTCGTTCGCCGCCGGTCTCGTGGCACGGGTGTTCGTCGGTGTCGGCGACGCCATGATCTTCATCCCGTTGCTGCGCATCGTGGCGCTGTGGTTCCCGCCCCTGCGCATCCCCATGGTCACCCAGCTCACCGGGCTGCTCGGCCAGGTGGGCGCGCTCGTCGCAGCCACCCCGCTCGTGCATGCCCTGCACGCCTACGGCTGGACGCCCACGTATGCGACCGCTGGCCTGGTGGGCGTCGTCCTGGGTCTGCTCGTGCTCGTCGTCGTCCGTGACTCCCCGAACCCCGACCACGAGCTCGACGACATCAAGGTCCGAGCCATCGCGCGCGCCCTGCGAGCTGCCTGGCGCACACCGGGGACCCGCCTGGGACTCTGGTCGCACTTCTCCGCACAGTTCGGCGCGACCGTCTTCGCACTGCTGTGGGGCTACCCGTTCCTTGTTGCGGGACAGGGACTTTCGCCCTCCACTGCCGGCACGCTGCTCATGCTCATGACCCTCACCACCGTCGTCACCAGCCCGATCATCGGGGGCTTCGTCACGAAGTACCCGTTCTCCCGGTCCACGCTGATCCTCGGGATCGTCGGGGCGATCATGACCGTCTGGGCCGTCGTGCTGCTCTGGCCCGGGCGCGCCCCTCTGCCGGTGCTCGTCCTGCTGGTCGTCGTGACGGCGGTCGGCGGTCCCGGGTCCATGGTCGGCTTCGACCTGGCGCGCACCTTCAACCCGCCGACCCGGCTCGGCAGTGCGACCGGGATCGTCAACGTCGGCGGGTTCCTCGCCTCGCTGTCCACGGTGACCCTCATCGGGATCATCCTGGACCGGGTCGCGCCCGGCGGACCCAGCACGTACGACGTCGACACCTTCCGCAGCGCGATGTCGGTGCAGTACCTCGTCTGGGGGCTCGGGGTGTCCCAGATCCTGCGCTACCGGCGCCGGGTGCGCCGCGAGCTCAAGACCAGCGACCCGGCCGCCTACGACGCCCTGCGGTCCGGCGAGTCCATCGTCCCCTGACCTCGGCCACCTACCGGGGTTGCTGCGGCTCAGGCCCTGAAGGGGCTCTCACCTGCAGAAACGCCGACTTCGTGACCGATTCGTGACCGAAACTGGACACCTGATCGATGCGGCGCCACGGCCTGCTGAAAGACATCGGTGTAACTCGCCCAACGGAAACGAGATCGGCAGTACCGGCCGTCCCGGAACCGTGGGAGCAGTGTGACTGACGGGGTTCGAGTGAAAACCAGCCCTAGTCTGCACCGGCTGCCACTTTGCGGCACCACGCCGCTCCACCGCACCAAGCCCCTTCCTGATCCTGTCCCCGTTCGAGAGGCATCCCCCCGTGCCAAGAACTTCCGCTGTTCGCCGCGCCTTCCGCGCAGGATCGGTGTTGTCCCTCGTCGGGCTGCTGAGCCTCGCCACGACGCTGGTGGCCACGGCCGAACCCGTCTACCCGTCCAAGGCACAGGTCGACCGCGCCAGAGCGGCGGTCGCCGGCACCACCGGCCAGGTCGCCACCCTTGACGCGCAGTACGTCGCGGCCAGCGCCCAGCTCAGCCAGGTGCAGGACCGGGCCGCGACCGCAGCCGAGGCGTTCAACGGGGCACGAGTCGCCCTCGACCTTCGTGCCGCCGAGTCGGCTGCTGCCCAGAAGCGCGCCGCTGCGGCTCAGGGCATCGCCGACTCCGCGAGCCTCGAGGTTCGCCGCTACGCCGCCAGCGTCTACCAGCAGGGCGGCAGCTTCGGTGAGCTCGAGGCCTACCTCGACAGCGACGGCCCGCAGGAGATGATCGACAAGGCCACGGCCCTGGAGGCCGTCGGGGACGCGCGGGCCCGGTCGCTGCAGCGCGCTGACGCCACCTCGATCGTCGCAGTCACGATGCGGCGCCAGGCCGTCAAGGCCCAGGCTGCCCAGACCAGGGCCGCCCAGAGCGCCGAGTCGGCTCGCAACGCAGCCCAGTCCCGGGCTGACGACGCGCAAGCCGCAGCCGCCCGGATCCAGCAGCAGCAGGCGTCACTGGTCACCCAGCTCGCGTCGCTCCGCAAGACCTCGGTCGGGCTCGAGCGCCAGCGGCAGGACGGCCTCACCGCCGCCGCCGTCGCGCGCACAGCCGCGGCCGAGGCGGCCAAGCAGGCCCGCCTGGCGCAGGAGCGGGCCCGGACGGCCCAGAGCGCGGCCGCCAGGAAGGCTGCCCAGCAGGCGGCAGCCCGCGCTGCCGCCGAGGCTGCGCGCCAGCGCGCTGTCGCGGTGGCCGCAGAGAAGGCCGCTGAGGCGGCCAAGAACAACAAGCCCAAGCCGCGGACGTCCAAGCCGCCCAAGCCCACGCCGCAGACGCCCCAGCCGCCGAGGCCCAGGCCTCCGGCGCCAGAGCCCGCCGACCCGGCACCAGCCCCCCCGCCTCCCAGCAGCGGTGGTGTCTCCGCGGTCATCGACTACGCCCGCGCCCAGATCGGCAAGCCCTACCTGTGGGGCGGGGCCGGCCCGGACTCCTTCGACTGCTCCGGACTGACCATGCGTGCCTGGGAGCGGGCCGGCGTCAACCTCTCGCACTACACCGGTGCCCAGTGGGCCGAGACCCAGCGGGTGGCCATCAGTGACCTGCAGCCGGGCGACCTCGTGTTCTACGGCAGCGCCGGACCCAGCAGCCACCACATGGGGCTGTACATCGGCGGTGGCCAGATGATCGAGGCTCCCTACACGGGCGCCAACGTCCGGTACGGCTCGATCTACCGCTCCGACCTGCTGCCCTACGGTGGCCGCCCCTGACCGGCCCCGTGCCCACGGCGGCAGGCACCACCCAGCACCAAGCCCCCGGACCGACGTGAGTCGGCCGGGGGCTCGGCGGTGTCAGTGCGGGACGTCGCTCACTCGGCGAGCGGCTGGGCCTCGGACATCGGCTCGGCGTGCACGTCGGGCATGCGCCAGCGTGCTGTCGTCATGCCGGCAGCCTTGGCGCGCTCGATGGCCTCGCGCACGACGCGCTCGGCATCCTCACGGCCAGCCCAGTGGGCGCCCTCGACGGACTTGCCGGGCTCGAGGTCCTTGTAGGTCTCGAAGAAGTGCTGGATCTCGAGGCGGTCGAAGCTGCTGACCTGCTCGAGCTCGGTGATGTGCGCCTGCCGGGGGTCGCCGGCGGGCACGCAGAGGATCTTGTCGTCGCCGCCGGCCTCGTCGCGCATGTGGAACATGCCGATGGGACGGACGCGGACGAGGCAACCGGGGAAGGTGGGCTCCTCCAGGAGCACCAGGGCGTCGAGCGGGTCGCTGTCCTCGCCCAGGCTGTCCTCGACGTAGCCGTAGTCGGCGGGGTAGCGGGTGGAGGTGAACAGGAGGCGGTCCAGACGGATGCGTCCGGTCTCGTGGTCGACCTCGTACTTGTTGCGGTGCCCCTGGGGGATCTCGATGGTGACGTCGAACTCCACGTCGCTGGTCCCTTCCGTTGTTGCGCGCGCCTATGACCTAGGCTCGCGGGCAAGTGTTCCGTATGACGCTGTCCAGTGCTGAGGGGGTCGAGTGCGTCGCGTCCTCGCCGCGGTGGCGGCGCTGGTCGTGCTCGTCCTCGGGTATGGCGCGCTCGACGTCTACGACGTCGCCCCCGGGATCCTCACCCGGGATGGTGCCCACCCTCCCACGACTGCCCCGACCGGGGCCACGACGTCCGTGGCCACGCCATCCGGGTCGGGCACCACGGTGGGTGCGGGCGTCCCCTCGCCCCCGACGACGGTGCCCACGGTGGACACGGCAGCCCAGCCGCTGCAGCCGGCATCCGCCGGAGCGCTCATCCCTGCCCCCGCGGCCCTCGCCAGCCGGGTCAGGACGGTCGCGGCCGACCCGGCACTCGGACCCGTGCCCGGCTACCTCGTGCGGGACGCGTTCACCGGGCAGGTGCTGGTGCAGAAGGCGCCCGACGTCCCCCGGACCCCTGCCTCGACACTCAAGCTCCTGACCGCCCTCGCCGTCGGCACCACCCTCGATCCGCGGGCGACCCTGCCCACTGCCGTCGTCCAAGGCCCTGCCGCCGACAGCATCGTGCTCGTCGCCGGGGGCGACACCATGCTCGGCAAGGGCAAGGGACGGCCCGCAGCGGTCGAGGGCCGGGCAGGGCTCGGTGACCTCGCCGCCCAGGTCGCCAGCGGGCTCCAGGCGTCGGGAACGTCCACGGTCCTGCTGCGCCTGGACACGAGCTACGCCCGGGGTCCCCGCTGGGCGCCGACCTGGCTGCAGGCCGACGTCTCCGCCGGATACACCGGAGGGGTCTCCATGCTCGGCCTCGCCGGCCAGCGCGCCATCCCCTTCCACCCGGCCCCGCGCGACCCGGAGGCGGCCACCGCGGCGGCCTTCGTGGCGGCACTGAAGACCCAGGGCGTCACGGCGAAGCTCAGCCCAGCGAAGACCTGGACCACTCCGGTCCCCTCGGGGGCCACGGTGCTCGGCACGGTCGAGTCGGCGCCGATCGGCGACCTCCTGGCGCTCGCCCTCGATGAGAGCGACAACGCGCTCACCGAGGGACTGGCCCGCCAGGCAGCCGTCGAGGCGGGTGGCGCGGCGACGTTCGCGGCCGCGGTGGCCTTCGTCAGGAAGGCCGTGGCTGCCGAGGGCGTCGACCTGTCGGGTGCGGTCATCAAGGACACCAGCGGGCTCTCCTCCGGACAGAAGGTGTCACCACGAATGCTGTCCGACGTGCTCCAGCTCGGCGCCGACGGGTCCGTACCGGCCATGCAGGCCACCATCGCGCGGCTGCCCGTCGCCGGGCTGACCGGCACCATGGCCGGCCGGTTCGCGACCACGACCACCCACCCCGCTGCCGGCCTGGCCCGGGCCAAGACCGGCACGCTCACCGGCACGAGCTCGATGGCCGGCACGGTCATCGACGCCGACGGCCGGGTCCTGTCCTACGTCATCCAGGCCGACCGTGTCCCGGCCGGGGTCGGAACGCTCGCGGCCCGGGCGGCGTTGGACCGCTTCGTGGCGGCGCTCGCGACGTGCGGGTGTCGCTGACCTACCGTGAGGGGATGACCGTGCCACTGCAGTCGACCACCCGCTACGTCGACTGGGAGTTCGCCAAGGCGACCGGCTCCCGACTGGTCCCCGCCGGGCCCACCGTGACCGCCCAGGAGGCCGCCGCGGTCGTGGCCGAGGTCCGGGAGGCGGCCCGCCGGGCCAAGCAGCCCGTGGCCGACACCGCACGGCTGCAGGCGCCCGGCGGCGCCCCCGAGGCGGTCGTCGTCGACCGACCCACCTGGATCGCGCTCAACGCCGACTCGATGTCGGCGCTGATGGACCCCGTCTTCGGTGCGCTCATCGACAAGCAGAAGAAGGCGCCGGGTGACCTCGCCAAGGCGATCGGCGGCCGCGTCACGGGCGCAGAGACCGGCGCCCTGCTCGCGTTCATGGCCGGCAAGGTGCTCGGTCAGTACGACCTGGCCCCCGGTGGCACCCCCCAGCTCATGCTCGTGGCGCCCAACATCGTGCAGGTCGAACGCGAGCTCGGCGTCGACCCGGCCGACTTCCGGCTCTGGGTCTGCATGCACGAGGAGACCCACCGGGTGCAGTTCACCGCCGTGCCGTGGCTGCGCGACCACCTGGTCGACCGCGTCCGGTCGCTGGCCACCGACCTCGTGCCGGACCCCGAGTCTCTGCAGGAGACGCTGCAACGGCTCGCGCGGCAGCTCCCCGACGCGCTCAAGGCGGGTGGTGCGGGGATCACCGAGATCATCGCGACGCCCGAGCAGCGCGCCCGCCTCGCCGAGGTGACCGCCGTGATGTCGCTGCTCGAGGGCCACGCAGACGTCGTCATGGACGAGGTCGGCCCCCAGGTGATCCCCTCGGTCGCCCACATCCGTACGCGGTTCGACGAGCGCCGCAAGGGCGTCGGTGGCTTCGACCGCGTGCTGCGGCGCCTGCTGGGCCTCGAGGCCAAGATGCGCCAGTACCGCGACGGCGCCGTCTTCGTCCGCGAGGTCACTGCTGCGGTGGGCACGGACGGCTTCAACAAGGTGTGGGAGTCGCCGGACACCCTGCCACTTCCCGCCGAGATCGAGACGCCGTCCGCGTGGGTCGCCCGCGTCCACGCGTGACCGGCCCGGCTCCCCGACCGTCGGGGGGACCGTGACCGGCCCGGACCCCGCGACAGCCGCCGTCCGGCTCGCCGTCCGGGCGACCCTCGCGGAGTGTGCTGCCAGCGACCTCGTCCTCGTGGCGTGCAGCGGGGGAGCGGACTCCCTCGCCCTCGCCGCGGCCGTCGCCTTCGAGGCTCCCAAGCAGGCGGTACGGGCCGGCGCCGTCATGGTCGACCACGGACTCGTCGCGGGGTCGGCGGAGGTGGCCCGACGGGTGACCGAGCAGTGTGAAGCCCTCGGGCTTGCACCACTGAGCCTGGCTGCCGTCGAGGTCCGGGCTGGGTCCGACGGGCTCGAGGCGGCAGCGCGTGACGCCCGTTACGCCGCACTCGAGGAGGCAGCCGCGCAGCACGGTGCCGGGTTCGTCCTGCTGGGGCACACCCTCGACGACCAGGCCGAGCAGGTGCTGCTGGGCCTCACCCGGGGCTCGGGGGCGAGGTCCCTGGCGGGTATGCCGCGGGCCCGGGACCGCTTCCGGCGTCCCCTCCTCGCAGTGTCGAGGGACCAGACCCGGTCGTCCTGCGCCGCGCAGGGGCTGACGTGGTGGGACGACCCGATGAACGACGACCCGGCGTTCACCCGGGTCCGGGCCCGGCGCGCCCTGGCGGACCTCGAGCGCGACCTCGGCCCCGGGGTCGCCGCTGCCCTCGCGCGCTCCGCGGACCAGCTGCGTGAGGACGCCGACCACCTCGACCAGCTGGCCGGGCGGGCGGTCGGCGCCCTGGGGGAGGGCCCCTGGGCGGTGACGGACCTCGAGGGGCTGCCCCGGGCCGTACGCACCCGCGTGTGGCGCAGGCTCACCATCGCGGCCGGCGCGCCGGCCGGTCAGGTGAGCACGCGGCATACGGAGGCCTGCGACGGCCTCCTCACCGGCTGGCACGGACAGGGCCCGGTGAGCCTGCCCGGGCCGTTGGCGGCGACCCGCGCCGGTGGGCGGGTATCCATCGGTCCGCCGCCTCCGGTTGAATAGCCCCGCACCCATCCCCACCCGCCGGCGCCCCCGGGCACTTGCGACCTGCCGAGACTTGGAGAAGAGCCGTGGACGCTGCGCACATGGGAGCCGATCTGGAGAAGGTCCTCATCACCGAGGAAGAGATCCACGCCCGACTCGCCGAGCTCGCGAAGGAGGTCTGGGCCGAGTACGAGGGCAAGGACCTGCTGCTCGTCGGTGTCCTCAAGGGGGCCGTCATGGTCATGGCCGACCTCTCGCGAGCCCTGCCGGGCACCGCGCCCGTCGACTGGATGGCTGTCTCGTCCTACGGGTCGGGCACCAAGTCCTCCGGTGTGGTGCGGATCCTCAAGGACCTGGACACCGACATCACGGGCAAGCACGTCCTGATCGTCGAGGACATCGTCGACTCCGGCCTGACGCTCTCGTGGATCAAGGCCAACCTCGAGTCCCGGTCCCCGGCCTCGGTCGAGATCTGCACGCTGCTGCGCAAGCCGGAGGCCGCCAAGGTCGAGATCGACGTGAGGTGGGTCGGCTTCGACATCGCGAACGAGTTCGTCGTCGGCTACGGCCTCGACTACGCGGAGCAGTACCGCAACCTGCGCGTCGTGGGCACCTTGGCGCCGCACGTCTACGCCTAGGGCGGAACAGGGCCGTCCGTGCCTCGGGACGCCCCGCGGCACCCGGCGCCGTCGGAACACCCGGCCCACCCGGGTCGTTGTCCAGCACGAACCACGCCAGCACCTCCGTAGTACCGTCGTGGTAGAGCCGCACCCACTTCCGGGCCGTGGCACCAGAGCGTGATCGAGCAGGAGGCACGGGGCGGCCAGCCCCGCTACACACATGGATTTCAAGCGCATCCTTCGGGCCCCGTTGTTCTGGGTCGTCGCGGTCATCGCGATCACGCTGATGGTCTTCTCCTT
>JBDSKZ010000008.1:0-12897 GCA_039916625.1 Pedococcus sp.
TCGCCCAGGGCGCGCGCATCGCCGAGGAGTACTACTTCTCCGTGCTGCTGGACCGGGCCAACCGCACCTACCTCGCGATGTGCAGCAAGGAGGGCGGTGTGGAGATCGAGCAGCTCGCGGTCGAACGCCCCGAAGCCCTCGCGCGTATCGCGGTCGACCCCAACACCGGGATCGACGCGGCCAAGGCCGCCGAGATCATCGCCGCGGCCGGTTTCGACGAGGCAGACCACGCGCAGCTGGCTGCCACGTTCATGGCTCTGTGGGAGGTCTACCGCGACGAGGACGCCACGCTGGTCGAGGTCAACCCCCTGGTCAAGACCGAGGACGGCGACATCATCGCCCTCGACGGCAAGGTCACCCTCGATGAGAACGCCGGCTTCCGTCACCCGGACCACGAGGCGCTCGAGGACAAGACCGCGGCCGACCCGCTCGAGGCGGCCGCCAAGGCCAAGGGCCTCAACTACGTCAAGCTGGACGGCTCCGTCGGCGTCATCGGCAACGGCGCGGGTCTGGTCATGTCGACCCTCGACGTCGTCGCCTACGCAGGCGAGGAGTTCCCCGGGTCGCCTCGGCCCGCCAACTTCCTCGACATCGGCGGCGGCGCCTCTGCGGAGGTCATGGCCAACGGCCTGCACATCATCCTCGGCGACGAGCAGGTGAAGTCGGTGTTCGTCAACGTCTTCGGCGGCATCACCTCGTGCGACGCGGTGGCCAACGGCATTGTCGGCGCGCTTGATGCACTCGGCGACGAGGCGACCAAGCCGCTCGTCGTGCGGCTCGACGGCAACAACGTGGAGGAAGGCCGGCGGATCCTCGCCGACGCCAACCACCCGCTGGTGACCATCGAAGAGACCATGGACGGGGCGGCCCGCAAGGCCGCCGAGCTGGCTTCGGCCGCGCCGAGCCCCGCGAACTGAACGAAGGACCGGAGACACCAACAATGGCAATCTTTCTCGACGAGAGCTCCAAGGTCATCGTCCAAGGCATGACCGGCTCCGAGGGTATGAAGCACACGCAGCGCATGCTCGCCTCGGGCACCTCCATCGTCGGCGGCGTCAACCCGCGCAAGGCCGGCACCACGGTCGACTTCGACGGCGGCGTGTCCGTGCCGGTGTACGGCACGGTCGCCGAGGCGATCGAGGCCACCGGCGCGAACGTGTCCGTCATCTTCGTCCCGCCGGCGTTCGCGAAGTCGGCCGTGGTCGAGGCGATCGACGCGGCCATCCCGCTGGCGGTCGTCATCACCGAGGGAATCGCGGTCAAGGACTCCGCCGAGTTCTACGCCCACAGCAAGGACAAGGGCACGACCCGCATCGTCGGGCCGAACTGCCCGGGGCTGATCAGCCCCGGCAAGTCCAACGCCGGCATCATCCCCGCCAACATCGCGGGCGCCGGGCGCATCGGCCTGGTCTCCAAGTCGGGCACGCTGACCTACCAGATGATGTACGAGCTGAGGGAGTACGGCTTCTCCACCGCTGTCGGCATCGGTGGGGACCCGATCATCGGGACCACGCACATCGACTGCCTCGAAGCGTTCGAGAACGACCCCGACACCGATGCGATCGTCATGATCGGCGAGATCGGCGGCGACGCCGAGGAGCGCGCGGCGGCATACATCAAGGAGCACGTGACGAAGCCGGTCGTCGGCTACGTCGCCGGCTTCACCGCTCCCGAGGGCAAGACCATGGGCCACGCCGGCGCCATCGTGTCGGGCTCCGCGGGCACGGCGGCCGCCAAGCAGGAGGCCCTCGAGGCCGCTGGCGTCAAGGTCGGCAAGACACCGTCCGCGACAGCTGACCTGATGCGCGAGATCATGAAGGGCATGCAGCAGTAGGCGACACGCACACATCGCGACGAGCGGGCGGCCACCAATGACGGTGGTCGCCCGCTCGTCGTAGTGGTGGCTGGCCTTTTGACGACGGCTCATCAGCCGTCCGGAGGAGGTCGTGGCCCCATTCGGTAAGCACTTGGTCAAGTGCGGTTCACCGCACTGGCGGCGAATGGTTCTCTGTGAGCCTCCTGCACGACAAGAGCTGTGATCCGCATCCTCTGGCGGTGAGCTCGTCGGAGCAGGGCACTGGGATCATCCCCCGCCCGCCGATGAGAGACCTCGCCATGCCGTCGACCCCGAACGCCCCCCGCCGTGCGCTCCGCTCGCGTGCCGCCGCCGCCCTCGCAGTGACCGCCGTCGTGGCGGCCGGCCTCTCCTGGCAGGCGCCGGTCGCCACTGCCCTGACCACGGTCACGACGAACTACTCCTATGGCGACTTCGAGAACAGCCCCAGCGCACCGGCTGGGTGGTCGGTCAGTGCTCCGTCTCCCAACCGCGCCTACGTGGCCAGCCCTCTCGCGTTCTCCGGCACCCACTCCATGTATGTCGAGGACACCTCCACCACTCAGTCGGTGACGGCACGGCGTTCGGTGACCAAGGTGACGCCGGGCGCCGAATACCACGTGCAGGGCTACGTCATGCCCAAGACGGGCACGCAGTACCTCGGGCTGCGGTTCTACAACGCCGCCGGTGCCGTAGTCCTCCGTGCGGCAACCCCGAGCACGACGAGCACGATGTTGTGGTCACGCGTTGAAGCGCACGCGGTGGCCCCGGTGGGCTCCACCAGTGTCGCCGTCGAGATCTACACAACGTCAACTGCGGTCTCATCGGGCTGGTGGGACGCCATCGAGGTCGTCAAAGCTGGGGTCACGAACAACAGTTTCGAGTCCACCTCCTCCACTACCCCCATCCCCTCATGGACTGCCGTGACCCCGAGTGGTACGTCGGCGAAGATCGTCACGACCCAGGCTCGGCTGGGTTCGCGCAGTCTGTCGATGGTGGACTCGTCCAAGAGCGCTACCACGACCGTGACGAGCGCAGCGATACCGGTCTTCCCGTCCGCCGGCCACAACCTGCGCGCCTGGATCCGACCCGTGACGGGTAGCTACACGGTCAGCGTTCGCTTCCTCAACGCCAGCAAGGCCTCGGTCGGTCTCCAGAGCTTCCCCGCCCGTGGCGCCAGCAACTCGTGGGCCCTCGTCGCCAAGCAGGTGACGGCACCGCCGACCGCTCACTTCGCGACGATCGAGCTGGCCAGCACCGCTGCGTCCACGGGCTCTGCCTCGTGGGACGCCATCGACTTCCGCCCGGCGCCCGGCGCGGGGGCGCACACCTTCGCCAACGGTCCCACGCTGCAGCCGGTGGATGCGTTCAGCAACACCAACGTCGCCACCGCCGTCGTGGTGGGGGGCCGGGCCAAGCTCGTCAGCGCAGTGTCGGGTAGTCCGGCAGAGTTCCAGGTCATCGACATCGAGAGCGGCACGGTCGAGCGTCGCTTCCCCCTCGGCACGATGAAGATCAGCTGGGCCCTGACGACCGGGCCCGACAACGCCGCCTACGTCGGCGGCAACGACGGACACCTGTGGCGGTGGGCGTTCGGCGCGGCGACCATCACCGACGTCGGTCGAGTGACGAGCAAGGCGACCACGGTCTTCGACCTCGCGGCCGGCGAGGACGGCCGGGTGTGGGGCGTCTCCTACCCCGCCTCCGAGCTGTGGAGCTACAACCCGCCGACCGAGACCATCAGCAACCTTGGGACCGTGAGCACGGATCACACCTACGCCCGCGCCCTCGCCGTGGACAGCACCTACGCCTGGGTCGGTCTGGGTTCGGAGGACCCGACCATCCTGCGGGTCACCTTGAGCCAGCCCTCAGAGCGCGTCCTGCTACCCCTGCCCAATCCGGTCGCGAGCGGGAACATCACCGAACTCGACCTGCGCGGTCGGTACCTCGCCGTGAGGGTGCCGTCAGGCACGACGCCGGGTGGTGTGATGATGGACTCCGAACGCCGGCTGTACGACACGGTGGACCGCACGTGGGATGTCCCGGCCAACTTGGCCGCTCAGCGGCCCTCCGAACTCGACAGCGCGGGCAACTTCTACTACTTCCGTTACAAGCAGCTCATGTACGTCGACGGCAACACCGGCGAGAGCGGTTCACGGGGAGCCATCGTCGCCGGACCGGGTCGTGACCGGCTCACCCTCCAGGGGTCCCTGGGCGGGATCGACGGTGAGTGGATCTTGACTTATGACACCGACGGAACGCTGTCGGCAGTCAATCTGGCCACGATGAAGGAGCTCTCCTATCACGTGGAGTTCCTGACGACGAAGATGCGGATCAAGTCGCTGACGGCCGGAGCGGACTCGATGTTCATCGGTGGCTACGGCGGTTCCAGCCTGGCCGTCCTGGACGCCAACCTGACGCAGAAGGGGCAGTACCCGTTGATCCCCTACGGCCCCGGTGTCATCGGTGAGGTCGAGAGCACTGTGTCCCACGGCCAGTACCAGTACATCGGCACATACACCGATGCCCGCGTCTTCCGTTACGACACCACCCGGCCTTGGGACGACGGCACCAACCCCGCCCTGGTGGCGACGCTCGGGCCGACGTACCAGCAGGACCGACCCCTCGCCTGGGCGACTGCCGGTTCGCGGGTCTTCTTCGGTACGGTGCCGCGTTACGGGCTCCTCGGTGGCACCTTGGGCATCTTCGAGAATGACAGCACGTCACCGCGCATCGTCAACGAGCCGGTCGTCGACCAGGGCATCGTCGCGCTGGCCGCCGCTGGCGACGTGGTCTACGGTGGCACCTCCCGCTGGGGGGGGCTTGGCGCCACACCGACGCAGTCCTCGGCCAAGGTCTTCGCGTACAACGCAGCCACCGGTCGCAAGCTGTGGGAGGTGGCACCGGTCTCCGGCGCCGAGGCGTTCGGCGCGGTGAGCATGGGTCCGAACGGGACGCTATGGGCTTCCCTGGGGGCGACGGTCGTCGAGCTGAACCCTGCGACGGGCGCCACCCTGCGCGTCGTGACCCTGCAGACCATGAGCGGCGCGAAGGCGACGACGCCGGTGCTGCACAACGCAGGCATGGTGTTCGCCGACGGGCTCATGTACCTCTCCGCCCTGGCCAGGGTGTACGTCTTCGATCCGGTGACCTTGCGTGTCGACATGCCGGTAACCGGTGGGCTGACGACGCCGATGATCGTGGTCCGCAACGGGCGGCTCAACGTTGCCCAAGACACCATTCTGCGGCAGATCATCATCCGCTAGCTCGCAACTCGGCCAAGGCAGAGGACGGGCGACACCGGTACGAGCCGGAGTCGCCCGTCTGCCCGTATGTCCGTGGGTCCGTTGCCCGTCGACACGGTGGGGGCCTCAGGCAGGTGCTATTTCTGGCGAGCGAGGGCGAGCAGCCGGTCGAGCTCGGCGAAGCCCTGGCCGGCCCCGCCCGTGAAGCCCTGGCCGTCGGTGTTGGCCATGAACACGATGGTCGACACGGCCCCCGGGGTCTTCATCGCCGTCACTCCCACCCACTGGCGAACCGTGCCTCCGGGCGAGGTGGTGGTGAGGAGGTAGGTTCCCTCGGAAGGGCCGGCCCTGCCCACCGTGCGCACCCCGTCCGGGGTCGAACAACCCTTCAGGGCAAGGTCGCCGGTCCGGGTGAGGTCGGCGGCGACGAGCTCGTCGGCCTTGACGTCCTGGAAGACCCGGACCCGCTGCTGGCCGATGGAGGACTTCTGGCCGGTGCCTGCCTGGATGTTCACCACCCCGACGCGCCCGGCGACACCCGACTGCTGGTTGTCGTCCTCGCAGGCGATGACACCGGTCGAGGCGCCTGCCCGAGGGCCGGCTGTCGTCGCCGCGTTGCCACGGAAGCCCTGCGCACGCCACTGCGAGGCAGCCACGAAGAGCGGCGAGGTCGGCACCGGTTGGGGGCCGGCGACCGGCATGTCCTCCGAGAGGGCCCTTGTGGAGCCGGTGGGTCCGACGCCCGGAGCCGAGCTCGAGCCGGAGGTCGAGGAGGCCGAACCCGTGCCATACCGCTCGAGGCGCTGCTGCGCGGTCGTCGCCAACGCCTCGACCTGCTCCCGGGTGAAGGCCGCTGTCGCGTGGTCGGGGTCGACGACCTGGAGCACGGTCAGGTCGCGCTGCCCGTGGACGATGGCGAACCAGCCCGACCCCGCGTCACCTGCCGTGTAGGGGTAGAGCGACCCCGCGCCGGTGGCAACCACCCCGTTGACACGGAAGCCGGGTGCCAGGGCGCAGTCGGAGATGTCGTTGGCGACGCCGGATGCGGCCGTCTCGGGGTCGGTGCCGGAGGCGAGGGTGAAGCGCACCTGCCCGCCGGAGGGGCCCCCGGCGTCGAGGCTGAGGCTCTCCTGCTGGACCTTGGTGCCCGGCTCCACGTCGAGGCACTCGACGGCCTCGAAAGGCTTGACCGGAGTCAGCCGCACGGTTCCCGTGAGCCCGAGGGCGCTGGTCCAGTCGGTCACCAGGGGCAGGGCGCCCGGCTTGCTGAGCAGATCGGCGGTCGCACTGGTCGTGGGCTGGGTCGGCGGCTGGGTCGCGGGTACCGAAGCCGTAGCCTGCGTGGCGGGGATGAGCGGCAGCGTGCCGTCGCGCCCGAGCTGGCCGTACCCGACCGCTCCGACCCCCACGGCGGCGGCCGCAGCGGCAGCGGTGAGGGCGAGCGCTCTCTGGCGGCGGCGCCGTACGCCTCGCGCCCGGACGAACCGCACGTCGGGCAGCGGCACGGCTTCGACGTCCTCACGCAGCGTCGCGAAGGCGCCGCGCAGCTGGGCGTCGTCGTCCGCCGTCCAGTCCTCGTGCTCAGCCATGGGTGCTCTCCTCGTGCCGCAGGGCCAGCGCGAGCTGCGCGCGGCCCCGATGCAGGCGCGCCTTGACGGTGCCTGCGGGGGTGTTGGTCTCGTGGGCGATCTGGGCGATGGACAGGTCACCGATGTAGTGCAGCGTCACGGCTTCCCGCAACGGCTCGGACAGGGTCCGCAGTGCTGCGACGACGGCCACCCGGTCCTCGGTGGGTGGACCGGTCGTGTGTGGGGCCCCGTGCCGTTCGTAGGCGCGGTCCCGGGTGTTCTTCTTGCGCCACCCCGAGATGGCCACCCTCCGGGCGACCGTCCGCACCCAGGCGAGGGGGTCGTCGTGCGTGCGCACCGTTGCCCACTGCTGCCAGGCCCGGGCGTACGCCTCCTGGGTGCTGTCCTGCGCGACGGTGAGGTCCCCCGTGAAGCCGTACACGAGGTGCACGACCCGCCGGGCGGTGTCGCGGTAGAACGCGTCGAACTCCGCCTCCGCGGACTGCGACCCCATCCCCACCTCCTGCTCCTCCACCGCCAGCTCGACGCCCGGGTTGCTCAGTGCCATCACACCCCAGCAGACGCGACCGCGCTGCCCGTGGTTGCGGCGCGTTGGGACATTTCTCGACCCGCGTCGGCGTTGCCTGCGGCTCGGCGGACCGAAGGTCGGCGACGATGGGACGGACATGACTGTGATGGAGCTGCTGCGTGGGGTGACGTCGACATCGGGCGGCCCCGACCCGAGGGCGCACCAGCGCACCCTGCTCGCGGGGGCTGGTGCCGCCTCGGCCTCGGCCCTGGTGTTCGTCCTCCCTGCGCTGCTGGTGTGGGTGGCCGCCTCAGAGAGCACCGTCGCGTGGACGACGTCGCTGGGGGTCGGCGCGAGCCTGTGGCTCCTCGGCGCCGGCGCGCGTCTGACCCTCGGCGGCACGACCGTCACGGTCGTCCCCCTCCTCTTCCTGGCCCTCGCCGTGGTGGGCGGTGCCTGGGCGGCCGTGCGCGCGGTGCGTGACAGCGCGGCGGACCGCACCGTCACCCTTGCCAGCGACCTGGTCCACCGTCCCCTCGCCTTCGGCCTGGCCGCGTGGGCCCTCGGGTATGCCGCCGCGGCGGCTCTGTGGGCGACGGTCGCCGTCGTCGCCGGCCCGCGACCGGTGCTGTGGACGCTGGTCGGCCCCGTCCTCCTCGTACCGGTGGCGTCCGCCCTGCTCGCCCTCGTCCACCACCTGCGCCGCCGACCGGAGCTGGCGGCGGACCGGCTGCGTCGACCGGCCTGGCTGCCCGACGCCGTTCGTCGGGGGCTGCGACCCGGGGTCGAGGGTGCTGCCGCCCTGCTCGGCGCGGGTGTCCTCGTCTGCATCGGCCTCGTGGTGTTCCACTTCGGCAACGTCAGCAACCTGCAGCGTGAGCTGGCGCCTGGCGTCGTCGGTGGCGTGGTGCTCGCCCTCGCCCAGCTGCTGGTCCTGCCCAACCTGGGGCTGTGGGCCGTGTCGTTCATGGCCGGCACCGGGTTCTCCGCGGTGGAGGGGGCGTCGGCGACCTGGACCGGGTCGCGCACGTCGCTGCTGCCGATGGTGCCGGTGTTCGGGGCCCTGCCCGAGCCTGGGGCCTTTCCGGGCTGGCTGCCCGCCGTCGTGCTCGTGCCTGTGGCGATCGGTGCTTTCGTCGGCTGGCGCGCGCTGCGCTCGGTGGCCCGGTTGTCGACCGAGCGCACCAAGCTCACCGTCGCCGGCGTCGGGGTGGTCGTGGCGGCAGGGCTGGTCGGGCTGCTGGACCTCTTGGGAGGCGCCTCCCTGGGCCAGGCCCGGCTCTCCTGCATCGGTGCACCAGCCGGTGCCATGGCCATCGCCCTGCTCGTCGAGCTGGCCGTCGGAGCCGGCCTCGTCCTCGCCTGGGACCGCTGGAAGCTGCGCCGCTGACTCTTGGGGACGCGTTCGACCCGCGACAACCCCGCGACGACCCCGCGACGACACGGGTGGGCCCGACGGCACGGGTGACGACCCGGGCCCGACGACACGGGCAAAGCGGGGCTTGTTCGGGGAAACCACGCCCGACAAGTCCCGTGTCGCCGAGCAACCCCCGCTTTGTGGGCAGGGGCGGGCGGGAGTGGGCGGCGCCGCGGTGGACTCGGGTGCCGCGGCCACGAACGCGGTCGGTATCGTCTCCCGCGTGACCGCGGCCGACACGACCCACCCCACGGGCGTCGTCGTCCTCATCTCCGGGTCGGGCTCGAACCTGCAGGCGCTGATCGACGCCACGGCCGACGCGGCATACGGGGTCCGCATCCTCGCCGTGGGCGCCGACCGCGCCGGCGTCTCTGGTCTGCACCGGGCCGCAGCAGCGGGCATCACCACGTTCGTCTGCCGGGTCGAGGACCACGCGACGCGGGCCGACTGGGATGCGGCGCTGGCCGAGCGGATCGCCGACCACGGGCCGGCGTTCGTCGTCTCGGCGGGGTTCATGAAGATCCTCGGGCCGCGCGTGCTGGCCGACCACCTCGTCCTCAACACCCACCCGGCCCTGCTGCCGGCGTTCCCCGGCGCCCATGCCGTCCGCGACGCGCTCGCTGCGGGAGCGACCGTCACCGGGTGCACGGTCCACGTCGTCGACGCCGGGGTCGACACCGGACCGGTGCTCGCACAGTCGACGGTCGAGGTCCGCCCAGGTGACACGTGTGACACCCTCCACGAGCGCATCAAGGCCGTCGAGCACCCGTTGCTCGTCGACATCGTGGGCCGCGCGGCCCGCGAAGGTATCACCGTCATCGATGGGAAGGTCAGCATTCCGTGACCCAGCAGTCCAGCCCGAAGCCCGCTGACGACGCAGGACGCCGACCGGTTCGCCGGGCGCTCGTCTCCGTCTACGACAAGACCGGGCTGGAGGAGCTGGCCACGGGTCTGCACGCCGCCGGCGTCGCCCTCGTCTCGACCGGAGGCTCGGCCAGGCTCATCGAGGGCCTGGGCATCCCGGTGACCGAGGTCGCCGACCTCACCGGCTTCCCCGAGTGCCTCGAGGGCCGCGTCAAGACGCTGCACCCCCGCGTGCACGCCGGAATCCTCGCCGACACCCGCAAGGACGACCACGTCCGCCAGCTCGAGGAGCTCGGGGTCGAGCCGTTCGAGCTCGTCGTCGTCAACCTCTACCCCTTCGCGGCGACCGTCGCCTCGGGAGCCTCCGCGGACGAGGTCATCGAGCAGATCGACATCGGCGGGCCCTCCATGGTGCGCGCCGCCGCCAAGAACCACCCGAGCGTCGCCGTCGTCACCGACCCTGCTGCGTATGGCGCGGTGCTGGCTGCGGTCGAGGCCGGCGGGTTCACGTTGGGTGAGCGCAAGGTCCTGGCGGCGCAGGCGTTCGTGCACACCGCGACCTACGACGTCCACGTCGCGTCGTGGATGGCCAGCGCCTACACCGACACCTCCGACGGCACGGGGTTCCCTGCCTGGGTCGGCGCGACGTGGGACAAGGCCGACGTCCTGCGCTACGGCGAGAACCCGCACCAGCGGGCCGCGCTCTACACCAGCGGGTTCCAGCCGCATCCGGGTCTGGCCCAGGCGACCCAGCTGCACGGCAAGGAGATGTCCTACAACAACTACGTCGACGCCGACGCCGCCGTCCGAGCCGCCTACGACCACGGGGACCAGCCGACCGTCGCCGTCGTCAAGCACGCGAACCCGTGCGGGATCGCCGTCGGCGACGACATCGCCGACGCCCACCGCAAGGCGCACGCCTGCGACCCGGTCTCGGCGTTCGGCGGCATCGTCGCGGCGAACCGCCCGGTCACCGCCGCGATGGCCGAGACGGTGGCCGAGATCTTCACCGAGGTCGTCGTGGCGCCCGGCTTCGAGCCTGACGCACTCGAGATCCTCACCCGCAAGAAGAACATCCGGCTGCTCGAGTGCGCCGCCCCGAGCCGCGGCGGGGTCGAGATCCGCCCCATCAGCGGCGGCCTGCTCATGCAGCAGCGCGATGCTGTCGACGCGGTCGTCGAGGACGAGGGCGCTGTCGTCACCGGTGGCGACGACAGCGCCCACTGGCGTCTGGTGAGCGGAGAGCCCGCCGACGAGGCGACCCTCGCCGACCTGCAGTTCGCCTGGCGCTCGGTCCGGGCCGTGAAGTCCAACGCCATCCTGCTGGCCTCCGGCGGCGCGTCGGTGGGCATCGGCATGGGTCAGGTCAACCGTGTCGACTCCTGCCACCTCGCCGTGTCCCGAGCGGGTGAGGAGCGAGCTCGCGGTGCGGTGGCGTCCTCCGATGCGTTCTTCCCGTTCGCCGACGGGCTCCAGGTGCTGCTCGACGCCGGGGTCCGCGCCGTGGTCGCCCCTGGTGGTTCGATGCGCGACCCCGAGGTCGTCGAAGCCGCTGCGGCCGCGGGCGTCACGATGTACTTCACCGGCACCCGCCACTTCGCCCACTAGGGTCTCGGCAGTGGCGCACCTCGCGCCGGGACGGAGGACCTGCGGTGCTGCTGCTGGCGTTTGCGGGGGTGCTGCTGGTCGCGGTACTCGTCTCCAGCCTGGCCCACCGCACGATCCTGTCCACGGCGGTCCTCTTCCTCGTCGCCGGGTTCCTGCTCGGTGACGGCGTCCTGGGCGTCATCTCGCTCGGGGAGAACGACGACACGGTCTCGGTGCTCGCCGAGCTGGCCCTCTTCGCGGTGCTGTTCACCGACGGGATGCGGGTGGGGTGGCAGGACCTGCGACAGGCCTACGCCCTACCGGGTCGGGCGCTGCTCGTCGGGCTGCCGCTGACCCTGCTGGCCACCGCCCTGTTCGCCAGGTTCATCGTGGGCCTGGACTGGCCCGAGTCCTTCCTGCTCGGAGCGGTCCTCGCGCCGACCGACCCAGTGTTCGCCTCGGCGCTGGTCGGCAACGACAAGGTGCCCGGACGGCTGCGTCACCTGCTCAACGTCGAGTCCGGGGTCAACGACGGTTTGGCGCTGCCGTTCGTCGTCGTGCTCCTGGCCGTCTCCCAAGGGGCAGCAGACCTGCACGGGGCGGTGCTGGCCCGCGAGCTGGTGGTGGGCATCCTCATCGGCATCGTGGTGCCCTACGTCGCCATCAAGCTCGAGCAGACCCGGTTGTTCAAGGTCTCGGCGCGCTACGAGCCGCTCAACGCCGTGGCCATCGGGCTGCTCGTCCTCGCCCTCGCCAAGGTCATCGACGGCAACCTGTTCCTGGCCGCCTTCGCCGCCGGCATCACGGTGGCCACCGTCGGACAGGCCCAGCGCGAGTCCTTCGAGGAGTTCGGCGAGCTCATCGCCGAGATCCTCAAGCTGGCGGCGCTGCTCGTCTTCGGGGTGCTCATCACGCCCAAGTTCATCGGGGAGATCAGCCTCGGCGGCTGGGTCTTCGCCGTCCTGGCCATCTTCGTCGCGCGACCCCTGGCGCTCGCGCTGTCCTTCGCCGGGGCCAAGCTCAACATGCGGGAGCAGGCGGCCGCCATGTGGTTCGGTCCCAAGGGTTTCGCGTCGGTGGTCTACGGACTGCTGGTCCTGGACTCCGGCATACCCGAGGGCGACCTGCTGTTCCACCTCATCGCGATCACCATCGTCATGTCGATCATCCTGCACTCGTCCACCGATGTGCTCGTGGCCCGGTGGTTCGACGACGACCGGGAGACGCCGAACTGGCACGACCCGGTCCGCCGTGCCGTCCGTGGACTGCGGCAGTCCAGCAGCGACAGCTGACGCCAGCGGTCACTGTGATCAGTGCGCGCTGTCGGTCGCGGGTTCCGGCGGCGCCGACCGGTCACTGTGATCAGTCGCTGCTGTTGACCCCAGGTCCTGGGTAGCCGGTGGGCTCGCCGGAGCCGAGGTCGACGATGGCGGCGACAGGACCGCCACCATCCGGGCCCTGGTGGGCTGCCGACACGGAGACGAACACGGCCGGGTCGCCAGTGACCGAGGCGGCGACCCCACCGACGGCTGACTTGATCTGGCGGTGCCAGTGCACGTCGGAGTCGTCGAGCATGGCGTTGCGGCGGCCGCGGACCTGGCCGTCCTGGCTGGTCTCGCACTTGAGGAACACGTTGACCAGGCGGCCCTGCAGGTCGCTGGAGCGGGGGCGGTCGGGCAGCTCGAGCCCGGCGTCCGAGATGGCCTCCCAGATGCCGTCGGCGTCCAGGGCGTCGCGCATGACCGAGTGCCCGATCCGGTAGCGGCCGCCGATGCCGCGGGTGTTGCCGACGACGATGACCTGGGCCCGGTCGAGCTCGACGCCCGAGGAGCAGGAGGCGACCGACGAGAAGA
>JBDSKZ010000009.1:0-43613 GCA_039916625.1 Pedococcus sp.
GGGACACACCCATGGCGGCAATGAAGCCGAGGACTGGCGACGGCCCGCTCGAGGTGACCAAGGAAGGTCGCGGCATCGTGCTGCGCATGCCCCTCGAGGGTGGTGGGCGTCTCGTCGTCGAGATGACCCCCGATGAGGTCCGTGCGCTGGGCGAGGCCATCGACAACTGCGAGGGCCTGAAGTAGCCCCACCTTCCCCACCTTTTCGAGGACCCCCTCCGGCACCTGTCGGCGGGGGTCCTCGCGTGTGCCGGGGTGGCGACACGGGCGTGGTCGCCGGACCGCACCGGGTATGCCGTGGGCTCCCTGCGGGTCGGTAGGGTCGGTGCGTGCCTGCTCCTGAACTGCTCGACCCCCCGTCCAGCTCGTGGTCCGTGCGGCCCGAGCCGCTCGCCGATGTCCTGGCCGACCTGGACCCGACCGACCTGGTCCTGGCGATCCCGGTCCACCGCGGCGGCCCTCCAGCCGGTGCGGACGTCGCCGCGTCGCTGCGGGTGGTGGGTCTGGACGCGAACGAGGTCCAGGCGGCCCACGGGCCGTCGAGCGAGCCCGGCGCGATGACCCGCATCCCCCTGGTCCCGGGGGAACGCGCGGCCCGGACCGTCCTGCTGGTCGGCGTCGGCGATGCCGACCCAGCAGCCCTGCGCACCGCCGGTGCGGCTCTCGGGCGGGCCGGTCGCGGGCGGGCGCACCTCGTCGTGGCTGTCGCCCACCTCGACCCCGCCGGCCAGTCGGCGCTCGTGGAGGGACTCGCGCTGGGCGGCTACACCTCGCCCCGCTGGCTCGGTGAGGAGGCAGAGCCCCCGACGAGACCGGTGGCCGAGGTGACGCTGGCCGGGGACCATGACGAGGCCACCATCCAGCGGGCGGTCATCCGCGCTCGCGCCACCATGCTGGCCCGCAACCTCACCGTCGCGCCCTCCAACATCAAGAACCCCGCGTGGATGGCGGCGCAGGCCCGCACCGTGGGCCGTCGCGCAGGACTGGACGTCAAGGTCTGGTCCGACCGCGCCCTGAAGGCCGAGGGCTTCGGCGGGCTGCTGGCCGTGGGCTCGGGGTCGGCGACCCCGCCTCGCCTCGTCCAGCTGGCGCACGTGCCGAAGGACGCGACGTCAGGGACGCCGCACGTCGTGCTCGTGGGAAAGGGCATCACCTTCGACTCCGGCGGGCTCGACATCAAGCCGGCCGAGGGCATGCTCGCCATGAAGACCGACATGTCGGGCTCGGCGATCGTGCTCGCCGTCGTCGCGGCCTGCGCGGCGCTCGAGCTCCCGGTGCGGGTCACCGGCCTGCTCGCACTCGCCGAGAACGCCGTGAGCGGCAGCTCCTACCGTCCCTCTGACGTCATCACCATGTATGGCGGCCGGACCGTCGAGATCGGCAACACCGACGCGGAGGGCCGGATCGTCATGGCCGACGCGCTGGCCTACGCCGATGCCCACCTCGAGCCCGACGTGCTCCTCGACATCGCCACCCTCACCGGTGCTGCGCGGGTGGCGTTGGGCCGCACCATGGCCCCTCTCTTCGCCACGGACGAGGCCCTCACCGACGCACTGGTGGCGGCGGGGCGGGCGACCGGGGAGCTGCTCTGGCCGTTCCCCCTCGTCGAGGACTACCGCTTCGCACTCGACAGCGCTGTCGCCGACGTCAACCACATCGCGGGCACTCCCGTCGGCGGCGGCTCGATCACGGCAGCATTGTTCCTGCGCGAGTTCGTGGGCGAACGACGCTGGGCGCACCTCGACATCGCCGGGGTGGGCCGTTCCGACGTCGACCGCGGACTCCTCACCAAGGGTGGGACGGGCTTCGGAGCCCGCCTGCTGCTCACGTGGCTGGAGGAGATGGCATGAACGCGGGATACGGATTGGCAGTGCGCTGGTCGCTGCAGGACGCGCCGGAGGGCGTCGCGACCTCCCTGCGGGACTACGTCGTCGGGACGTCGATGGCGAAGTTCATGTTCCTCGACGGGCTCGCGTTCAAGACCTGGCGGATGGTCGAGGGCCAGTGGTTCGAAGGCACCTACGTCTTCGACGAGCAGGTCTACCGCGACGACTTCCTCAAGGAGTTCAGCGAGACGGCAGCAGAGTCGGCGGGCAGCCACATCATCGGGTCTGCGCCGATCCTCATGGAGCCGTTCGAGGTCGTGGCTATCGCCGAAGGGCCCGAGCACTTCCGTCGAGGACCCGGGCCCGGCACCGTCTGAGCGACCGTTCCCGGGCGTGCGCCGCCCAGTCACCGCACGGTGGTGGGAGCCCCACGTCAGCGCTTGACGGCCGCCAGGACGCCGTCGCCGACGGGCAGGAGCGCCGGCACGAGCCGGTCGTCGTCACGCAGCCGCTTGCCCAGGTCGCGCAACACGGTGGTGTGCTGGTCGCGCGCCGCCGGGTCGGCCACCTTGTCGTGCCAGAGCATGTTGTCCAGGACCAGGACCCCGCCCGGACGCAGCAGGCGGATCGCGTGGTCGACGTACTCCGGGTACTCGCCCTTGTCGCCGTCGACCACGACCATGTCGTACGCGCCGTCGGTCATCCGGGGAAGAACTTCCAGGGCCCGGCCGGTGATGACCCGGGTGCGCTGGTGCGCGACCCCGGCCTCGGCATAGGCCTTCTTCGCCGCACCCTGGTGCTCGGCCTCGACGTCGATCGTCGTCAGGATGCCGTCGTCAGGCATGCCCTGGAGCATCCACAGGCCGGAGGTGCCTGCACCGGTGCCGATCTCGACGACCGAGCGCGCCTTGACGGCAGCCGCGAGCAGGCGCAGCAGCACACCGGCACCGTTGCCGACCGGGGTCGCACCGAGCTCCTCGCCACGGCGGCGGGCATTCTCGATCACCTCGTTCTCGGTGACGAACTCCTCGGCGTAGGCCCAGCTGGCCGGTTTCTGTGCACTCATGCGGGAAACCCTACTGCCGCCAGCACGCCCCTCCGGCCCCACGGCATACAGGAAACGCTCAGGTTGTTGAGGAATCATGCAACCCACTTGGTCGTCTGGACCGAATGCATGGTGTGAGCGCCACCTCGGCGCCCGACGGAGGTGAGGGACGTGACCGCGACCGACACGATCGGCCCGGCCCGAGAGGATGTCCACGGCGACGTCCAGGAGGTTCCCGCCTGGGTGCCCCCGACGTGGGAGGAGATCGTCGAGCAGCACTCGGCTCGCGTCTACCGCCTGGCCTACCGCCTCACCGGCAACCCGCACGACGCCGAAGACCTGACGCACGACGTGTTCATCCGCGTGTTCCGGTCGCTGCACAGCTACCAGCCAGGCACCTTCGAGGGTTGGCTGCACCGCATCACCACCAATGTCTTCCTCGACAAGATGCGGCGCAAGCAGCGCATCCGGTTCGACGCCCTCTCCGACGAGAGAGCCGCCCGTCTGCCGACCCGTGAGGCTGGTCCCGAGGGCGCGTACGACGCCACCCACTTCGACGACGACGTCCAGCGGGCGCTCGACGCACTGTCGCCGGACTTCCGGGCCGCCGTGGTCCTGTGCGACATCGAAGGCCTGTCGTACGAGGAGATCGCGACCACCCTCGGGGTCAAGCTCGGGACGGTGCGCTCGCGCATCCACCGCGGGCGCACCCAGCTCCGCGAGGCGCTCGCCCACCGCGACCCCACGCTCGATCGCCCAGCCCTGGACGTCGACCGCACCCCTGTCGCGGCCTCCCGACGCCGCCTCCCCACCATCCGCCGCGCGGTCCCGGGGTCGCGGTGAGCCGGCTGGGTCTGCCCGGTGCCCGCTGCCTGGGCCCCGACCTGACCGCGTATGCGGACCGCGCCATGTGCGCGGCCACCCTGCTCCTGTGGGACCGCCACGTGGTGGCCTGTGGCTCTTGTCGAGGCGCTGTCGACGAGGAGCGTCGCGTGCTCGCCTCGCTGCGCACACCGTCGGCTCCCGGGGTGTCCAGTGACCTGCGGGGGCTGCTGCTTGCGATGGCGAACGACCAGCGCGGGCTCGACGGCCCGGTCCGGACCGCTGGAGGCAACGGGGCCGGATCCGCGTGGACGTTGCCGATGGTGCCGCCGGTGCCGATGGCCCCGGTGCGCGTCGTGGACAGGGGAGCTCCGGCGATGCACCGGTCTGCCCGCCGCGCCACGATGTGCGCCGGACTGGCAGCAGGGGCCACTGCCGCCGCTGCCTGGAGCCTGGTCGTCACGGGCGGCAGCCTCACGTCGCCCATACCGATGACCGTCACCCCGGGCACGGTCCAGCGCTCGCGGCCAGCGCCTGCCGTCGTGACCGCCGCTTTCATCGTCCCGGCCCTCGGGATCCGGACGACGGCAGCCCCGTCGCCCAGCACGCCGCCCACCCCATCCACGCCGATCGTGGGCGCGGCGCGGCCGGGTTGGGCACAATCGACTCCATGAGTGACGAGCGCCCCCCGACCAGCGACCAGCCTGGTCACGAGGCGGACCAGCGGCAGGACGAACCTCCCCACCCTGCCCCGGCGGCTCCCCAACCGTCCGAGCCTGGCTGGGACCCATGGGCGCCACCGAGGGACACCAGCCCCGCGGAGGCCAGCCCTGCGCATGACCACACCCAGCCGGTCGACCTCTCGCACACCCAGGAGATCGCCGGCTCGCCGGCGCCTGCGCCGGTGTGGGCGAGCGAGCCCACCGGCTGGCCGGCCCAGGATGGCCGCACACCGACCACCCCGGGACTGGCTCCCAGCGCGACGGGCGCACCTCCGGTGGCTCCCGCGGGGGCGGGCTGGGACCCGATCTCTGCTCCCACCGCCGACGCCGGCTACCCGAGCCAGCCGCCCGACTGGGTGGGTTCACAGCCGGTCGCTCCGACCGCCCCACACCACAAGGGCCCGGGCTGGGGTGCTCTCGTCGCCGTGGCAGCCGTCGCTGCCCTCATCGCCGCGACGCTCGGTGGCATGTTCGGCGGCTGGCTCGGCGCCACCGACCGCCTCGGGTTCGGCAACCTCGACCGCACGGGCACCTCGATCCCCTCCGTCGGCGCAGGGGCCACGGCTCGCCCTGAGGGCAGCATCGCCAACATCGCTGCCAAGGCGCTGCCCAGTGTCGTGACGATCAAGGTCAAGGGTGCCGACGGTGCCGGGACCGGCTCGGGGTTCGTCCTCGACCACGACGGCCACATCGTCACCAACAACCACGTCGTCGCCAGCGCCGCCGATGGCGGCACCATCGCTGTCGAGCTGTCCAACGGCACCGAGATCAAGGCCACGATCGTGGGCCGGGACAGCTCCTACGACCTGGCCGTCCTCAAGACCGACCGCACCGACCTCGTACCCCTCGTCATCGGGTCGTCCCAGGACGTCGTGGTCGGCGACCAGGTCATCGCCGTGGGCGCGCCGCTCGGCCTGGAGTCCAGCGTGACCTCAGGCATCGTCAGCGCCCTCAACCGGCCCGTCAGCCCCGGCGGCGACGGCGACCAGCAGTCGTTCATCAACGCCATCCAGACCGATGCGGCGATCAACCCCGGCAACAGCGGGGGACCGCTGCTCAACATGCAGGGCCACGTCATCGGGATCAACTCGGCCATCGCGCGGATCCCCGGTGCTCCCGACGTGCAGTCGGGCAACATCGGGGTCGGTTTCTCCATCCCGAGCGACCAGGTGGCCAAGACCGCCGAGCAGCTCATCAAGACCGGCAAGGCCGAGCACCCCATCATCGGCGTCGTCCTCGACCGGCAGTACACCGGCGGCGGCGTGAAGATCCTGACCTCGGGGTCCGCCTCGAGCACGTCCGGCAACCCGGTGAGCAAGAACGGACCCGCCGACAAGGCCGGGGTCAAGCCGGGCGACATCATCGTGGAGTTCGACGGCCGCCCGGTCTCCGACGCCGACGACCTCGTCGTCGCGATCCGTGCCAAGAGCGTCGGGGACGCCGTGCCGATGAAGCTCAAGCGGGGCAGTGAGACGATCAGCGTCACAGTCACCCTGTCGGGCACCTCCGGCAGCTAGAACGGAGTCCAAGTGGCCGACATCAACGGGTGGGAGTTCATCGCCCTGATCGTGCTCGCCGTGGTCATCCTCGGCCCCGAGCGACTGCCCGAGTATGCCGCGAAGCTGGGTCGACTGGTCCGCCAGGCTCGCTCGATGGCAGAGGGCGCCAAGGGCCAGCTGCGGGAGCAGATGGGTCCGGAGTTCGACGACATCAACTGGAAGCAGTACGACCCGCGGCAGTACGACCCGCGCCGCATCGTCCGCGAGGCGCTGCTCGAGCCCGACGCGGACGACGACGACGATGGTAGTGAGGGCGAACCCGCCATCGGGGCGCACGACCCTTCGCGGGCAACGCCCTACGACATCGACGCGACCTGACGGTCAGCGACCGACGGGGGAAAGACCGAGTGAACGCCCGGCCAGGCCCCGTGAGCGCGTGCCCAGGCCACGCGCGATACCGCTCAGCACCACGGCAGCAGCAGACTCCGGGTTGCGCAGGACGACAGGCACTCCCTCGTCAGCGCCCTCGCGCAGGTTGGTGTCGAGCGGGATCTGCCCGAGCAGGGGCACGTCCGCGCCGACTGCCCGGGTGAGCGACTCAGCCACGCGCCGGCCACCACCGGAACCGAAGATCTCCTGGCGGGAGCCGTCGGGCAGCTCGAGCCACGACATGTTCTCGATGACCCCGACGATGCGCTGGTGCGTCTGGAGGGCGATCGAACCGGCGCGTTCGGCCACCTCGGCCGCCGCCTGCTGTGGCGTGGTGACGACGAGGATCTCGGCGCCCGGGATGAGCTGGGCGACCGAGATGGCGATGTCGCCGGTGCCCGGAGGCAGGTCGAGCAGGAGGACGTCGAGGTCGCCCCAGAAGACGTCGCCGAGGAACTGCTGCAGGGCGCGGTGCAGCATCGGCCCGCGCCAGACGACGGGCTGGTTGCCCGGCACGAACATGCCGATCGAGATGACCTTCACCTCGTGGCTGATCGGCGGGAGGATCATGTCGTCGACCTGCGTGGGACGGTGCTCGACCCCGAGCATGCGGGGGACCGAGAAGCCGTAGACGTCGGCGTCGACGACGCCTACACGCAACCCGCTCTGCGCCAGCGACGCAGCGAGGTTCACAGTCACCGAGGACTTGCCGACGCCGCCCTTGCCGGAGGCCACGGCATACACGCGGGTGAGGGAGCCGGGGCGGGCGAAGGGGATCTCGCGCTCGGCCACGCCCCCGCGCAGCTGCTGGCGCAGTGCCACCCGCTGCTCGTCGCTCATCACCCCGAGCGTGACGTCGACCGCGGTCACACCGGAGACCTTCGCCAGGGCGGCGGTGGTGTCCTTGGTCAGGGTGTCCTTCATCGGGCAGCCCGAGACGGTGAGCAGGATGGTGACCGCGACGCGACCGGTCTGGTCGATCGTGCAGCTCTCGACCATGCCCAGCTCGGTGACCGGCTTGCGGATCTCAGGGTCGATGACCGTCGCGAGCGCTTGGTGGAGGGCCTCGTCGGTCACAGGTGCTGCGGGGTGGGACATACCCCCATGCTAGGTCGCGGACTGGTCGCGCGAAGAACCGGTCGGGCCACTGCGGCTGTCGTCTCCCTCACGCCGACGCGCTTCGAACCCACGCTCGTCGAGCTCTTCGAGCAGGCTGCGCAGCTCCGAACGGACGAAGTCGCGGGTCGCCGCATCGCGCATCGCCAGCCGCAGGGCAGCGACCTCGCGGGTCAAGAACTCGGTGTCGGCGAGGTTGCGCTCGTCGCGGGCGCGATCCTGCTCGAGGGCCACGCGGTCCCGGTCGGCCTGGCGGTTCTGCGCGAGCAGGATGAGGGGAGCGGCATACGACGCCTGCAGGCTGAGCATGAGCGTGAGGAAGATGAAGGCGTAGGGGTCCCACCGCAGGTCGGCGGGACCGATGGCGTTCCACACGATCCAGGCGATGACGAACGCTGTCATGTAGATCAGGAAGCGCGGCGTGCCCATGAACCGGGCAAAGCGTTCGCTCCAGACGCCGAACGTCTCCTGGTTGACCGAGGGCCTGGGCAGCAGGGTGCGGCGGGTCTCGCGCGGCTGGTCCAGGCGCGCGGCGTTGTTCCGCCTGGCGCGCTCAGCCACGGGTCACCTCGTGCCGCTCCTCGCGCCAGTCGTCGGGAAGGATGTGGTCGAGGACGTCGTCCACCGTGACTGCGCCGACGAGGCGACCCTCCTCGTCGACCACGGGCACCCCGACGAGGTTGTAGGTCGCCAGCATCCGGGTCACCTGTCCCAGCGGGGCCTGCGCGACGAGCGGCTCGATCTCGTTGTCCAGGATGCCGCCGATCGAGCCGTGGGGGGGTTCGCGCAGCAGGCGCTGGATGTGCACCATGCCGAGGTACTTGCCGGTGGGCGTCTCGTGCGGCGCCCGACAGACGTAGATGGTCGCGGCCAGGGCGGGAGAGAGCTCGACGCGACGCACGACGGCCAACGCCTCGGCGATGGACGCCTCCGGGCCGAGGATGACGGGCTCGGTGGTCATCATGCCGCCGGCCGACTCCTCGTCGTAGGTCAGCAGCCGGCGGAGGTCGGCGGCCTCGTCGGGCTCCATGAGCTGCAGCAGCTGCTCCTGCTTCTCGGCGGTGAGGTTGTGCAGCAGGTCGGTCGCGTCGTCGGGCTCCATGGCCTCGAGCACGTCGGCGGCGCGCTCGGCGGACAACGAGTCGAGGATCTCGACCTGGTCGTCCTCGGGCAGCTCCTCGAGGACGTCAGCAAGCTTCTCGTCGTCCATCGCCTCGGCCACCTCGGCGCGGCGTTTGGGCGACAGGTCGTGGATGACGTCGGCGAGGTCGGCGGACTTGAGGTCGTCGTAGGTCTCGAGCAGCAACGCCGCGGACTGACCGCTGGCGGACTGGTGGATCCCCTTGACGTCCTCGACCGGCACGAGCACCGTGGCACCGCGACGACGGCGGAACGGCCCGATGGCGGACCGGCTGCCACCGCCCTGGCGCACGAACACCTTGGCGATGGACCAGTCGCGGCTGCGCTCGCGCTCGATGGCGACGTCCTCGACGGTGGCGGAGTAGGGCCCCTCGGGATCGGCCACGGACACAGGACGCTCGAGGATCTCGGCCATGACGAGAACCTCGTTGGTGCGCTGCTCGAAGCGGCGCATGTTGACCAGGCCGGTGGTGATGACCTGTCCGCCGTCGACCGAGGTCACCCTGGTCATGGGGACGAAGACGCGACGCCGGCCGGGCACCTCGACGACGAGGCCGATCACCCGCGGGCGGCGCCTCGAAGCGCCGAAGGTCACCACGACGTCGCGTACCCGGCCCACCTGGTCGCCGAGCGGGTCGAACACGCTCAGACTGGTCAGGCGGCCCACGAAGACGCGCGACGGAGTGCTCACGCCACAAGGTTATCCGGCTGGTCAGCCGCCGTCGGGGACGCGGCTGCCGCGCCGCCGCCGCGGGCGTCCGCGCCAGTGCCACGGACGCCAGTGGGAGGTCGTGGCCTCGGTCGCAGGCGCCGGGGCAGCACCAGAGCTCGAGGCATAGCTGCCCGGTGCCTCGAGCGGTGCCCCGTACGGGGTGAGGGCGCGGACCGTGCACTCGCGAGCCCAACGGTCGAGCTGGTCGTCGACGGCGTTGAGCCGTTCGCCCTTGAGCGCCGCGGTCGCTGCGGCCCACCGCTCGTCTTCGGGCCGGATCTCGCGGACGCTCGCCGAGACGGTCAGCAGCCGACCTCCGGTGTCCTTGCTGCGGACCAGCAGCACGACGTCCTCGGGCAGCCACGGCAGCGTCTGCTCACCCGGCCCGGACACGACGTACACGCTTTCGTCTGCCCAGGCGTGCCAGAACGGCCAGGCCCGGTCGCCGGGGGGCTGGACCCACATGAGCCCGGACTTCGTGGCAGCCTCGGCGAACAGTGCCGTGACATTGAGGGGTGGGCTCGCCGGTGCCGGTGCTGCCGTCCCGGCCGCCGGTGGCGCCGTCCCCGGCTGCTCCGGAGCGGTGTCGGTCACACGTGAACTCTGTCATAACCGTAGCGTCGCTGTCGCTGCTAGCGTCGCCGCGTGCGCAGCCCCAAGGACTTCTTCGCCCCCCTGGCCGTGGGTGCCCCGGCCCCCCTGACGCAGGTGCCCGCGCGGCCCTCCCGCGTCATCCACTTCTTCGACCCGAGCAACGAGAAGATGGCGGCCAAGGTGCCGTCGATGGTGGGCACCGTCGACGTCCTGCTCGGCAACCTCGAGGACGCCGTCAAGGCCGACCGCAAGCTCGCCGCCCGGGAGGGCCTCGTCGCCATCGCCAAGGCCACCGACTTCGGTGACTCCACCCAGCTGTGGACGCGGGTCAACAGCCTCGACAGTCCCTGGGCACTCGACGACCTCACGACCCTGGTCTCCGAGATCGGCGACCGGCTCGATGTCGTGATGGTGCCGAAGGTGCAGGGCCCCGAGGACATCCACTACGTCGACCGGTTGCTCGCCCAGCTCGAGGCCAGGGCAGGGCTGACCCGTCCGATCCTGGTCCATGCCATTCTCGAGACCGCCCGCGGCGTCGCCAACGTCGAGGAGATCGCCGGGGCCAGCCCGCGCATGCAGGGAATGTCGCTCGGCCCGGCCGACCTCGCCGCCGACCGGCGGATGAAGACGACCCGCGTCGGCGGCGGGCACCCCGGGTACCTCGTGCGACAGGACCCGCCACCCGGCGTCGAGGACGCGGTGCACGCCACCCGCGCCACCTACCAGCAGGACCTGTGGCACTACACGATCGCGCGCATGGTGGACGCCTGCGCCATGCACGGGATCTTCCCGTACTACGGCCCCTTCGGGGACATCGCCGACGTCGTCGCGTGCGAGGACCAGTTCCGCAACGCGTTCCTGCTCGGTTGCGTCGGCACGTGGTCGCTGCACCCGGTGCAGGTGGAGATCGCCAAGCGGGTCTTCAGCCCGTCGCCCGAGGATGTCGCGCACGCGCGTCGGGTCGTGGCCGCGATGGGCGACGGCACCGGCGCCGTCATGCTCGACGGCAAGATGGAGGACGACGCCAGCCTCAAGCAGTGTCAGGTGATGCTCGAGCTCGCCGAGCGGCTCGCCGCCACGGATCCCGCCCTGGCGCAGGCGTATTCGGCCGAGTCGCCCGACCGCGCGGGTGATGGCTCCTGATGGGTGGGCTTCACGCGTCCAGTGAGCAGGCGGCATACCGTCCTCGTCGTTCTGTCCTCTACATGCCGGCGTCCAACGAACGAGCGCTCGAGAAGGCCAGGACCCTCCCGGTCGACGCGTTGATCCTCGACCTCGAGGACGCCGTCGCCCCGGATGCCAAGGCGCAGGCTCGAGAGAACGCTTGTGCCGCAGCGCGATCCGGGGGGTACGGCTCACGCGAGGTGACCATCCGTGTCAACGCGATCGGCACCCAGTGGCACGA
The DNA here is from genome assembly GCA_039916625.1 of Pedococcus sp. GTDB lineage: Bacteria > Actinomycetota > Actinomycetes > Actinomycetales > Dermatophilaceae > Pedococcus. Next base: position 11,310 of record JBDSKZ010000009.1, read on the forward strand.
CGACGACCTCGCGGCCGTCTGCGCGGCCGGCCCCGACGCCGTGGTCGTGCCCAAGGTCGACTCGGCGCAGGAGGTGCGCTCGCTCGTCGCAGCGATGACGGCCGCAGGGGCGCCGGAGCACACCGCGCTCTGGGCCATGGTCGAGACACCGGCAGCGATGTTGCACTGCCAGGAGATCGCCGCGGCCTCGGAGCGGCTCACGGTCCTGGTCATGGGGACCAACGACCTCGCCAAGGAGCTGCAGGCCGAGCACGTGCCGGGCCGACAGCCCCTGCTTGCCGGGCTCGGGCTCTGCCTGCTCGCCGCGCGGGCCACCGGCACCGTGATCCTCGACGGTGTCTACAACGACGTGCGCGATCCCGAGGGGTTTGCCGCAGAGTGCCTCCAGGCACGGCAGCTGGGGTTCGATGGCAAGACCCTCGTGCACCCCGGCCAGGTCGAGCCGTGCAACGAGGTGTTCGCCCCGAGCGCCGAGGCGGTCGAGGAGGCCGAAGGCATCCTGCAGGCGTGGGAGGACGGCGCCGGAGCGGGTGTCGTGACGTACGGCGGCCGGATGGTGGAGAGCCTCCACGTCGAGACCGCACGCCGCGTCCTGACCATCCACGCGGCTGTCTCGTTGCCGTCCCAGGACAGTTGAGGGATCAACTCAGGTCCCGAGGCAACCTTTTGCCCCGGCTCCGCGTCTAGGTGAGTGCGGTCGCCCTCGGGGGGAGGGCGACCGCGCCATGTTCTGGGCAGGTCTCGTGCGGCGGGCAGCTGAAGGGGGCGCAGGTCTCGAGTCGGCAACGACACGCATTCGTGACAACCCGTTGACCGGCTGGTGCGTCACCCTGAGTGAGGTTTCGTACGGTACGGCCTCGACCGCGCAGCGACGAGAGGGACACGATGCTCCACCAGCGACTCGGCTCGACCACTGGCTCGACCACTGCCTCGACCACCGCCCTGGCGGCTGCCCTGTTGGCGGCGGCCATCGGCCTGAGCGGTTGTGGAGCGGTTTCGCTCGGCGGGACGGGCCGCTCGGCGAGCGACCCGGTGGCAGCGCCGCCTGCGACCTCCTCCGAGGCGCCCTCGTCGCCGAACGGGTCGCCGGCGGATCCTTCGACGACCGCCGGGCCGGCCACCACCACGGCGCCGAGCACGACGAAGCCGACCCCGACCAAGCCAGCGGCCGCCAAGCCCACCGCGACGAAGCCAGCTCCCGCCAAGCCGGTGACCAAGCCGACCTCACCGAAGCCGACCTCACCGAAGCCGACCTCACCGAAGCCGACCTCGCCGAAGCCGACCACGCCGAAGCCGACCGTCAAGCCGGTCCTCGCGGAGGGTGACACCCTCCACGTCGGCGACTCCGGCGCCTACGTCCAGTCCGTCCAGCGGCGGCTGTCGTCGCTGGGCTACTGGAACGGCTCACCAGACGGCGTGTACGGCCTGCTCACGGCCCAGGCCGTCATGGCCCTGCAGAAGGCCGCAGGACTCGGCCGTGACGGCGTCTACGGGCCGTCGACGCGCAAGGCGCTCCAGGCCGGGACCACGGTGCAGTCGCGGATCGGGGGGACCGGCATCGAGATCGACAAGGCGCGCCAGCTCCTGCTCGTCGTGCGTGGCGGGCGGGTCACCACCATCCTGAACACCAGCACCGGCAGCGGCGAGACCTATACCTCCCGCGGTAGCCAGCACGTCGCCAGCACGCCGGCCGGATCCTTCAGCACGTTCCGCTCGGTCGACCACCTCGACAAGGGCCCGCTCGGTGACCTGTGGCGGCCCCGCTACTTCAACGGTGGCATCGCCGTCCACGGTGCGGGGTCGATTCCCGGGTACCCCGCGTCGCACGGCTGCGCCCGGCTGAGCAACCCGGCGATGGACATGATGTGGGCGGACAACCTGATGCCGATCGGCAGCCGCGTCGTCGTCTACTGACGTTCGACCCCGGTGACCACGGGGCGGCTCGGGCCGCTCCTCACCGCTCGCCCGTCGCCCCGGCCTCACCACCGCGCTGTTGCGGCCGCGACGAGGTCGCCGAGCAGCTCGCCCTCGTCGACGGCCAGCCCCCGGGTGGTGAACCACCGGCACATGTTCACCACGTCGCGCTCGAGGAACTCGAAGCCGCGCGGGTTGCCGATGATGTCGACGATCTGTGGCCAGTCGATGAAGACGAGCCGGTCGCGGTCGAGCAGGACGTTGTAGGGCGAGAGGTCGCCGTGAGTCCAACCCCGTTCAGCGAGGACGACCATCATCGACCGCAGCTGCTCGAAGAGCTCGGGCAGCAGGTCTGCAGCCGGGCGGGCCTGCACCAGACGAGGGGCAGCAACCCCGTCCTCGCCGATGAACTCCATCAGCATCTCGCGCTCGTCGAGCTGCACGGGGTAGGGGACCGGGATCCCCATCCCCCACAACGTCGCCAGCGCCTCGAACTCGGCCATGGCCCACTGCCCGGACAGCAGCTCTCTACCGAACTCGGTGCGCCTGGCCATGGCGCGCATCTCGCGGCTGCGGCGGACCCGGCGACCCTCATGGTAGCCGGCGTCGCGGTGGAACATCCGGTGCTCACCGGTCCGGTAGCGCTTGGCAGCCAGGTGGCTGTCGAGCGCGGGTGAGGTGTTGCCGTCGGGCACCCAGCGGCGGACGACGTGGACGTCCGCTTCCTTACCCGTCTTGAGGACGCCGAGGTCGCTCTCGACTGCGCCGAGGGCGGTGATGACCCAGTCGGGTCGCGGTTTGGGACCGTGCGTTGCACCGTCCCAGCTCGACCAGCGCTCACCCTCGGGCGGTGCGTCGGGCCGGCTGTCGAATGAGAAGGGGTCAGGCCCCTGACGGGCTGTGGACTCCTGGAACTGCATGGGTGTACTCCAAGGAAAGAGGGGAGAGGGCACGGGTGGTGCCCAGGACAGTCGTGAACATCTCGACCCTCCGTTTCTTCCTGCTGGAGCTGCGGCGCGTGGCTCGGTTGCCTGGCGCGTTCGGTTTGATCGTCGCAGAGCGGGATGGCGTCGCGCCACTGGTTTGCCGTGACGGGAAGGCCTGGTGACCCTTCCCGGGTGGGCAGGCTCACACGCAGTGAGCCTGTGCCGGGACTGGGCGGCTCGGCATACTCGCGGGAGGTCCCTTTCCCGCGAACGCAAGGTGGCGATCCCCGGATGTCCCGACTCCAGCAGACCGATGGACTGACCGACGAGCAGGTCGAGCTCGTCAAGCTCGTCCGCGAGTTCGTCAACGAGCAGATCATCCCGGTGGCGCAGGAGCTCGAGCACGCCGACGAGTACCCCACCGACATCGTCGAGGGGATGAAGCAGATGGGGATCTTCGGCCTGATGATTCCCGAGGAGTACGGCGGCCTGGGGGAGTCCCTGCTGACCTACGCCCTCGTGGTCGAGGAGATCGCCCGCGGATGGATGTCGGTCAGCGGCATCATCAACACCCACTTCATCGTCGCCTACATGCTGCTGCAGCACGGCACCGAGGAGCAGAGGCAGCGCTACCTGCCGCGCATGGCCACGGGCGAGGTCCGGGGGGCATTCTCGATGAGCGAGCCCGGTCTCGGGTCCGACGTCGCGGCGATCAAGTCCAAGGCGGTCAAGGGCGAGGGCACCGGCGACGAGACCACGTGGACCGTGACGGGCCAGAAGATGTGGCTCACCAACGGTGGCAGTGCGAATCTCGTTGCAGTGCTGGTGAAGACAGATCTCGGTGCAGGCTCGGTCTACAAGAACATGACGACCTTCCTCGTGGAGAAGGAGGCTGGGTTCGGGGAGACGGCGCAAGGTGTCACGATCCCGGGGAAGATCGAGAAGATGGGCTACAAGGGCGTCGACACCACCGAGCTCATCCTCGACGGGCACCGCACGACCTCAGCCCAGATCCTCGGTGGCGAGCCGGGGCGGGGCTTCTACCAGATGATGGATGGCGTCGAGGTCGGCCGTGTCAACGTCGCAGCCCGCGCCTGCGGCGTCTCCATGCGTGCCTTCGAGCTCGGGATCTCCTACTCCCAGCAGCGCGAGACCTTCGGCAAGAAGATCGCCGAGCACCAAGGCATCTTGTTCCGCCTCGCCGACATGGCGACCAGGGTCGAGGCCAGCCACCAGATGATGGTCAAGGCGGCCCGGCTCAAGGACGCCGGCAAGCGCAACGACCTCGAGGCCGGCATGGCCAAGTACCTCGCGTCGGAGAACTGCGCCAACGTGGTCGAGCAGTCGTTCCGCATCCACGGCGGGTACGGCTACTCCAAGGAGTACGAGATCGAGCGCCTGTACCGGGAGGCCCCGATGCTGCTCATCGGTGAGGGCACCGCCGAGATCCAGAAGATGATCATCGGCCGCCGCCTGCTCGAGGACTTCGCCCTCAGGTCCTGACCGATCGGGACGGCTTCACTGCCGAGGCCCGTATGGCGCGGAGGGCTCAGTACCTCGGTGCGGCAGGGAGGCCGAAGTAGGCCTCGAGGCTGTGGAACCCCCCGCTCTCGTAGTCCCGAGCCAGGGCGGCACCGACATAGCGCAGGTGCCACGGCTCCGGGTTGTAGCCCGTGGTCGCGGTCTGGCCGCTCTCGTACCTGACGACGAACCCGTACCTCCACGCGTTGGCCGCGATCCAGCGGCCCTGGGGGGTGTTCCCGATGCAGGTGTAGGAGCTGCAGCCCGAGGCGCCGACCGGGGAGACGTCGGTGCCGAGACCGGTCTGGTGCTCGGAGTAGCCCGGACGAGCGACCCAGCGGTCGGCCTCGGCAACGCCGCTGCTGGCCACCTTGGAGCCGTACACGCTCGACTGGTAGCTGAACGAGCGGTAGCCGCTGAGCATGGCAAGGCTTCCTGCACCTGCGGCGCGCGATCCAGCGGCGAGGCTGGCCAGGGCCGCGCCGGCGTCGGACCGCAGCTGCTGTCCGTTGATGTTGGGAAGCGCTGGGCCCACCAGGGGCGAAGGGGTGTAGCGCAGCGGCTTCAGGGGGCGCTTCTTGTTGACGACCACCCACAGGCTCGATGCTGATGAGGTGCTGCGGCAGGGCTCGAGGGTGCCGACGAGACCGCGGATCGCGCTCGGACCTCCGACGAGGCGGATGCGCGTGATCGCCGAGCGGCCCAGCTCGGTCCGCACTGATCCGTTGGCGCAGTAGGGAACCGAGAGGTAGAGCGGACGCTTCGCCCGTCCTGCGAGCACTCCCACCGAGAGTGCGTCAGCGAACCCGTTGCCAGCAGCAACGTAGGCGTCACCCTTGGCCAGGGCTGGGAAGGCTCGGGTGTTGACCGCGACCGCGGTGGCGTAGCGGTCGGCCCCCGCCGAGCGGGTCACGGCCGTCGCACCCACCAGCCCTTGCAAGCCTGACTCGATCCCGGAGGACACGACGCTCGTGCCTCCCGCGATCCGGACCGTCGTCACGCCCAGCTCTGTGAGGAGCTGCCGCGTCGAGGCGGGCAGGGCGCGGGCGCGACCATCGACGAGGACGATGGGTCCGCCCGCGGCGGAGGCGGCAGGGCCGGCAGCCAGCGCGTCGGCATACCCCTGACCTGTCGCGACCCACGCGGTCCGTGCACCGGACGGGAAGCCCTCACGCGCCAGGGCGGCGGACGTCGCGTATCGGTCGGCGCCGCCGAGCCGGCTGACGGAGAGACCGAGAGCAGAGACCTGGTCGAGGACCCGGGCGCCGACGGCACCGGTGCCACCGACGACCACGACACGGTCCGGGGCCAGGCGCCGCAGCTCGGCGGCGGTCGTCGCGGTGAGCCGGTCGGTCTGGGTGAGCAGCAGGCCGCCGCCCCGGGCCACGGCAGTGGGTCCGGCGGCGAGGGCGTCGGCGTACTGCATTCCCGAGGCGAGATAGACGGTGCTCAGCCCTGCTGGGTCGGCGCGGGGGAAGGCGGCCCGTGAGGCGGCGACCGCGGTGGCGTACCGGTCGGCGCCACCGAGGCGATCGGTGGTGGGAGCTGCCGCGGCCAGTTCCGTGGCATCCGGGCCGAGCTCCCGGGCGGCCATGGCCAGAGCGCGGGCATCGGGCTCGGCGCCCACAGCCGCGTCGGCGGCGGGGACACCGAGGAGGGCGACCACGGCACACGCCAAGGACGCCCTGGCGCGGCTGGGGATCCTGACCGGGGACACCCCTCGAGGGTGTCACCTCCTCCGACGGGGCGGAAGGGTCGTTCGGTACAGGTGACCGAACGGCTGAGTGCCCGTCCGCCGGACGTTCAGGCAACGTCCAGCGAGCTTTGACACACTGGGCTCATGAGCACGCAGCCCACCGCCCTCAGCCGCTCCCGCGCCGTCCTCGCGCTGGAGTACCCGATGTCCCTGGGTCGGTACGACACCTACGAGAAGGCGCAGCGGGCGGTCGACTACCTCTCGGACCACGAGTTCCCCGTGCAGAACGTCCTCATCGTCGGCACCGACCTCAAACAGCTCGAGAGGGTGACCGGCCGCCTGACCCGCGGACGTGCCGCGCTCGGCGGGCTGATCTCCGGCGCCTGGCTCGGCCTGTTCGTCGGCTTCATCTTCGCCCTCCTCGACTCCCAGAGCGGGGCCGGCTTGGCCGGCATCCTCGCGACCGTGGCCTTCGGCTCGCTGTTCGGCGTGGTGTGGAGCCTCATCGGCTACCAGATCACCCGTGGCCCCCGGGACTTCACCTCCGTCATGCAGGTGGTCGCCACCCAGTACGAGGTCCTCGTCGAGCACAAGTTCGCCGTCCAGGCCCGCGAGATGCTCACGCAGATGGACCCCATGGCCGCCGCCCAGGCACAAGCGCAGACCAACCTCGACGCCGCCCGGCGTGAGCAGGGCTTCGGCGGGCAGCAGCCCCCCACCGCCTGAACCGGCGCCACCGCTGCCGAGTCTTTGAGCGCCTGACCCTGTCCTGACCGGGTCAGGCGCTCAAAGACTGCCGGGCGGGCAGGTGTCCTCCAGGGCTGGGCCAGACCCGGGGTCGCGCCGTACGCTGCAGGGATGAGCGACCCTGCCAGCCTCGCCGAGTTCGGCGACGAATTCTCCTCCGTCCTGTGCGTGGTCGCGCACCCGGACGACATCGAGTACGGCACGGCTGCTGCAGTGTCCCGTTGGACGGCGGCCGGCAAGACCGTGACCTACTTCCTGCTCACCCGCGGTGAGGCCGGGATCGACACCTTGTCACCCGCTGAGGCCGGGCCGGTGCGCGAGCAGGAGGAGCGCGACGGCGCTGCCGTGGTGGGCGTCGCCGAGGTCGACTTCGGCAACCACCGCGACGGCGTCGTGGAGTACGGCTTGGACCTGCGGCGTGACATCGCTCGCGAGATCCGACGCCGACGGCCCGATGTGGTCATCACCGGCGACTACCACGACCGGTTCATAGGCGGGATGCTCAACCAGGCCGACCACCGAGCCGCGGGCCTGGCGTGCGTCGATGCCGTCGCCGACGCCGGCAACCGGTGGATCTTCCCCGAGCTCGTCGACGAGGGGCTCGAGCCGTGGGGTGTCAAGCGCTTGTGCTTCGCCGGCTCGCCGACCGCGACCCACTACGTCGACGTCACGGGAGAGTTCGAGAAGGCGGTGGCTTCCCTTGAGGCTCATCGCCGGTACAACGAGGCCCTGCCCGCGACCTTCCCCACCCCCCGCGAGCTGCTCAGCATGGTGCTCGGCTCAGGCGGCGAGGCCGCGGGTGTCGAGCGCGCGGTGACGTTCGACGTGGTCGACCGGCGCTAGCCCGGGGTCAGCGGGACTGGACCTCACGGATCCAGGCCTCGACGTCGGTGGACGTGCGGGGCATCCCTGCCGACAGGTTCTCGTGGCCGTCGGCCGTCACCAGGACGTCGTCCTCGATCCGCACACCGATGCCGCGGAACCGCTCGGGTGCCAAGAGGTCGTCGGCCTTGAAGTAGAGACCGGGCTCGACGGTCAGGACCATGCCGGGCTCGAGCTCGGCGTCCATGTACTCCGCGCGGGTCGCGAGCGCGCAGTCGTGCACGTCGAGGCCGAGGTGGTGGCTCGTGCCGTGGACCATCCAGCGACGGTGGTACTGCCCGTGCTCCTTGTCCAGGGTGGCCTCGACATCGACGCCCTCGGGCAGCAGGCCCCACTGGTGCAGGTGCTCGGCGATGACGCGGATCGCGGCGGCGTGCACGTCGGAGAACTTGTTGCCGGGTCGGACCGCGGCGAGCCCGGCTTCCTGCGCGGCATACACGGCGTCGTAGATCTCACGCTGCGCGTCGGTGAAGGTGCCGCCCACGGGGAGGGTGCGGGTGATGTCGGCGGTGAACAGCGAGTCCACCTCGACCCCGGCGTCCAGCAGGATGAGGTCGCCGTCCTGGAGCTCGCCGGTGTTCTTGATCCAGTGCAGCGTCGTGGCGTGGTCGCCGGCGGCGCAGATGGAGTCGTACCCGACGCCGTTGCCCTCGTGGCGGGCGGTGAGCCCGAAGACGCCCTCGACCCAGCGCTCGCCGCGGCCGTTGGCCAGCGCCTCGGGCAGGTCGGCGATGACGGCCTCGAACCCGTGGTGGGTCGCCTCGACGGCCTTGCGCATCTCCTGGACCTCCCACTCGTCCTTGGTCAGGCGCAGGTGGGACAAGAAGTGGGCGAGCTCGTCATCGCTCTCGGTGAGCTCGTCCTGGTCGGTGTTCTCCGAGGCTCGGGCCGCGTCGAGCTGGCGCGTGAGGTCGCGGTCCGCGTCACGCACGACGCGCACGGTGACCTCGCCGGAGTCCTTGACCGCGGCATCGGCGAACTCGTCGATGTGCCGACCGGTGAGTCCGAGCTCGGTCTCGATGTCCTCGATGGTGGGTCGCGCGCCGACCCAGAACTCGCCGTATCGTGCGTCCGCGAAGAACTCGTCGCTGTCGCGGCCTGCGAGGGGTCGGAAGTAGAGGATCGGCTCGTGCGAGCCGTCGTCACGCGGCTCGAGCACGAGCACGGCGTCGGGCTCGCGGTCGCCGCCGAGGCCGGTCAGGTGAACGAACGCGGTGTGCGGACGGAAGACGTAGTCGGTGTCGTTGCTGCGCACCTTGAACCCTCCGGCGGGGATGATGAGCCGGTCGCCCTGGTGGGCGGCGCTCACGGCGGTGCGGCGCTCCGCGGCATACCGGGCGGCCTCACTGAGCTCGGTCGCTCCCGGTCTGCGCGGTGCCCAGCCCGCGGCGACGAACGCGCGGAACTCGTCGGTGGTCGGGCGGGCGCGGTTCTCGGGCTTGGTCTGCTCTTCGCTGCTCACCGCGCCATCGTGCCACGACCGTATGGCGCGCGGCAGCCTCTGGTGCGACCGCGCCACGGATGCCCTTGGCCCCGGCGACGGTCAGCCGTCGTCAGCTCGGGGAGAGGAGGGCGAGGACGGCCTTCTCGATGGCGGCCTGACGGCGTTCGGGGCTGCGGAACCGCCCGGGGTCGACGTCGATGGTCGTGCCGGAGTCGTAGCTGTCGAGGACCCGCGGGTCGATGTAGGAGCTCTTGGCGATGGTCGGGGTGTTGCCGAGGTAGCTCGCGACCTCCTCGACGGCCGCCTTGACCGCGCGCTTGCGCGAGGCCTTGGTGTCGCCGGGCTCGTCGCTGGCCCGCAGGGCCACCGCAGCCAGCACCGTCGCGTGCCAGGTGCGGAAGTCCTTGGCGGTCATCTCCCCGCCCAGCACCTCCCCCAGGTAGGCGTTGACCGTGGCGGCGTCGAGGTCAGCCCACCTGCGGGTGTCCTGGTAGGCCAACAGCCGCCTGCTGGCCGACTTGCGCTTGCGCATCCGGTCGAGGGCCTCGATCGCTGCCGTGTCGTCGATCTGGATGCAGTGCTCGATGCCGGACTTGCCGACGAAGCAGAAGACGATGAGGTCGCCCTTGCGACGGACGTGCTGACGCTCCAGGGTCGTCAGGCCGAACGAGCCGTTGTCCTCGGTGTAGGCGTCGTTGCCGATGCGGAAGTAGCCCAGGTCGAGCAGGCGGACGGCCGCGGCGGCGGCCCGGCCGCGCGGCATACCCTCCAGTGCGAGGTCGCGCAGCACCCGCTTGCGGGCGGCGGGCAGGCGGGTGGCGGCCCCGAGGACCCGGTCGAACTTCGCGGCGTCGCGCTTGAGGCGCCAGTCCGGGTGGTAGAGGTACTGGCGCCGGCCGGCGGCATCGCTGCCGACGGCCTGGATGTGACCGTTGGGGACCGGGCAGATCCACACGTCGCTCCAGGCCGGCGGGATGGCCAGGGAGCGGATGCGCTCGACCTGCGCGTCGGGCACGCGGGCCCCGTCTGCGTCGAGGTAGACGAAGCCGCGGCCGGCCCGGCGGCGGGTCCAACCGCGTGAGGCGGGGGAGACGGTGCGCAAGCGCTTCATGATCGGACCTTAAGGCAGAACCGCAGGTCAGGCTCCTTGGAGGGGTACCGGACACGTCCTGGGCGGGAGCTCAGCGGCGACGAGCCGCTGGTCCGACCACTGCGACAATTGGGGGAGTTGTCCACCTCGCGACCCGGTGAGACTCGGACGATGGGAAAGCATGCGCGCCGGCCCCCGCGTCGTTCGGGGCCGGTGACGATCGTCGCGGTTCTGGTGGTCCTGCTCGCAGGGGCGGGCGTGTGGACCGTGCTGTCGAACGGCGGCGCCTCGGCCGACGGGGCCCCGGCCAAGCCTGCCGCCTCCGGCGCCAGCCCGTCGCCCACCACTTCCGAGCCGCCCACCACCTCCCCGTCGCCCACCGACTCCGAGTCCCCAGCGACCGATGCTGCGCTGGCCAAGGCCCAGGCGTCGATGCGGGCCTGCTCCGCCCGCATCGCTGCAGGCGAGCGGATCGCCGACGCTGCGGCCGCCTCGGCCCGGGACTGGGGCACCCACGCCGGCGCGCAGCTCGAGCTCGACAAGGGCACCTACACCGTGGCGCAGACCGAGGCCGTGTGGGGCTCCTCCAAGGCCGGGGGGCCTGGTGAAGTCAAGGAGTTCGCGGCAGCCACGGCGGCGGCCAAGGCCACCACCACGGCCTGCGCCACTGTGCTCGTGGACACCCGGGGCACGGCGCTCGCGGACGGTGGCACCGCCTGCGCCGCCCGCAGCAAGGCCCTTGCCGCGGTGCAGACCACCGGCACGAAGGTCAACGCCCAGTGGGCCGAGCACCTTGTCATGATGGCCAGCAAGGCGCACACCGACGGCGCGGCCTACCACCGCAGGTGGCTGGTCATGGTCGAAAGCTCGCAGACCCTGCTCAAGGGCTACCGGGGCGCCGCGAGGGCCATGGCGGCAGCGCCTGCCTGCCGGGTCTGACCGGCAACGCGGCGCCGGGAGTCCTACAGCGTGCTGTCGGGACCGCTGCGCCGCGCCTGGTCGGCCGAGGCGTCGTCGGGCATGGTCTGGCTGACGCGCTCCGCCTCGACGCGACCGAGGTAGATCGCGATCTCCTGCTGGGTGCGCTCCTCGTCCCAGCCGAGCACCGGGGCGACGAGCGCGGCGGCGACAGGGGCGGCGGACACCCCCCGGTCCCAGGCCTCGATGGAGATACGGGTGCGCCGGGTGAGGATGTCGGTGAGGTGCAGCGCCCCCTCGTGCGAGGCGGCGTACACGACCTCGGCCAAGAGGTGGTCCTCGGCACCCTCGAGGGGTTCAGCGAGCTCAGGGCGCTCGCTGACGAGGTCGAGGACCTCCTGGGTGAGCACGCCGTAGCGGCGCAGCAGGTGCTCGACGCGGGCGACGTGCAGACCGGCGGCGGCGGCGAGGGTGTGTCGCTGGTTCCAGACGGCGGCGTAGCCGACGGCGCCGACGAGGGGGACCGTGTCGGTCGTGGACTCGGGCACGCGGCGGGAGATGGCCTGGACCGCCTCGTCGACGGCGTCCTTGGCCATCACCCGGTAGGTCGTGTACTTGCCGCCGGCGACGACGACCAGGCCAGGGGCGCTGTGGGTCACCACGTGCTCGCGGGAGAGCAGGCTCGTCGACTCGGACTCACCGGCCAGCAGGGGCCGTAGGCCGGCGTAGACACCCTCGACGTCCTCGTGGGTCAACGGCGTCTGGATCACGCGGTTGACGTGTCCGAGGATGTAGTCGATGTCGGCGCGGGTGGCCGCGGGGTGGGCCTTGTCCAGCGCCCAGTCGGTGTCGGTGGTGCCGATGATCCAGTGCCTGCCCCACGGGATCACGAACAGGACGGACTTCTCCGTCCGCAGGATCAAGCCGGTCGAGGAGTGGATGCGGTCGCGGGGCACCACGAGGTGGACCCCCTTGGACGCTCGGACGTGGAACTGCCCGCGCTCGCCGACCATCGCCTGGGTGTCGTCGGTCCAGACGCCCGTCGCGTTGACGATCTGGCGGGCGTTGATCTCGAACTCCTCGTCGGTGAGCTTGTCGATCGCCCGGACGCCGGTGACGCGCTCGCCCTGTCGCAGGAAGCCGATGGCGGCGACCCGGTTGGCGACGTGGGCGCCGTAGTGGGCGGCGGTGCGCGCAAGCTCCATGGTGTGGCGGGCGTCGTCGACCTGGGCGTCGTAGTACTGCACCGCACCGGTGAGGGCGTTGCTCTTCAGGCTCGGCATGAGGCGCAACGCCTGGCGGCGGGTGAGGTGGCGGTGGTGGGGGAGCCCGGCTCCACCGCTGGCCGCCATGGCCATCGCGTCGTACAGCGCGATGCCGGACCCGACGTAGACCCGCTCCCAAACGTGGTGGTTGAGGGGGTAGAGGAACGGCACCGGGCGCACCAGGTGCGGGGCGAGACGGGTCAGCAGCAGGCCGCGTTCGTGCAGGGCCTCCTTGACCAGGGCGAAGTCGAGCATCTCGAGGTAGCGCAGGCCGCCGTGGATGAGCTTGCTCGAGCGTGACGACGTGCCGCTGGCGAAGTCGCGCTGCTCGATCAGGCCCGTGGACAGGCCTCTGGTGACGGCGTCCAGGGCGGTGCCGGCGCCCACGACACCGCCGCCGATGACGAGGAGCTCGAGCTCCTCACCGGACTTGAGCTTCTCGATGGCATCGTGGCGCGACTGTGGCGACAGCCCTCTGGCGGTTCCCGTGGTCATGGCGCATCCCCCTCGTCGACGTCCACCCAGTCCAGGGTGCGTTGCACGGCCTTGCGCCACCCGGCATACCCCTTGGTGCGCTGCTCGTCGCTCCATGTCGGCGACCAGCGTCGGGACTCCTGCCAGTTGGCGCGCAGCTCCTCGGTGCCGGACCAGAAGCCAGTGGCCAGACCAGCAGCGTAGGCCGCACCCAGTGCGGTGGTCTCGGCGACCTCCGGCCGTGAGACGGGGACGCCGAGGATGTCCGCCTGCAGCTGCATGCACAGGCCGTTGGCGGTGACGCCGCCGTCCACCTTGAGGCACTCGAGCTCGACGCCGGAGTCGTTGGTCATGGCGTCGGCCACGTCGCGGCTCTGGTAGCAGATCGCCTCGAGCGTGGCGCGCGCCAGGTGGGCGCCGGTGTTGAAGCGCGACATCCCGACGATCGCCCCGCGGGCGTCCGGTCGCCAGTATGGCGCGAACAGCCCCGAGAACGCCGGGACGAAGTACAGCCCGCCGGTGTCCTCGACGGACCGGGCGAGGCGCTCGACGTCGCCGGCACCGGAGATGATGCCGAGCTGGTCGCGCAGCCACTGCACGGCCGAGCCCGTGACGGCGATCGAGCCCTCGAGCGCGAAGACCGGCTTGGCGTCGCCGAACTGGTAGCACACCGTCGTCAGCAGGCCCGACTCGCTGCGCACGATCTCCTCGCCGGTGTTGAGGAGCATGAAGTTGCCCGTGCCGTAGGTGTTCTTGGCCTCGCCGGGGCTGAAGCAGACCTGACCCACCATCGCGGCGTGCTGGTCGCCGAGGTCGCCGGCCAGCGGCACCTCGCCACCCAGCGGGCCATCGGCCCGCGTCGCGCCATAGAACTGCGGGTCGGAGCTCGGCCGGATCTCGGGGAGCATCGAGCGGGGGATGTCGAAGAAGGACAGCAGCTCGTCGTCCCAGTCGAGGGTGCGCAGGTCCATGAGCATGGTCCGGCTCGCGTTGGTCACGTCGGTGACGTGGACGCCGCCATCGGTGCCGCCGGTGAGGTTCCACAGCAGCCAGGTGTCGATCGTGCCGAAGATCGCATCGCCCTTGTCGGCCGCGGCCCGGGCGCCGTCGACGTGGTCGAGGATCCACTGGACCTTGCCGGCGGCGAAGTAGGCCGCGGGCGGGATACCGGCGCGCTGGCGGATGACCTCACCGCGGCCGGACTGGTCGAGCGCGCGGGCGATCTTGTCGGTGCGGGTGTCCTGCCAGACGATCGCGTTGTGCAGCGGGCGCCCGGTCCTGCGGTTCCAGACCACGGTCGTCTCGCGCTGGTTGGTGATGCCCAGCGCGGACAGGTCGCCGGGCGCAAGGTCGAGCTGCCCCAACGTGGAGCCGATGACGGTCTGGACGCGTTCCCAGATCTCGAGGGGGTTGTGCTCGACCCAGCCGGCACGAGGCATGACCTGCTCGTGCTCGAGCTGGTGGCGACCCACCTCGGCTCCTGCGTGGTCGAACACCATGAAGCGGGTGCTCGTGGTCCCCTGGTCAACTGCGCCAACGAAATCGGCCATGCACCGACCCTAGCGGCGTGGTCGGTGTCGTGCGGGTATGGCTGTGGGTCAGTCTTTGGGTGCGGGTTCGACCAGCTCGGGGCGCCCGGGCTGCTCACCACCACGAGCGGCGAGGTAGCTGTCCTTGGGCACCATCACCTTGCGGCGGAAGATGCAGACCAGGGTGCCGTCCTGGTTGTAGCCCTTGGTCTCGACGTGCACGACGCCGCGGTCGTCCTTGGACGTGGACTCCCGCTTGCCCAGGACCTCGGTCTGGCCGTAGATCGTGTCACCGTGGAAGGTGGGCGCCACATGGCGCAGCGACTCGACCTCGAGGTTGGCGATGGCCTTGCCGGAGACGTCGGGGACGGACATGCCGAGCAGCAGCGAGTAGATGTAGTTGCCCACGACCACGTTCTTCTTGAACTGCGTGGTGTTCTCCGCATAGTTCGAGTCGAGGTGGAGCGGGTGGTGGTTCATGGTGAGCAGGCAGAACAGGTGGTCGTCGTACTCGGTCACCGTCTTGCCGGGCCAGTGCTTGTAGACCGCGCCGACCTGGAACTCCTCATAGCTGCGTCCGAATTGCATGGTGGCCATCCTGCCGAGGGCGGACCTCCCGCGACACCGGTATGCCGCGTGCGTTCCCTCACAGGCGCGGCGCACCTTCGTGGAGATCGTCCGAGAAGATCTGTCGAGAACCGCCGGCACGGGCCGTCATGAGGATGGCAGGGCCACCGGGCCACCAGCACGCGAGACAGGGAGCTCCACATGAAGTACGTCATCATGATCCACTCCAACCCCCAGCCCTGGGGGCACCCGACCAGCGACTTCCTCGCTGAGCACCAGGCGCGGTCGGCGTCGGAGCGGGCGACACTCCAGGGCGACTTCGAGGCGGTGCTGGAAGACCTGACCACTCGCGGCGAGCTCGTGGGTGGCCAAGCGCTCGGCAGCCCGCACGATGCCCGGCTGTTCCGCTGGGAGGGTGGTCGCCGCAAGGTCACCGACGGTCCGTACGCAGAGACGGTCGAACACTTTGCCGGGTTCTTCCTCATCGACGTCGCCGACCAGCCTCGCGCAGAGGAGGTGGCCGCGAAGTTCGCCGGCCCGGGCGAGACGGTGGAGCTGCGACCCGTGGCGCAGTGAGGAGTGTCCTCCCACCCGGCTGCTGGGTCCGAGCGGTGCCCCTAACCTTGGGGCGTGTCCATCGACCTCCACACCCACTCCTCGGCGAGCGATGGCACCCAGCGCCCGGGTGACGTGGTGCGGTCGGCCGCGCAGGCCGGTCTGGCCGTGCTGGCCCTGACCGACCACGACACGTATGCCGGGTGGCCGGCTGCCGTGGAGACTGCCCTCGAGCTGGGGGTGGGCCTGGTGCGGGGCGTCGAGATCTCCTGCACCCACCACGGTGTGAGCGTCCACCTGCTCGGCTACCTCGTCGACCCGGAGCACGCGGAGCTGACCGCCGAGCTGGGCCTGGCCAAGGGCTCCAGGGAGACTCGTGTCGAACGCATGGTGGCCGCGATGGCCGCCGACGGCATACAGGTGTCGCTCGAGCAGGTGCGTGGGCTGGCGGGCGAGGGCGCCACCCTGGGGCGCCCGCACATCGCCGACGCCCTCGTGGACAGCGGGATCATCCGGACGCGTGACGAGGCGTTCGAGGACCTGTTGCGCAACGGCAGCCGCTACTACGCGTCCCACTACGCCCCCGACCCGGTGCGCGCCGTCGAGCTCGTCCGGGCAGCCGGGGGCGTGCCGGTGATGGCGCACCCGTTCGCGAACGGGCGGGGTCGGACCGTGGGTGACGACGTGATCGAGGCGATGGCCGCGGCCGGGCTCGGGGGCCTCGAGGCCAAGCACCGCGACCACACCCCGCGCGAGCAGGCGCACGCAGTGGACCTCGCCGCGCAGCTGGGGCTGTTCACCACCGGCTCCAGCGACTACCACGGCACCGGAAAACAGAACCTGCTCGGGGAGAACACCACGGACCCTGAGGTGCTCGCCCAGATCGAGGACCAGGCAAGGAGTGACATCGAGGTGGTTCGGGCGTGAACGACCGCGTCGCCCGGCAGGCCCGGGGTCGGTCTTGGTGACCCTGCTGACGACCGCGGCCCGGGTGGTGGCCGAGCGGATCCGGGTCTTGGTCAGTGGCCCTGCCTAACATGGCGGACATGAAGCAGGGGAGCCCCGTCGTGCCGGGGGGTGCAGGGCAGGTTGCGTTCGTGCAGGAGTCCTTCAGGGGCATGCCGCGTCGCTTGTTCCGCGCGAGCCCGAGCCGGCTGCTCGCGTGGGTCGACTGCCCCCGCCGCTACCGCATGCAGTACCTCGACCGACCCTCCCCGACCCCTCGTCCGCAGCGCGCGCACACCTCCGTGGGCAACGCGGTGCACAACGCCCTGCGCGACTGGTGGGACCTCGCGCCCGCGCAGCGCACCCCCGAGGCCGGCGCAGAGCTGGTGCGGACCTCGTGGATCGACGCCGGTTTCCGTGACCCCGAGCAGTCGCTGCAGTGGCGCGAGCGGGCCCAGGGCCAGGTCGGGACCTACCTGGCCGACGTGGACCCGGGAGACCAGCCGCTCGGCATCGAGCGCACGGTCTCCCTCAAGACCGGGGAGCTCGCCCTCCAGGGGCGGGTCGACCGGCTCGACGACCGCGGCAGCGAGCTGGCGGTCGTCGACTACAAGACGGGCCGGTGGGAGCCCACCGACGACGACGCTCGCACCTCCCTCCCGCTCGCCCTCTATGCCGCGGCCGCGTGGAAGATGTTTCGTCGCCGATGCGTGCGGGTCGAGCTGCACCACCTGCCGAGCGGGGCTGTCGCCACGCACGAGCACACGGGGGAGTCGCTCCAGCGCAAGATCGCCGAGGCCGAGTCGATCGCGCGCGATGCACGACGAGCTGAGGAGGACTACGCCGAGCTCGGTGTCGACTCGGGGCGTTTCCCCACGTCGGTCGGGCCGCTGTGCCAGTGGTGCGACTTCCGGGCACACTGCCCGGCCGGTCAGGCGTTCGGACCGGAGAAGTCCGGGTGGGCCGCACTTGAGGACCCTGCACGCCCCGGTGTGGTGTCGCCGAGCGCGGGGTAGCGCCCGCTGCCTGCGAGGGCACTGTTCAGAAGTCCCGCACGATGGCGATCAGAAGTCCCACCTGATGCCGACGCGTCCGGGACCGACCCTGTGCACCACGTGCTGCACGCTCGTGGAGCCGCCGAGGTCGACCAGGGACGAGGTGGTCAGGCCGTCGAGGACGCTGTAGGTCTCGACGGTCACCGGGAGCCTGTCCGGGTCGAAGCGCACCCAGATCATCAGCTCGGTGACGCGGTGGAGCAGGAAGTACTCGATCGACTGTGCGGGGTCCAAGTCGCGTGGCAGGGTCACCCGGTGCTCGGCCGCAGCGGTCTCGTCCACGCGCAACGGCCGCTCCAGGATGATCTCGGCGGCGAACACGCCCTCGGCGTCGTGGGAGATCGTGCGGCCCACACGGCAGCCGCTGACGGCGGTGAACACGGCGCGTTCGCCACTCGGCTGGGCCGTGGCCAACAGGGCCGGGAGGCGTTGGGCGCCGTCACGCATCGCGCGGACGACGTTGCGGATGGTGCGGACGCGCTGCACGCCCTGGGCATCGACGTCGAGGGTGTCGTGGACCGTGAGGTCGACCAGCTCGAGGTGGGTGCCGAAGCCGAGCTGCTCCATGGCCCGGGTGGCCAGGGGGATCTCGACGGGGAGATCAGCGGCTCGTGGCAGCTCACGCGCAGGCCCGGGGCGACGGCGGGGGCCGAGCTTGCTCAGCAGGTGTCCACGGGGCACCCCGAGGATCTCCTCGAGGTGGGCGACCGCTTCGAGTGAGCCGACCCGCTGGGGCTGGCTGCGGCCCGACTGCCAGTAGCTCAGGGTCGCGATGCTGACCGCGGCCCCGCGCTCGTCCAGGCGGCGGCGCAGCGACTCGAGGCTACGTCCGCTGCGCTTGACGGCGGTCCGGAAGGCGACAGGGAAGGTGGCGTCGTCAATGCCTCGGGAGCCACCGGTGCCCGGGTGTCGCGGCGTCGCCACAGCCATACCTCTCCTGCTGGCACGTCGGCGCCGCCCGTGGTAGCCCAGCGCTACGCCCATCACGATAAGCGTTCGACTACTTCTTCGCTCGGGAGCCGACCACACCCGTCCGTACGGCTGCCGCAACAGCGCCGTTCGTACCTGACAGACTGGAGCCACGGCACACCCATCGCACACGGAAGGGCCTCCGTTGGCCACAGCTCGCACCCGGCCCGCAGCCATCGTCTCGGTGGCCAACCAGAAGGGCGGCGTCGCGAAGACGACGTCGGTCGCCTCCCTCGGAGCGGCGTTCGCCGAGCAGGGCAAGCGCGTCCTGCTCATCGACCTCGATGCCCAGGCCTGCCTGACGTTCAGCCTCGGCGTCGACCCTGACGAGGTGGAGGCCTCCGTCCACGAGGTGCTGCTCGGCAGGGCGAGCATCGCCGACGTGCGCGTGGCGTGCGACGACGGTGTCGACCTGGTGCCCAGCGTCATCGACCTCGCCGGCGCCGAGGCCCAGCTCCTGCCCCGCCCGGGTCGCGAGTACGTCCTGCGGACGGCACTGGAGGACATCCGCGGCGAGTACGACGTGATCCTGCTCGACTGCTCACCGAGCCTCGGGGTGCTGACCCTGAACGCGCTCACCGCCAGCCAGGGCCTGATCATCCCCATGCCGTGCGAGATGCTCAGCCACCGGGGGGTCGGCCAGCTGCTGGACACGGTCACCGACGTGCAGAAGATCCTCAACAAGGACCTGCAGGTGCTCGGGATCCTGCCGACCATGTTCGACGGCCGGAGCAACCACGCCCAGGAGGTGCTCGCCGATGTCGGGGAGCGCTATGGCCTGCCCGTCCTGAGCCCACCGATTCCCAAGACGGTGCGGTTCGCCGAGGCGCCTGCCGTCGGCCGCAGCATCCTGTCCACCTCCCGCACCTCCAAGGGCGCGAAGGCCTACCGTGAGGTCGCCAAAGCCCTGTCGAAGAAGTTCGCCACGCTCTGAGTGGTGTAGCCCCACGGGCCGGACGTCACCCGCGGGACGGGGTGGCACCGTGACCGCGCCTCAGCCGAACGGCTGACCCCCTGCTGGTCCGATCGGGCCGGAAACAGGCTTCACGGCATGTCGGAAGGTATGGGGCTGGCAAAGCGGTCGTGACGCCGGCTGGATCCGCTGCGACGATCTGCGTGTTCGCCGCAAATGACGACCAGACCCCCTGCTGGTCGTAGAGCGCGGCGCTGAGCCGAGGAGTACCTCATGTCGTGCGCCCCCCAGCCGACGTCCACCGCCCGTCCGATCGGCGTCCACGCCGGCCCCCTGCAGGTCGTCCTCGCGGCCATCGCCGTGTGTGTCCTGTACTGGTCCGTGGGCATCAACCAGACACCAGCGGCAACGTCGGGCAGCGGCGCCCCGGCTGTGCTCCTCCACCAGGTCGCGAGCCCAGAGACGGTCCAGTCTGCCGTGCCCGTCGGGTTCGCGGTGTCCGGGCAGGTGCCGTAGGTCTGCAGAGGGCGTGCGCTGCTGTCCTGGTGCGGGCGCACCAGGACTTGCAGGGGTCGCGGAATAGTCGCACCGTCAAGGGACTTGTCCCTTGACGGTGACTGACCCCGACCCCCAAGGAGAACCATGTCCCGCACTGCAGCACTGTCCGTCGCGTCCGCCGGCGCCGCCCTCGAGGCGACCACGATCGAGCGCCGCGAGCTGCGCGATGACGACATCCTCATCGACATCGCCTTCGCCGGGATCTGCCACAGCGACATCCACCAGGTCCGTGAGGAGTGGGGCAGCGCCATCTTCCCGATGGTGCCCGGTCACGAGATCGCCGGCGTCGTGTCCGAGGTCGGCGGCAGCGTGACGCGCTACCAGGTCGGCGACCGGGTCGGCGTCGGCTGCATGGTCGACTCCTGCGGTGAGTGCGAGTACTGCAAGGACGGCGAGGAGCAGTTCTGCCTCGAGGGAGCCGTGATGACGTACAACGGTGAGGGTTACGACGGCGAGAAGACGATGGGTGGCTACAGCCGGCAGGTCGTCGTCAGCGAGCGCTTCGCCATCCGCATCCCCGACGCCCTCGAGCTCGATGTCGCGGCGCCGCTGCTGTGCGCCGGCATCACGACGTTCAGCCCGCTCAAGCGCTGGGGGGCAGGTCCCGGCAAGAAGGTCGCCGTCGTCGGCCTCGGAGGCCTGGGCCACCTCGGCGTGAAGTTCGCCGCTGCCCTGGGCGCGGAGGTGACCGTGCTCAGCCAGACGACCTCCAAGGAGCCCGACAGCATCAAGTTCGGCGCCGTCGCGCACTACGCCACCAAGGACGAGGCGACCTTCAAGGAGCTGCGTGGGTCCTTCGACCTCATCCTCAACACGGTGAGCGCGAACCTGCCCTTCGACGACTACCTCTCGCTGCTCAGGGCCAACGGCACCATGGTCAACGTGGGGGCGCCGAGCGACCCCAGCTCCTTCGTCGTGTTCTCGCTGATCGGCGGCAGCAAGGCGCTCGCCGGCTCCAACATCGGCGGCATCCGCCAGACCCAGGAGATGCTCGACTTCGCCGCCGAGCACGGCATCGCGGCCGAGATCGAGACGATCAGCGCGGACCAGGTCGACGAGGCCTACGAGCGCGTCGTCAGCGCCGACGTGCGATACCGCTTCGTCATCGACACGGCGACCATCGGCGCCTGACCGACCGTGACCCAGACACCGGTGAGCAGGTATGCCGTGGAGTTCCGGCGCGTGACGCGCGCGGACTTCGCGGTGCTCAGCCGGTGGCTGGCCACCCCGGCTGTCGCCCGCTGGTGGAACCACGAGTGGTCACCCGTCGCGGTCGAGCGCGACTTCGGCCCTTCGGTCGACGGTACGGAGCCTAACCAGGACTGGCTGGCCCTGCTCGACGGCAGGCCGGTGGGACTGCTCCAACGGTCTCGGGTCGAGGACTACGAGCAGAACCGTCGCGACTTCGCAGCGCTGGTCGAGGTGCCGGACGGAGCGCTCACCATCGACTACCTGCTTGGTGATCCAGAGTCCCACGGCAAGGGGCTCGGGTCCGCGATGATCGCGGCCTTCGTGAGCCGCTCGTTCGTCGAGTTCCCTGATGCCCCCGCAGTGCTCGTGTCTGTCGTGGCAGCCAACATCGCGTCGTGGCGGGCGTTGGAGAAGGCCGGGTTCCGCCGGGTCGCCGAGGGCGACCTCGAGCCCGACAACCCGGTCGACGACCCGCTGCACCACGTCCTGAGGCGCGACCGGCCCGTCGCGGACCTAGCGGTCACGGCTTGGCGCGGGCGTTCCAGTATCGGATGAGGGGTTGCAGCCCGGCCTGCGCCGCGCGGGCCTGCTCCTGGGTCTCGGCTCCGAGCGCCGTGGCGAAGGGAGCCTGGCCCTCGGGGAGGTTGAACACCGCCGTCACGCGATCACCAGCCACAGGCAGCACCAGCACGACGGCGGGATGGGCGGACCCGAGGTCGGCTCGACGGGAGCGGACCACGTCGAGCACCGCCTGCCAGCTCTCCTCGCGCAGGGGGAGCCGGATCAGCAGGGTCTGGGTCGTCGGCCGTCCGCGGCGACCCCGCTCGGCCCAGTGGACGCAGGTGGCGCCCAGCGCCGAGGCGCGCAGAGCCGCGAGGTAGTTCGCGGCCTTCGGCACCCGGTCCCGCGGTCCGCTGTAGGCGAGGTTGAGCCCTCCGCCAGCCGCGGTCGGGCAGTCGACCTCGGGATCGGGGGTGAGCGCATCGTCTCGGTCGTAGTCGGGCGCTGTGGGCGACGTGTGCACCTCGACGCGCTCGACCGGTCCCGGGAGCCAGCGCAGCACCTGCTCGAACGACACCTGCGGCTCCACCCGCAGGTCTGCCACGACCTGCCGCTTCTCGTCGGCGCTGCCGACGTCGATGGTGGCGGCGAGGACGCCGGGTTCGCGGGACAGCTCGGCTCCCCTCGAAGCCGCCCAGGCCTGCTCGTCCATCGCGATCGTCCCGTGCGCCCCCTCGACGGCCTCACCTCGACTGACGAGGCCGTACCCCGACTGGTGCAGTGCTGCCGCCGTGGTGGCCGTGCGGGAGGACGGGGTCAGGCGCAGGACGCTGCGCGTCCTGCCCTGCCCGTCGAGGGCGTCCAGCGCCACCGGGTGGCCAGGATCGGTGCGGACGGCCAGGGTGAAGGCGTGGATGGCCGCGGGCGTCAGGATGGCGCCCGCCGCGATGCGGACCTCGTTGCCGACTCCAATGCCGCGGACCGCCACCTGGGGCTCCGCGCCCAACCACCGTGTTCCTGCAGCCGGCAGCGACCGCGCGAGGGCCGTGGCTGCTGCCGCCAGGTCGGTGCCAGCCCGCACGGTCGCGGTGAACGGGGCGGAGCGGGAGTGCACGGCCAGGTCGACTTCGACCACCGACGGCTGCTCCCGCATGGCGCCGAGCATCGTCACGGACGTGGCGTTGACGGCGGGCTGGGTCGACACCAGGACGACGTCGGCACCCTGGCGCAGCTCCACGCTGGTGCCGGCGATGGGAGGGTGCTCGGCGCCATACCTGACGATCGCCCGACCGAGGCGGTCGACCACGTCCACGTCGAGGGGCCGAGCGAGCAGCGCGCGCTCGGTGGGCTCGAATGCGCGGGCGGCCATGACGCCCGAGGCGAGCGCCTGTCGCGGTTCGCCCACGGACGCGACGTCCGGCTGGTCGCGCAGCCACGAACGGAACCGCTCCTGCTCGCTCGGCCGCAGCACGGCGACCGCCACTGCCGTCACCGTGACGGCAGCCACGAGCAGCACGGCCACGGTGTGCCTCAGGCTCAGGCGTGTATCCCCCACGCCGCGAGGATGACAGCCGCGAGCCCGGTGTGTCGCCGTCGTGACCGATCTGCAACCACGCGCGGACGTGGGCGGGGGTCGTTGCCCCGCCTGCTCAGCCTTCCTGGCTGGCGGGAGCGGACTCCCCGGCGCCACCGCGGGTGCGGCGGCGGTTCCGGTTGCGCCGCGGCACGGCTGCGTCGCCGTCCTTGGGTGCGGACTCGGGACGACGCTCGCCACGGCCACCGTCGCGGGTGCTGTCGCGGCCGCCGTCACGACCCTTGCCGCCGTCGCGTCCGTTGCGGCCACCGCCGGTGGGGCGACGCCCGCTCGACTTGCCCGTCTCGCCGAGGTCCTCGAGCACCTCGGCGTCGAGGCCGGCGAGCTTCTGGCTGGATCGGGGGAGGCGACCCTTGGCGGTGCGCGGGATGTCGAGCTGCTCGTAGAAGTGCTCGGACGAGGAGTAGGTCTCCTCGGGCTCGGGGATGCCGAGGTCGAGGGTCTTGTTGATCAGGCCCCAGCGCGGCAGGTCGTCCCAGTCGACGAAGGTGACCGCGATGCCGGTGTTGCCCGCGCGGGCGGTGCGCCCGATGCGGTGCAGGTAGGTCTTCTCGTCCTCGGGGCACTGGTAGTTGATGACGTGGGTGACGTGGTCGACGTCGATGCCGCGGGCCGCGACGTCGGTGGCGACGAGGATGTCGACCTTGCCGTTGCGGAACGCGCGCAGGGCCTGCTCGCGGGCGCCCTGGCCGAGGTCGCCATGGATCGGAGCCGCGGCGAACCCGCGCTCGCTGAGGTCGTCGGCCACCTTGGCGGCGGTGCGCTTGGTACGGCTGAAGATGATGGTCCGGCCGCGGTCGTTGGCCTGGAGCATGCGGGCGAGCATCTCGACCTTGTCCATGGCGTGGGCGCGGTAGACGAACTGCTCGACGGCCTTGACCGTGTGGGCGTTCTCCTGGTCGTCGCCCATCGCACGGATGTGGGTCGGCTGCTTCATGTAGCGGCGGGCCAGGGCCACGACGGCGCCGGGCATGGTCGCGGAGAACAGCATGGTCTGGCGTGCGGGGGACGTCATGGCGAGGAGCTTCTCGACGTCGGGGAGGAACCCGAGGTCGAGCATCTCGTCGGCCTCGTCGAGGACGACGGACTTCACGTGCGACAGGTCGAGGTGTCCCTGCTTGGCCAGGTCGATCAGACGGCCCGGCGTGCCGACGACGATCTCGACCCCGGCGCGCAGCGCCTCGATCTGGGGCTCGTAGGCGCGACCACCGTAGACGGTGAGGACGCGGATGCCGCGACGCTTGCCGGCCCGCTCGAGGTCACCGGACACCTGGACGGCGAGCTCGCGGGTCGGGGCGACGGCGAGGGCCTGCGGCTTGCCGGCGTGCGGCATGCCGTCCCAGGCGTCGTCACCGCGGGCGGTGGTGCGGTTGAGCATCGGGACGCCGAAACCCAGGGTCTTGCCGGTGCCCGTCTTGGCCTGGCCGATGATGTCGTGGCCGGAGAGCGCGACCGGGAGGGTCATCGCCTGGATGGGGAAGGGGGTGATGATCCCGGCGTCGGTCAGCGAGGCGACGATGTCGGGGTGCACGTCGAAGTCGGCGAAGCTGGGCATCGCCGGCGTGGGCGTGCTCGGGGTGGTCTCAGTCATGGAGTTCTCTCGATCGGGGCTCTCCCGGGGGAGGCCGTCGCGCAGCGGGCCGATCGGAGGTCTTCGTCCATGCTCGTCGAGCGGTAGCGCGGACCACGTCCGCGGCTGATTCGTGCCGACCGGGCACCTTTGACGCAACCAGTCTACCGCCGGGGTCGAGACATCCCGTCATCGTCGACGTCCGGCGGTGGGTCGTCGCCCCTCGGCGTGCAGGCCCGCGCCGTTAGGGTGACGGACATGACGCAGGATGACTGGTTGGCCGACCCGCAGTACCTCGAGGCGGTGGCGGACCTCCTCGGTGCCCTCGCCTACGGCGAGCTCACTGCCTTCACCCGGCTGGCCGGGGACTCCGAGCTGTCGCCGACGCAGCCGCTCAAGGCGGCCGTGGCCGGGCTCGCGGTCGCCGAGTTCCGCCACTACGAGATGATCGTGGCGCGGCTCGACGACATGGGGGTGGCCCCCGAGACGGCGATGGCCCCGTTCATCGCCCCCGTGGACGCCTTCCACGAGCGCACCCGCCCCAGCACGTGGCTCGAGGGCCTGGTCAAGGCGTATGTCGGCGACGGCATCGCCACCGACTTCTACCGTGAGGTCGCCGCCTACGTCGACCCCTCGACGCAGGCGCTGGTGCACTCGGCGATGCAGGACGTCGGCCAGGCCGACTTCGTGGTCAAGGTGGTCCGTGAGGCGATCCGCACCGACCCGCGCATCTCCGGGCGGCTCGCCCTGTGGGGCCGACGCCTCGTCGGCGAGGCGCTGTCGCAGGCCCAGCAGGTGGCCGTCGAGCGCGACGCCCTCGCCTCGCTGCTCGTGGGCGGCGCAGGGGGAGCAGACCGCCCGAGCGCCGACCTCGCCGAGCTGGGGCGGATGTTCGCCCGGCTCACCGACGAGCACACCCGCCGGATGGGCCGTCTCGGCCTGGCCGCCTGAACCAGGCACCACGGGCACACCCGACGAAAGGGCCCGGTCCAGCTGGACCGGGCCCCTTCGTCGTCGAGGTGACGTCAGGCGTGGTTTGCGCCGCGACGTCCGGTCATGCGCTCGTAGACGACGATGAAGACGGCCGCGAGCACGACGCCCGCGAGGAACGGAATGATCTGGAATCCGCCGTTCGAGTTGTTGTAGCCGACCTGGTAGACGAGAAACGACCCGACCAGGGAACCAAGGATTCCGAGGATGATCGTCATCAGGACGGAGATGTCCTGCTTACCGGGAAGCACCAATCGCGCCAGAGCTCCAATGATGAGGCCGGCGATGATGGCGCCAATGATCGTTCCAATCATCGTTCACTCCTTCTGCACGGGGGTTGCCTGTGCTGTTGCTGGGGCCGCGGTGCGGGCCCTCACGACGACAACTCAACACCGGTATGCGCCCAAGCGCACGCTGGAGGGCCGTCCGGAAAGGTCACGGACGGAGAACGATCTTGCCGAGTTTGCGCAGGTCAGGGGCCTGCGCTATACGCAGGGGTCGACGTCCGGCCGGTCTCCGGGGATGGCCGTGGCAGTCCCCGGCGACCAAGGGCTCAGCTGTTGCTGAAGCCGACGCCGCGCTTCTCGGACTCGCCGATCTGCACGTAGGCGAGCGCACCGGCAGGGACCACGAGCAGGCGGCCCTTGTCGTCGGTCAGCGACAGGGAGGCACCCTTGTCGATGGAGGTCGCCACGGCCTTGGCGACCTCGTCCGGGCTCTGGGTGGACTCGATGACGACCTCACGAGAGACGTTCTGCACGCCGATCCGGACCTCCACGGTGGTGGCCTTTCTGGAGAAGGGGAGCACGCGGCACGCTGCCGGTGCGGGACTGCCGCTAAGGCTAACCAGCGTGCTCGGGGGAAACTTCCCCGCCCACCTTGGGGAAGGAGCCGAGGCCGCGCCAGGCCAGGGTGCCGACGAGGCGTGCCGCCTCGCCCTTGGGCACGTCCGAACCCTGCGCCAGCCAGTGCCTGGCGCTGACCTGGGCGAGCCCGGTGAGTGCCATGCCGAGGAGCGAGGCGTCCTCGTCGGGCAGGTTGGTGTCCTCGGCGATGACCTCGGCCACCGCCTCGGCGCAGACCAGGCCGACGGCGTCGAGGCGGTTGCGCACGGCGGACTCGTTGGTGAGGTCGGACTCGAAGATCAACCGGAAGGCCGCGCCGTCCCGGGACACGAAGTCGAAGTAGGCGGCGATGGAGGCATAGACGCGCTCCTTGTTGTCGTGCGTGGAGGCGAGCGCCTCGCGCACCAGCAGCTCAAGGCCTTCGCTGTGCTTGTCGAGCAGGGCGAGGTAGAGCTCGAGCTTGCCTGGGAAGTGTTGGTAGAGCACAGGTTTGGACACACCCGCACGCTCGGCGATGTCGTCCATCGCGGCGGCGTGGTAGCCGGACTCCACGAATGCCGCCTGGGCCGCTTCGAGGAGCTGGGCGCGGCGGGCGGACCGCGGCATCCGCTGACCACGGGCGGCGTCGGTGTCGGTGTCGGTGCGAAGGGACATGCATGCCTCTCTCGCAGGGAGTTCACCGCCGGGGTGGAGGTGTCGGGGACATCGTACGGGTGGGTAACGTGAGTCACATGGCCATCCCACCGCTCGTTGCGCCCGGCCCCGAGCTCACGGTCGAGCAGAAGGGCCGTTACGCCCGGCACATCCTGCTCCCCGACATCGGCCTGGCGGGCCAGCAGCGGATGTCCAACGCCAGGGTGCTCGTCGTGGGCGCGGGTGGTCTCGGATCGCCGGCCCTGCTCTACCTCGCTGCCGCGGGTGTGGGCACCATCGGGGTCGTCGACGACGACGTGGTCGACGCCTCGAACCTCCAGCGCCAGATCGTCCACGGAGTCGCCGACGTCGGCCGGCCCAAGACCGAGTCGGCGGCCGAGACCGTCGCGGCGATCAACCCGCTGGTCACCGTCGTGCGCCACGACGTGCGGCTCACCTCGGAGAACGCCCTCGAGATCCTCGCCGACTACGACATCGTCCTCGACGGCGCCGACAACTTCGCGACGCGGTACCTCGTCAACGACGCGTGCGTGCTGCTGGGGCTGCCGCACGTATGGGGGTCGATCTACCGGTTCGACGGGCAGGTCTCGGTCTGGTTCGCGGGGTACGGACCCTGCTACCGCTGCGTGTTCCCGGAGCCACCCCCGCCGGATGCCGTGCCCTCGTGCGCCACAGGTGGCGTGCTCGGGGTGCTCTGCGCCGCAGTGGGTTCGGTGCAGGTCGCCGAGGCCGTCAAGCTGATCGTGGGTCGCGGGGAGACCCTGGTCGGTCGGCTGCTCGTGCACGACGCGATGCGCCAGACGTGGGACTCCCTGACCGTGCGCGCCAACCCGGAGTGCCCGGTGTGCGGGCCGTCCCCGACGATCACGGCGCTGGTCGACTACGAGGAGTTCTGCGGCCGCGGGGGCGCGCTGGGCGTCGGGTCCGCGGCATCTGACGAGCCAGCGGGGGCGTCGGCGAGGGCCCCGTCGTTCGCCGAGGTGTCCGCCACCGAGCTGGGCGAGATGCTCGCCGCGCGCGATCGGGGGCAGGCCCGGTTCGAGCTCGTCGACGTCCGCGAGCCGGGAGAGCGCGCCATCGTGTCGATCCCCGGTGCCCGTGCCGTGCACCTGGACGAGTTCCGGTCCGGCGCGGCCGCGCAGGAGCTGCCACGCGGCATACCGGTCGTCGTGCACTGCAAGTCCGGTGTCCGCTCGGCGGAGGCCGCCGGGCTGCTCGCCGCGACCGGGCGCGACGACGTCAGCAACCTCACCGGCGGCGTCCTCGCGTGGGTGCGCGACGTCGACCCGACTCAGCCCGTCTACTGAGGGGGATCGGATTGGTCACGCAGGCAACGGGATTCGGGCAGCCGAGCGAGTTCGCTGACGATGTCCTCGAGGTCGTCGACCAGATCCCCGAGGGCAAGGTCATGACGTACGGCGACATTGCCGAGGTCCTCGGCCGCGGCGGTGCGCGCGGGGTCGGTTCGGTGATGGCGAGGTACGGGTCGGACGTGCCGTGGTGGCGCGTGCTGCGGTCCGGCGGGTACTTCCCCCAAGGACTCGAGGAGGAGGCGCTCGCGCACTACCGCGCCGAGGGCACCCCCTTGGTCCGCGGTCAGGTCGCCGGTCGCCGGGTGGACCTGTCGGTGGCCCGGTGGGAGGACGCCTGCCGTCCATCGGTCTGACAGGTCACTCATCCGACGTCGCGCGCCAGCGATTCGTGAGGTGGTCGGGCTGCGCCGGTGGGGCATGACCGCCGATGTCGGTCCGAGGTGATGGAATCGGCCTCGTGCTGATGCTCCGCCGCGCCCCGAGCCTGGTCGTCGACGCACCTGTGCTGGACGAGGTCCAGCGGCAGGTCGTCGCCCACCGGGGCGGCGTGCTGCGCGTCCTGGGCGCCCCGGGCACCGGGAAGACCACCACGGCCATCGAGGCCGTCGTCGCACGGGTCGAGACCGGGGTGGCGACGCCCGACCAGTGCCTGGTGCTGACCTCGTCCCGCCTCAACGCCGGAAGCCTGCGTGAACGCGTGACGGCGCGGTTGGGCCGCACCTCCACCGAGCCCCTCGCGCGCACGCACCAGGCATTCGGGTTCGGGATCCTGCGCCAGGCTGCGGCTCTGCGGGGCGACCCGGCCCCGCGCCTGCTCAGCGGTCCCGAGCAGGACGTCATCCTGCGGGACCTCCTCGCCGGCCACGCCGCCGAGGACACCGGTCTGGTGGCCGGCGCGACCCCGGCGCCGTCGTGGCCCAGCGCGCTGCACGCGGCCCTGACCACCAGGGGGTTCCGGGCCGAGCTGCGAGACCTGCTCATGCGTGCGGTCGAGCTCGACCTCGAGCCCGACGACCTCGCGAGCCTGGGTGTCGAGCACGACCGTCCCGAGTGGGTCGCTGCGGCCGAGGTGCTCGACGAGTACGACCGGGTGACCGCGTTCTCGGCGCCCGGGGCCTATGACCCGGCGTGGATCCTCGGTGCAGCAGCCGACCTCCTCCTCGAGGACGCCGACGCGCTCGACCGGCTGCGCAGGAGTCTTCGCCTCGTCGTGGTCGACGACGCACAGGAGCTCACCTCCGCTGCCACCCGGCTGCTCCGCACGGTTGTCGCACCCGGGATCGACGTCGTCATGCTCGGTGACCCCGACAGCGCGGTGCAGACCTTCCGTGGTGCCGACCCGCGCTACCTCGCCGGCGGCTGGACCGAGCTCGGCGCGGGTCCCACGCTCGTGCTCCCCACCGCCCACCGCCTCCCCGAGGCCGTGCACGCCGCAGCCGCGCGCGTCGCGCCCAAGATCGGCGCGCTCGGGGGCGGCAGCCAGCGCAGCGCCGGACCCGGCCGGGTCGGGGGACGGGTCGACGTCCGCCTCCTCCGGGCGGTGAGCCAGGAGGCGAGCTTCGTGGCCGCAGAGCTGCGCGAGGCCCACCTGCGGCACGGGCTGCCCTGGTCGCAGATGGCGGTGGTCGTGCGTGGTCAGGGCCGCACCTCGACGCTGCGTCGCGTCCTGATGTCGGCGGGCGTGCCGGTGGCAGGCAGCGCCACCGACCTGCCCGTCCGCGACGAGGTCGCGGTGCGTCCGCTCCTCGCACTCCTCGGGGTGGTGCTCGGCATGGTCCGCGTGGACCCCTTGGTCGAGCCCGCACCCACGATCGAGCCCCAGGGGGCCGTCGACGCGCTGCTCTCCCCGGTCGGGGGCGCCGACGCGGTGGGGCTGCGGCGGCTGCGACGTGCGCTGCGGCGCGTCGAGCTGGCCGCCGGTGGCAGCCGTACCAGCGACGAGCTGCTGGCCGAGGCACTGACGGTGCCCGGCTCGCTGGTCGAGCTGGGGCCGGAGGGGGGACCTGCACGCCGGGTGGCCCGCACCATCGCCGCAGGGGTCAAGGCTGCTCGCGGACGGTCCGAGGACGGCGCCTGGCGCTGGGAGGCGGGCGTCAGCGCGGAGTCGGTGCTGTGGCAGATGTGGACGGCAACCGGGCTGGCCCCGGAGTGGCAGGGGGCGGCGCTGTCCGGTGGTCCGGCAGCCGCGCGCGCAGACCGCGACCTCGACGCCGTGGTGGGGCTCTTCGACGCGGCGGCCAAGTTCGCCGACCGGCTGCCGCAGGCGGGGCCCGAGTCGTTCCTGGTCCACATCGGCAGCCAGGACATCCCCGGCGACACGCTCGTGGCGCGTTCGGCTGTGGGCGAGGCCGTCACCATCACGACGCCACAGGCTGCTGCCGGCCGCGAGTGGGCGCTGGTCTTCGTCGCCGGCGTCCAGGAAGGGGTCTGGCCGGACCTGCGGCTGCGTGGTTCGCTGCTCGGGTCCGAGCGGCTCGTCGACGTCGTGGCAGGACGAACCTCGACGTTCCGGGCCGCCCAGGCGGCAGTGCGCTACGACGAGACCCGGCTGCTGCTGGTCGCCGTCACCCGGGCCACCGAGCGCGTCGTCATGACTGCCGTGCGCAGCGACGACGAGCAGCCCTCGGTCTACCTCGATGTCGTCGACCCCGACACCATCACCGAGCGGGGCGACCGGCCGTTTGCCGACGTGTCGCGCACGATGACGTTGCCGACCCTCGTGGGCGAGCTGCGGCGACAGCTGCTGTCCGAGGACGCCGCCACCCGCCGCACCGCGGTCGCCGCGCTGGCCAGGCTGACCCACGAGCGGGTGCCGGGCGCCGACCCAGGGCAGTGGTGGGTGATGCGCTCGGTGTCCGACGAGCGCCCGCTGCGCACCGCGGACCAGCTCGTCCGCGTCTCGCCGAGCAAGGTCGAGTCGTTCGGCAAGTGCGGGCTCCGCTGGCTGCT
This sequence comes from Pedococcus sp., assembly GCA_039916625.1. Taxonomy (GTDB): domain Bacteria; phylum Actinomycetota; class Actinomycetes; order Actinomycetales; family Dermatophilaceae; genus Pedococcus. Next base: position 42,885 of record JBDSKZ010000009.1, read on the forward strand.
CGGCTCCGTCGGCGGGGATGGACCCTCGGTCGGGGCCGCCGACATCGGCACGCTCGTCCACGACATCGCTGCCGAGCTGGGTGACGTCAGCGCCGATGAGCTGGTCCGCGAGGTCGACGAGCGCTGGGCCCGGCTCGGGATGCCGTCGGGTTGGGTCTCGGACCGCAAGCGGGTCGAGGCGCACGAGATGGTGCGTCGGCTGGCGCGGTACTTCGACGAGGCCAAGGCCCACGGCTGGGTACGCCTGGGAGCAGAGCTGGGCATGAAGGTGACCCTGGGGCGTGCGGTGCTCAGCGGCAAGGTCGACCGCCTGGAGCAGGTCACCATCGGCAAGGACGGCCCGACCGGCCTGCGGGTCGTGGACTACAAGACCGGCAGCAGCAAGCCCCGGGCCGAGGAGCTCGGGCGCCACCCGCAGCTCGGCGCCTACCAGCTCGGGGTCGAGCAGGGGGCGTTCCCCGAGCACGGCTCTGCCTCGGTCGGGGCGGCGCTCCTGCAGGTCGGCAAGGCCGCCTTGGTCAGGACGACCCTGCAGGAGCAGGAGCCGCTGGCCGAGGACGAGGATCCACAGTGGGCCGCCACGCTCGTGGCGCAGACCGCCGAGGGCATGGCGGGTGCGACCTTCTCGGCCAGTGTCGGGGAGTGGTGCAAGCAGTGCCAGGTGCGTTCCTCCTGCCCGGCCCAACCCGAGGGGAGGGTCCTGTGAGCACGTCCTGCACCCCTTCCGTC
>JBDSKZ010000010.1:0-3954 GCA_039916625.1 Pedococcus sp.
TGCCGTCCCCCCGTCACCCGGGGTGGCGGCACGGCCATGTCAGGGCCCGCTACCGTGCAGTGATGGGTCGCATCTACCACCTGGCCGAGCCGGAGCACTGGTCCCTGGCGTTGGTGTCGGGCTCCTACACGCAGTCCACCCGGGGCCGCACGATGGCGCAGGAAGGTTTCATCCACTGCTCCTCGGCCGACCAGTGGCCCGTCGTGCGCCGCGCGTTCTACGGCGACCACCAGGGGCCGCTGCTGCTGCTGGAGATCGACGAGTCACGGCTGGCCGAGTCGCCGGTCCGCGAGGTCGGCGATGCCGACACCGGCGAGGAGTTCCCCCACCTGTATGCGCCACTGCCCGCAAGCGCGGTCGTGGCCGTCCACGAGCTGGGACCACCGCACGCCCAGGGCCGACGCCTCGGCGCTGACAGCTAGCCGATCGAGAAGGCCAGCCCGTCGATGCGGGCGCGGATCTCCCCGTCGGCGGCCAGCCGCTCGCCGATGGCCGTCGCCACCGCCTGGACGCGTTCGGCGTCGAGGCCGGGCACGAGCGTCAGGGCGACGCGAAGGACGCCCTCGCCGGCAGCGCCGGCGGTGAGGGCGTGCGCGACCACGTCGGCCTGGTCGCGCAGCGCCTCCGCCACCGCCCGGGCCACCTTCGGGTCCTCGTGGGCAGGTAGCCACTCGCGCTGCTGGGCCAGGGCCCAGACCATGCTCGGACGCAGCGCCAGCGGCTGCTCACCGGCGACGTCGACGACGATGACGTCGCACCGCTCGCTCACCGCGGCCTGGGCCGCCCGCGCCGCGGTCACGGGGACCGGACGGGCCTGCGCATCCCAGGCGGCGATCGCCTCCATCGAGGTGAAGACCGGGAGTGCCCGCACCCCGTCCGGCGCGACGAGCGTGACGGCCGCCAGGTCGGTCTGCTTCTCCACCAGGTGCTCGCCGCTGTCGTCCACGGAGACGGGCTCGGCGACGATCGGCACGAGCAGGCGCGCGGCGGCGAAGGCGGCCATCATGGCGCGTTCGTCGGAACGGTCGCCCAGCGCCGCAACGAGGGCCGGGTCAGCGGCGCCCGTGTCACCGTCGAAGCCGGTTCCCGTGAGCGCGCGACCGCCGAAAGGGATCCCGGCGGAGTCACGGGCGGCCGACTGCTCCGGGTTCGACCCGGTCACGGGCGGCCTGCCACGTCGAGGGCGTCAGGGAGCGTGAACGCCCCGCGGTAGAGCGCGGACCCGACGATCGCGCCCTCGACCCCGTCGGCCACGAGGCCACGGATGGCCTCGAGGTCGGCGAGGGTCGACACCCCACCGGAGGCGACCACCGGACGGTCGGTGCGGGCGCACACGTCGCGCAGGAGCTCGAGGTTGGGGCCCTTGAGCATCCCGTCCTTGTTGACGTCGGTGACGACGTACCGCGCGCACCCCTCCCGGTCGAGGCGCTCCAGGGTCTCCCAGAGGTCGCCGCCCTCCTGGGTCCACCCGCGGGCGGCCAGCGTCGTACCGCGGACGTCGAGACCGACGGCGACGCGGTCACCGTGCTCGGCGATCGCGGCGGCCGTCCACTCCGGGTCCTCCAGGGCCGCGGTGCCGAGGTTGACCCGACGGCAGCCGGTGGCCAGCGCGGCCTCCAGCGACGCGGCGTCGCGGATACCGCCGCTCAGCTCGACCTTGATGTCCAGGCGACCGACGATGTCGGCGAGCAGCTCGCGGTTGGAGCCACGCCCGAACGCCGCATCGAGGTCGACGAGGTGCAGCCATTCGGCTCCCTGATCCTGCCAGGCCAGTGCCGCCTCCCACGGGTCACCGAACTGCCCACCGGTGCCGGCCACCCCCTGCACCAGCTGGACGGCCTGGCCGTCGGCGACGTCGACGGCGGGCAGGAGCTCGAGGCGGAGCATGGTCATGCGATGTCCTTTGGGTCGGGCTGGCGGTTCGTGCGGCGTGCGGGCGGGGGTCCCGGACACAGGTTGCGGTACGGCGCGGGCGCACCTTCACAGGGCGCGGACCCAGTTCTCGAGCAACGCGAGTCCCGCGTCGCCGGACTTCTCGGGGTGGAACTGCGTGGCCGAGAGCGGGCCGTTCTCCACGGCGGCCACGAAGCGGCCACCGTGGTCGGCCCAGGTGACCCTGGGGGCCACCGCGGCGAACGCACCCATGGGTGGCTCCAGGACCCAGTCCTGCACGCCGTAGGAGTGGACGAAGTAGAAGCGCTCGGACTCGACACCGTCGAACAACCGGCTGTCGGCCGGCGCATCCACCTCGGTCCAACCCATGTGCGGCACGACCTCGGCCCGCAGTCGGGCCACCGTGCCGGGCCACTCCCCCAGTCCTTCCTGGGGGCTGCCGGAGGGTTCGTCGGAGCCGTCGAACAGCACCTGCATGCCGACGCACACCCCGAGGACGGGACGACCGCCTGCCAGGCGGGTCTCGATGACCAGTGGCCCGCCCGCGGCCCGCAGCCCGGCCATGCAGGCGTGGAAGTTGCCGACCCCCGGAACGAAGAGGCCGTCGCACTCGAGGGCGAGGTGGCGGTCGCCGGTGAGGGTGACCTGAGCACCGACGTGCTCGAGGGCGCGGACGGCCGAGCGGACGTTGCCACTGCCGTAGTCGAACACCACGACGTGTGCCATCAGCTCTCCTCCAGTTCGGCGCGGTGCTGCGCCTGCTCGGCCATGCGGGACTCGAAGCGGGCCACCGCCTGGGCGGTCGGGGCAACGACCTGGCCACGGGGATGCTCGGACGGGCCCAGCAGGTCCTCGCCGGGCAGCGTCAGGGCGTCGAGCAGCCGACGCAGCATCCTCGGCGCGTCGCCGGAACGGTCCTCGAGGACCCGCTGGACCACGGGTGCAGCGGTCCGGCTGCGGGCAGCCGCGACCAGGTCGGGCGGTCGGGCCACCCCCAGCCCCGGCGTCCGCACCCGTCCGCTCCCGGGCTCCCAGACCAACCAGCGCTGCGAGGGGCGCCATCCTCGGGGCTGCAGGCTCACCACAGCCCGGTGGTCGACGACGAAGAAGCCGAGGGCGGGTCGCAGACGCGGTGGTAGCGGTCGGCCCGCCAGGACCGCGATGGCGTCGTCGTAGGGTGCGCTGGCTCGTGAGACGCGTTCCATCGGGAGCAGCGCGGTCCACTCCCCCAGCGGGACGACATCGCAGGCGACCAGGCCTCGCCGCACCCAGCCGGACGCCGGACCGGGCCTGGCCCGCACCAGGAGCAGTCCGCGCGACTCCCGCGCGGGCTGCCACGGGACGCTCACGTGGAGAGGCTGCCCTTCGCGCTGGGTACGCCGACCACGCGGGGGTCCCGCGCGACGGCGGCACGCAGCGCGCGGGCCACGGCCTTGAACTGCGCCTCGACGACATGGTGGGGGTCACGCCCGGACAGCACCCGGACGTGCAGGGCGATGCCGGCCCGGTAGGCGAGCGACTCCCAGACGTGGCGGGTCAGCGAGCCGACGTAGTTGCCGCCGATGAGGACGTAGGCCTGGCCCTCGGGCTCACCGGAGTGCACGACGTAGGGGCGGCCGGCGACGTCGACGACGGCCTGGACCAGCGCCTCGTCGAGCGGCACCGTGGCATCACCGAAGCGGGAGATCCCGCTCTTGTCTCCGAGCGCCTCGCGCAGGGCGTCGCCGAGCACGATGGCGACGTCCTCGACGGTGTGGTGGGCGTCGACGTCGACGTCACCGGTGGCCTTGATGCGCAGGTCGATCAGCGAGTGCTTGGCCAGCGAGGAGAGCATGTGGTCGTAGAAGCGCACGCCGGTCGAGATGTCGGCCACACCGGTGCCGTCGAGGTCGAGCTCGAGCTCGACGCTCGACTCCGAGGTGGAACGGCTGAGCGAGACCCTGCGGTCACCTGCGGTCACGACGCGCTCCTGTCCGTGGCTGTTGCGGCGATCTCGGCCACGGCGGCCAGGAACGCGTCCGTCTCGGCCGGGGTCCCGGCCGTCACACGAAGATAGTGGGC
>JBDSKZ010000011.1:0-46489 GCA_039916625.1 Pedococcus sp.
CCTGCAGGACGGTGCGCCGCAGCAGGTTGAACCCGCCGATGTCGATGACGAAGGCGACCGCCCCCACGACGCCGAACTTGATCATCTCGCGGTAGAGGACGTCGATCGTCCCGCGCAGGCGCGTGATGACGGAGGGAGGCGCAGACACCCGCGGAGCCTATCGAGCCCCGCCGGGTCTCGCGTCCCGGCCACCGTCGCCTCCGCCCCGACGGCCGAGCCCCTCAAGGACCGGCGTCACGGGGTGGGTGGGGCGAGCCGGGTATGGCGCCCGCGCACCTCCGGAGTGGGCAGGCTCGGGGGTGGGTCGGCCCGGCCGATATCCTCGCCGTCGTGACGTCACCCCAGCGCGCCCCCGGAGGGTTCCCCGTCGTAGGCATCATCGGCGGCGGCCAGCTCGCCCGGATGTGTGCAGGGCCCGCAGCCGAGCTGTCCCTGACCCTGAGCGTGCTGGCCGAGGCGCTCGACGCCCCTGCCGCCCAGGTCGTCGCGTCCGCGCCGGTGGGTGACCACACCGACGTCGAAGCCGTACTGGCGTTCGCCACCGAGTGCGACGTGGTGACCTTCGACCACGAGCACGTGCCGTCGGCTGTGCTCGACGCGCTCGTGGCCAAGGGCGTCCCGCTGCACCCGAGCCCACAGGCGCTGCACTTCGCCCAGGACAAGCTCGCGATGCGCGAGCGCCTCACCGAGATCGGCGTCGCCTGCCCGCCGTGGGCACGGGCCCGCACCGCCGAGGACGTGACGGCGTTCGGGGACCGGATCGGCTGGCCCGTCGTCGCCAAGACCCCGCGTGGCGGCTACGACGGCAAGGGCGTCCGTGTCATCGGCTCGGCCGACGACATCGCCGACTGGCTCGAGCAGGTCGGCCGCGCCGGTGCCCTTGCCGACGGCGTGCTGCTCGAGGAGAAGGTCGACTTCGTCCGCGAGCTCGCCGTCCTCATCGCCCGGAGCCCCTCCAACCAGGCCGCCGCGTGGCCTGTGGTGGAGACGGTCCAGACCGACGGCATCTGCACCGAGGTCCTGGCCCCGGCACCCGATCTCGACCCGGACCTCGCTGCCGTGGCCACCGAGGCTGGCCTGCGCATCGCCGAGGAGCTCGAGGTCACCGGGGTCTTCGCCGTGGAGATGTTCGAGGTGCGCGACCCCACGACCGGGGCCGCAGCATACGTCGTCAACGAGCTGGCCATGCGCCCGCACAACAGCGGGCACTGGTCGATGGACGGTGCCGTGACGGGCCAGTTCGAGCAACACCTGCGCGCGGTCCTGGACCTGCCGCTCGGCAGCCCGACCCCGCGCGCGCCGCACACGGTGATGGCGAACGTCCTCGGCGGGGACCACGCGGAGCTCTACCCGGCCTACCGCCACATCATGGCCAGGGATCCCGGCCTGAAGATCCATCTCTATGGCAAGGCGGTCCGCCCGGGCCGCAAGATCGGGCACGTCACCGTCAGCGGTGCCGACCTCGCCGACCTGCGCGATCGGGCCGGCCACGCTGCCGACTACCTTGCAGGGGCGATCACCGAATGAGCGACACCTCCAACAGCTCCGACAACTCCGCATCCGCGCCGCTCGTCGGGCTCGTCATGGGCAGCGACAGCGACTGGCCCGTCATGGAGCTCGCGGCAGCGGCGCTCGAGGAGTTCGGCATCCCCTACGAGGTCGACGTCGTCTCGGCGCACCGGATGCCGCAGGAGATGGTCGACTACGGGCAACAGAGCGCCGACCGCGGCCTGCGCGTCATCATCGCCGGCGCCGGGGGGGCGGCCCACCTCCCGGGGATGCTCGCCGCGGTGACGCCCCTTCCCGTCATCGGCGTGCCGGTGCCGCTCAAGCACCTCGGCGGCATGGACTCCCTGCTGTCCATCGTGCAGATGCCGGCCGGTGTGCCCGTTGCCACCGTCTCCATCGGGGGCGCTCGCAACGCCGGGCTGCTCGCCGTACGCATCCTCGCTGCGGGGGAGGGCGACCTTGCTGCCGGGCTGCGGGCGTCGATGGTGCGCTTCCAGGCAGACCTGCGTGACCAGGCCCGGGCCAAGGGTGCAGCCCTGCGCGCCCGCCGCGGCAACGCGCCCGCCTGAGCCAGGACGAGGGGCGCGCCGGGCGGGAGGAAGAGGTCGTCCGTCTGTCCAGGATTTGCGCGAAGTGGGTGATATGTCTTGCCGCTGCGGGCTATCTTGCGGCGCACCGCCCCCTGAACAGCCCTCGAACGACAAGGTTCCCATGCGTCCCGCCCGACTCACCGTCCCCGCGCTGGCCACCAGCGTCCTGCTCGCGCTCGGCACGACTGCTGCCACGGCTGCGCCATACGCTCCGGCCAAGGCCCAGCGAGTCACGTCGTCCACCACCGCAGCTACCGCGGTCACGACCGCGCGGCTGGCCGGTGCCAACCGCTACGCCACGTCGGTGGCGATCTCGAAAGCCAACTTCGCTGCGCCGCAGGAGGTCGTCGTCGTCGCCTCGGGCCTGAACTTCCCGGACGCGCTGGGCGCCGGCCCCTTCGCCGCCCTCGTCGAGGCCCCGCTGCTGCTCGTGCCCACCTCCGGCAAGCTCCCGGTGGAGACCGCAGCCGAGCTGGACCGCCTCAAGACCCAGACCGTCGTCGTCGTGGGTGGCCCGTCCTCGGTCAACGCAGACATGGTGCGCCAGCTCGAGGCCCACACCGCGAACAAGGTCGCGTACCAGGTCGATGGCGCCAACCGCTACGACACCGCTGCGCAGCTCACGGAGGGGTTCAGCCCGGCCCTGACAGGCGTTCCGGTCTACCTTGCCAGCGGGACGACCTTCCCTGACGCCCTCGGTGGCGGCGGCGCCGCGAGCCTGTCCGGCGGTTTCCTGCTGCTGACCAGCCCCACCAAGCTCCCCGCCGAGACGACGGCAGCACTCAAGCGGGTCAAGCCGTCAGACGTCATCGTGCTGGGCGGTCCGAGCTCGATCTCCAACACGGTTCTCTCGCAGGTCAGAACCGCTGTGGGATCGCGGGTCCCCGTGACCCGGATCGGTGGCTCGAACCGCTTTGCGACTGCGGCGATGGCCTCGGCCGACACCCTGACCTCGGCGCGCGAGGTGCTGCTCACCAACGGTATGCAGTACCCCGATGCCCTCTCCGGCGCGGCTACCGCGCCCTACTTCGGTGGTCGCCCGGTGCTGCTGACCAGGGCCGAGTGCGTGCCCGCCGAGACCCTCGCCGAGATCAAGCGCCTGGGCGCCACGAAGGTGACCGCGCTCGGTGGCCCTTCGGTGGTCTCCGACGCAGCACTGCGCCTCAAGGCCTGCTGACCCTTCGGCTCGGTCGGGGGTCATCCGTCCGGCTGAGTTCGCGAGGATCCGCACGATGGCGTCTGGTGGGCCGGGCTACGTTCCGCACGTCGCATATTCAGGTCCCCCACCCGGAAAGCACGACATGTTCGCACCTCCCCACAGCCGTCGCCCTCGCTTCCCCCTCGCGACCCGCGTGACGGTGGCGCTCACCGCCACCGTGGCGCTCGCCTCCACAGCCGGTGTGGCCTCGGCTCCCGCCCGCGTCGAGGCCGCCCAGGTCCCGGTGGTCAACGTCGCGGCCCTGACGACCGTTGCGCCCTCGACGAGCCGACTGTCCGGTCCGGACCGGTACGCGACCGCGGTCGCCATCTCGAAGGCCAACTTCGACCCGACGATGGAGTGGGCGGTCGTCGCGTCCGGCGAGACGTTCTCGGACGCACTCGGCGCGGGGCCGTTCGCCTCCCTGCTCCGCGCACCGCTGATCCTCGTCCCCCGGACCGGCACCCTGCCCTCCGTCGTCGCGACCGAGCTCGACCGCCTCAAGGTGAAGAAGATCGTGGTCGTGGGCGGGACGAGCGCCGTGTCCGCCACGATGTCCACCCAGCTCGGCCGCCACATCACGGGGGGGACTGCCAGCTATCTCACTCGAGTTGCGGGAGTGAACCGCTTCGACACCGCTGCCCAGCTCACCGAAGGCTTCGACCCGGTGCTGACCGGTGTCCCTGTGTACATCGCGAACAGCGCCAGCCCTGACGCCCTCGGTGGCGGGGCCGCGGCATCCATCGGTGGCGGTGCTCTGCTGCTCAGCAAGGCGACGAGCCTCCCGAAGGAGACGGTCGCTGCCCTCAAGCGGGTCAAGCCCTCCAAGGTCTACGTCCTCGGCGGGACCTCCGTGATCTCCTCGGCAGTGGTCACTGCAGTCAGGGCCGCGGTGCCCGGGGTCGGCGTCCAGCGGCTCGCCGGAGCAGACCGCTTCGAGACCGCCGCGAAGGTGTCCCGCGAGGCAGTCGCGTCCTCACCCCAGATCCTGCTCGCCAACGGCTTGAACTACCCGGATGCGCTTGCGGGTTCCGCGACCGCCCTCTACGGCGGACGACCGGTGCTGCTCACCCGCAAGGAGTGCGTACCCAGTGCGACACTCGCCGAGATCAAGCGCCTCGGGACGACCAGGGTGACGGCCCTCGGCGGCACCGTGATGGTCTCGGACGCGGCGCTCAAGCTCAAGGCCTGCTGACCCCGCCCCAGGACCAGCCCCAGGAGGCGCAGCTCAGCGGGCCATGCCCGAGGAGCTCACGGTGCGCCACTCGATGCGGGGGCAGGTGTCCATGACCACGTCGAGGCCCGCGGATCGCGCCCGCTCGGCAGCCGCCTCGTCGGTCACGCCGAGCTGCATCCAGATGGCGTCGATGGCGAGGCGGTCCTTGTGGGCGATCACGTCGTCGACGACCGCACCCACGTGTTCGGAGCTGACGAAGCAGTCGACGACCTTGACGCTGGTGCCGTCGGGGATGTCGGCGAGGGAGGCGTAGCCCTGCTCACCGTGGACGGTGTCGGCCGAGGGGTGCACCGGGATGATCCCCTTGCCGAGCTCCACCTTGAGCCAACGCGACACGTCGAAGGCGGTGCGGTCGCGGTTGGACGACAGGCCGACGACCACCCAGATGCCGGGGTCGGCCAGCAGCTCGCGAACCAGCTCGGGGTCGTTCTGGTGCATCAAGGTCATGGTTGTCAGCATCACAGGTTCGGCGGGAGGCGCAAGCTTCGCGAGCGGCTGCGCGTCGGCGCGAGAGACCGGGCCCCGGGCTGAGCCCCCGGCGACCTCGGGGCGTGGCTGCGCGTTGGCGGGGAAGCCCTAAGATCGAGCGCGGACCCCAACTGTGAAGGAACCTCGTGAAGATTACCGTTGTCGGCCTCGGCAAGATCGGCCTTCCCCTGGCCGTGCAGTTCGCCAAGTCCGGGCACGACGTCCTCGGCGCCGACGTCAGCCAGCCTGTCGTGGACCTCGTCAACGCCGGGACCGAGCCCTTCCCGGGTGAGGCACACCTCGCGGAGTATCTCGCCGAGGTCGTGCCCGCCGGACGCCTCGTCGCCACCACCGACACTGCCGACGCGGTTTCCCAGAGCGACGCGGTCGTCGTGGTCGTGCCGTTGTTCGTGGACGAGCAGGCCCGTCCCGACTTCGGCTGGATGGACTCCGCGACGGACGACATCGCCCGAGGCCTCAAGCCCGGCACGCTGGTGATCTACGAGACCACCCTCCCCGTCGGCACCACGCGCACCCGGTGGCGGCCGCGGCTCGAGGAGGGCAGCGGCCTGGCCGAGGGCAGCGACTTCCACCTCGTCTTCTCCCCGGAACGCGTGCTCACTGGTCGCGTCTTCGCAGACCTGCGCAAGTACCCCAAGCTCCTCGGCGGGCTGTCCGAGGCGGGCGCAGCGAAGGCGGTCGAGTTCTACGAGCAGGTGCTGCAGTTCGACGAGCGTCCAGACCTCGAGCGCGGCAACGGCGTCTGGGACCTGGGCAGCGCCGAGGCGGCCGAGATGGCCAAGCTCGCCGAGACGACCTACCGCGACGTGAACATCGGGCTGGCCAACCAGTTCGGTGCCTTCGCCGCGAAGAACGGCATCGACGTCTTCCAGGTCATCGAGGCCAGCAACTCCCAGCCGTACAGCCACATCCACCGTCCCGGCATCGCCGTCGGTGGTCACTGCATCCCGGTCTACCCGCGGCTCTACCTCTGGAACGACCCCGACGCCACCGTCGTGCGCGCGGCCCGCGAGGCCAATGCCGCGATGCCGGCCTACACCGTGGGCCTGACCGTCGGCGCGGCCGGTGGCACCCTCCAGGGCAAGACTGTCGCCGTCCTCGGTGCCTCCTACCGCGGCGGGGTCAAGGAGACCGCGTTCTCCGGCGTCTTCGGCACCGTCGACGCGCTTCGCGAGGCCGGTGCGACCGTGGTCGTCCAGGACCCGATGTACTCCGCGCAGGAGCTCGCCAAGTTCGGCTGGGACTCCTACACCCTCGGTGACCCGGTCGAGGTCGTCGTCGTCCAGGCCGACCACGCGGAGTACCGCGAGCTGTCCGCCAAGGACTTCCCCGACGTGCAGGTCGTCGTCGACGGCCGACGGGTCCTCGACCCGGCCCGGTTCGAGGACGTTCGCCTCCTCGTCGTCGGCCAGGCCGAGAAGGTGGGCTGAGGCGTGGCGGTCCGGATCGTCGGGTCCGCGGACGTCGCCGACGGCGCGAGCATCGGTGACGGCTCGTCCATCTGGCACCTGGCGCAGGTGCGCGAGGGTGCGGTGCTCGGCGAGAACTGCGTCGTCGGGCGAGGTGCCTACGTCGGCACCGGAGTGCAGATGGGCGACAACTGCAAGCTGCAGAACTACGCCCTCGTCTACGAGCCGGCCGTCCTCGAGGACGGCGTCTTCGTGGGACCGGCCGTGGTGTTCACCAACGACCACTTCCCGCGCGCCGTCAGCCCTGACGGCAGCCTCAAGACCGGCGACGACTGGGAGGCGGTCGGGGTCACCTGCCGCACCGGCGCGTCGATCGGCGCCCGCAGCGTATGCGTGGCACCGGTGACGATCGGACGCTGGGCCCTCGTGGCCGCCGGCTCCGTCGTGACCAAGGACGTCCCCGACTTCGCCCTCGTGGCGGGGGTCCCCGCCAAGCGGATCCGCTGGGTCGGCAAGGCAGGCGTCCCCCTGGAGCGGGACGACTCCGGCACGTGGGTCTGCCCGCAGACCGGAGACCACTACACCGAGCACGACAACACCCTGACGGAGGCCGTCGCACCATGACCGAGTTCATCCCCCCTGCCAAGCCGCTCATCGGCGACGAGGAGCGCGAGGCGGTCGACCGCGTCCTGCGCAGCGGCATGCTCGCCCAAGGCCCGGAGGTCAAGGCCTTCGAGGAGGAGTTCTCCGCGCACTTCGGCCTCGGCCGCGCCTGCGTCGCCGTCAACTCCGGAACCTCCGGCCAGCACCTCGGCCTGCTGTCGTCCGGCGTCAAGGCCGCAGACGAGGTCATCGTCCCGTCCTTCACGTTCGCCGCGACGGCCAACTCGGTCGCGCTCGCCGGCGCCACCCCGGTCTTCGCCGACATCTCGGCGGACGACTTCTGCCTCGACCCCGCCGCGGTCGAGGCCGCGATCACCGACAAGACGGTCGGGATCATGCCGGTCCACCTCTACGGACACCCGGCCAAGATGGACCGGCTCATGGCCATCGCCGACCAGCACGGCCTCCAGGTCTACGAGGATGCGGCCCAGGCCCATGGTGCCTCGCTGAACGGCACCCCGGTCGGGGCTTTCGGCACGTTCGCGATGTTCTCGCTCTACCCGACGAAGAACATGACCTCGGGTGAGGGCGGCATGGTGTCGGTGGGCGACGACGAGGTGGAGCGCCTCATGCGGCTCTACCGCAACCAGGGTATGGCGAAGCAGTACCACAACGAGGTCGTCGGCTTCAACGCCCGCATGACCGACATCCACGCCGCCATCGGTCGCGTCCAGCTGACCAAGGTCGGCGCCTGGACGAAGCGACGACAGGAGAACGCCGCGTTCCTCACGGCCAACCTCGAGGGCGTCACCACGCCGCCCGTCGCCGAGGGTGCGGTGCACGTCTACCACCAGTACACCGTGCGTGTGCCGCAGGACCGCGACGGCCTGGCCGCCGCGCTGCGCGAGGAGTACAACGTCGGCTCGGGCATGTTCTACCCCGTGCCCAACCACCGGCTGGCGCCGTTCGTCCGTGACGGAGGGGTGCAGGTCGACCTCCCCGAGACGGAGAAGGCCGCAGCCGAGTGCCTCTCGCTACCGGTCCACCCGTCGCTGAGCCAGGACGACCTCGAGCGCATCGTCGTTGCGGTCAACGCCCTGGCGAAGGCCGGTGCCTGATGGCCAACCTGCGCGCCGGGCTCATCGGCCTCGGCATGATGGGCCGTCATCACGCCCGAGTCCTCGGCTCGCTGCCGGGAGTCGACCTGGTGGCTGTCGCCGACCCGGGCGGCGACCTGCACGGTGTCGCGGGCGCACGCCCGCTCGAGGACTCCATCGAGGGCCTGATCAAGCACGGTCTCGACTACTGCATGGTCGCGGTGCCGACGATCTACCACGAGCCCGTAGGTCTGGCCCTCGCCGCAGCCGGCGTGCACGCCATCATCGAGAAGCCCCTGGCGCAGGACACCCCGTCCGCCGTCCGGCTGGCCAAGGCCTTCAAGGAGGCCGGGCTCGTGGGTGCGGTCGGCCACATCGAGCGCTACAACCCGGCCCTGCAGAGCGCTCGCGCACGCCTCGAGGCCGGTGAGCTCGGCGACGTCTACCAGGTGAGCACGCGGCGCCAGGGCCCGTTCCCGGCCCGGATCGCGGACGTGGGTGTGGTCAAGGACCTCGGCACGCACGACATCGACCTGACGGCCTGGGTGACCCAGCAGCGGTACACCTCGGTGTCCGCGCGCACGGCCTACAAGTCCGGTCGAGAGCACGAGGACCTCGTTGCCGTCGTCGGGCAGCTCAGTGGTGGCACCGTGACGAGCCACCTCGTGAACTGGCTGTCGCCGCTCAAGGAGCGGGTCACGATCATCACTGGTGAGCGCGGGACGTTCGTCGCCGACACCCTCACGGCCGACCTCACCTTCCACGCGAACGGCGAGATCGCCACGACCTGGGACGCCATCGCGAAGTTCCGCGGGGTGTCGGAGGGCGATGTCGTCCGCTACGCCATCGCCAAGCCGGAGCCGTTGCGGGTGGAGCACGAGAGCTTCCGGGACGCCGTGCTCGGCAAGGAGGGGGCCGACATCGTCACCATGGAGCAGGGGCTCACGACGGTGGCGGTCGCCGAGGCGTGCATCGAGTCCGCCCGGTCGAGCCGGACGATCGACCTCACCGACGCAGTCCCGGCCCTGTAGGGCCCCGAGGTGCGGCGCTGCCGCGTCGAGCTCATGGCCCCATGGACCTGCACGAGCGTTGCCCTTCTTCCGCCTCTCCCTAGGAGTACTTCATGAAGCTCGGTCTCTTCGTCCCGCAGGGCTGGCGCATGGACCTCGTCGGCATCGACCCCAGCCAGCACTGGGGCGTCATGGCAGGCCTGGCCCGTCGCGCCGACGCCAACGAGGACTGGACCTCGATCTGGGTCTACGACCACTTCCACACGGTGCCGGTGCCCAGCGAGGAGGCCACCCACGAGGCGTGGACGCTCATGGCGGCCTTCGCCGCCGTGACGGGTCGGGTCCGGCTGGGCCAGATGTGCACCTGCATGAGCTATCGAGAACCCACCTACCTCGCGAAGGTGGCGGCGACGGTCGACATCATCTCCGAGGGCCGCGTCGAGATGGGCATCGGTGCCGGCTGGTACGAGCACGAGTGGCGGGCCTACGGCTACGGCTTCCCACGCGCGGGGGAGCGGCTCAAGCGGCTGGAGGAGGGTGTGGAGATCTTCCGCCAGATGTGGACGACGGGGTCGGCCACCCTCGACGGCGAGCACTACCGCGTGGACGGGGCGCGGTGTCACCCGCAGCCGCTGCAGGGCACGGTCGTCTCGGGCTCGAAGGGCAACGGCATCCCCCTGTGGATCGCCGGCGGTGGTGAGAAGAAGACGCTGCGCATCGCGGCGAAGTACGCCGACTACACCAACTTCGACGGTAGCCCCGAAGGGTTCGCCCACAAGAGCGAGATCCTCAAGGGTCACTGCGACGACCTCGGTCGCGACTTCGGCGAGATCGTGCGCAGCGCCAACTACAACGTCGTCATCGGTCGTTCCGAGCAGGAGCTGGAGGACCGGTTCGCCTGGATCCGCGAGCAGTTCCTCGCGGCGGGCGTGCCCGAGGACAAGGCTGACGAGCAGGTCCAGGGGCTGCGCACCGGTCCCGCCGTCGGCACCCCCGAACAGATCGTCGAGGCGTTCAAGGCACTGGAGCAGCAGGGCATGACCTACGCCATCACCTACTTCCCGGAGGCGGCCTACGACACCACGGGCCTGGCGCTCTTCGAGAGTGAGGTCCTTCCAGAGCTCGTCGACAAGAAGGACCACGGCCACCTGTGGCACCTCGGGCGCCGCTGACCGGCCGGCTCTCCGAAGGGTCACGGCCCGGTGGTGGCCCCACGGGTGCGCCCGGTGGGTGGCCCCACGGGGCCCGAACGCCGGGTCTGTTCGTCAGTGCCGGCGACTCGAGGCGAGCACCTCGTCGACCACCTGGGCGGCCGCGCCGGCGACGACCCCCTGGCTGGCGTGGCGCTGGGTCCAGGCCACCAGGCGGTCGCGGGTGGCCTCGTCTGGTCGGGTGGTCAGGGCGTGGCGCAGCAGGTCGGCCGCGGCGTCAGGCTCCCAGTCGCTTGCCCAGCCGAGGTCGTGCTCGGCCACCATGGAGCGTCCCGGCCCGGGGCCGGCGTAGACCACCGGCGTGCCGCAGGCCGTGGAGGCGAACATCTTGGTGGGAAAGGCGTAGTCGTAGCCGACGCCGGGGTGCAGCGACGCCAGCCCGGCCCACGCCGAGGACAGTGCCGTCGCCACCCGCGCACCGGAGGCGACTCCCTCGAACACGACCCGGCCAGGCGGAAGCCCTGCAGCGAGCGAGCGCAGCAGCGGCTCCTGGGCGCCTTGGCCGTAGAGCAACAAGGTCGCCTCGGGGAACTCCTCGGCGACCCGGGTGAAGGCCTCGACCCAGACCGATGCGCCCTGGATCTCGGACATGGTGCCGGCGTAGACCAGCGTCGGGTGCTCGCTGCGCGCCACGGACCGGTCGGGGGTGAAGACCTCGGTGTCCACGCCGGTCCCGACGACGGTGACGGGTGCCGAGCCGCCGGTCAGCCGGTCGACCTCCTGGGCGACGCCGTCGGAGACCGCCAGGACAGCGGCGGCCCCGGACATCGCCCAGGACTCGACCCGACGCAGCACGGCCACGACCGCGGGGGAGACCCCGATGCCCTCGGCGGCACGGCTGGAGACGTCACCGGCGTAGTAGACGTAGGGGATCCGGCGCAGTGCGCACACGATCCGGACCACGGTCCCGGTCGTGGGCGGCGGTTCGACGATGACTGCCCCGGGACGGCGGACGAACAGCAGCCGCAGGAACAGGGGACCGTCGAAGCTGGCGAACTGGAGGTACCCGCGCACGTTGCCCCCGGCGTCACGAAGGACCGGCCAGCGGTGGCCGCGGACGCCCCGGGGGTCGTGCACCGCACCGCTGCCGCTCGGTGGTCGGGTGGTGAGGACCTCCACCGGAGCTCCTTGCTCGGCCAGGGTTCGGGCCAGGGCCCCGAGCCGGTATGCCGCAGCGCCCGGCTCCGGCGGGAAGAGCCGGGAGGCGATGACGACCGAGGTGCGGCTGGTGCGGGTCAAGGTGATACCTCACTGGGCCTGGGGGTCGGGACCGACGTCTGGGGTTGCAGTGGGACCTGACGGGTCAGGTCGTGGTGGGCAGCAGTCGCGCGACGATGGCGGCCATGGTCGCTACGTCGGAGGCGCTGCTCAGGTCGCGGGCGTGCCTGTGGGAGGCCTCTTTGCCTGCCTGCACCGCCTTGGCGTCCATGGTCTGCAGGGCGCGCGTGAACGACTCGACACCGAAGTCGTCGGAGACGACCCCGAGACCGTACTGGCGCACCAGCCGGGCCATCTCGGGCGCCGGGCCGACGGCGTGGGCGAGGCGGGCCTGGACGAAGTCGAAGAACTTGTTGGGCAGCGCGTACTCGGCGTTGATGTTGATCGGCGGCATGCAGAACGCGCCCACGTCGAACTGGTTGAGGGTCTGCGGGAGGTCGGCTGGTGCGACCGGGTCGTGGAAGGTGATGGCCCCCGACTCGCCGGCCAGCTTCTGCAGCTCGGCGAGGTAGCGGCCGCCGTCGGCGGCGGGCACGAGGAAGAGGTCGAGGCTGCAGCCCTCGACGGCCAGGGTGGCCTCGATGAGCATCTCGAGGTTGCGGCCACGGATCGCGGCGCCGCTGTGCACGAGCCGCAGGCGCCCCGGCTCCAGGGGGCTCGGGCCGAGGTCGCGCCATACGCCGGCGTTGCGGACCAGCTCGCACTCCACGCCGTACTGCTCGGTGTAGCGCACCGCGAGGGGCTCGCACACCGTGGTCACCGCTGCCGACTGGGGGAGGTACACGTCGCAGAGCCGGTCCATGAGCGGTCCGATGAGCAGCCGCCACGACGCCACGTGCGAGAACTCGGCGGCGGCCCACTCGTGCATGTCGGCCCATACCGGGGCACCGTGCGCGACGTGGTGGGCCAGGGGCAGGGCGCGTGCGTCGTTGGCGACGACGAGGTCGAACCGCTGTCCACCGACGAGCTCGAGCCCCCGCCGGACCGCGGGGGCGTCGAGCTCGACCGACTTCAACCGGCGGGTGACGAGCTTGGCGACCCCTAGGGGTGTGCGCGGCAGGGAGCTCAGGTCGTCCTCGACCTGCAGGTGCGCCGTGGACGCAGGGGGTTTGGGCCCGTAGCCCAGCGTCGTCACCTCGCCGTGCTCCGCGAGGACGTCGATCTGGCGCAGCACCCGGGCGTCGCGCGTCAACGGGGACAAGGAGATGCAGAGGATCCTGGGCGCGCTCACAGCGCCGGAGTCTACGGGGAGTGCCGTGACCGCTTCGTACCCGCCGCGCTGCTAGCGTCTGCGTGCCGCCGCACCACCACGCCCCGACCTCCCAGGGACACCACGATGTCGTTCGCCACGCCCATGTTCCTGTGGGTGTTCCTACCGCTGGTCCTCCTCCTGGTCTGGGTGCTCCCCGCGAGGTGGCGCAACGCGGTCCTCGCGGCGGCCAGCCTGGTCTTCTACTCCTGGGGTGGCGGTCCTTTCGTCCTGCTCCTGCTGGGCTGCATCGTGGCCAACTACGCAGCGGGCCTGTTGCTCGACGCGCAGCGCCCCACCCGAGCGGGCCGGCGCAGGGCCGTGCTGCTCGGCATCGTCTCGTTCGACCTGGCGATCCTCGCGGTGTGGAAGTACTCCGGGTTCGCCTCGCGCCAGATCGACGCCCTCGCCGGCCTCTGGGGTGGCTCCTCGCCAGTGCTGTCGCTCGCCCTGCCGATCGGCATCTCGTTCTTCACCTTCCACCACATCTCGTATGTCGTGGACGTTCACCGGGGCAGCAAGCGGGCGCAACGCAACTTCCTGCACTTCGTCACCTACATCGCGATGTTCCCGCAGCTGATCGCCGGCCCGATCGTGCGCTACCACGAGATCGCCGACCAGCTCCACGAGGTGCGCAAGAACCGGCTCGGCGACTTCGTCGCCGGGTTCCCACGGTTCGGGCTGGGCCTGGCCAAGAAGGTCGTGGTGGCCGACAGCGTCGCGCCCATCGCCGACGCGACCTTCTCCGGGCAGCCGCTGACGACGACGGCGGCCTGGCTGGGCGTCATCGCCTACTCCCTGCAGATCTACTTCGACTTCTCCGGCTACTCCGACATGGCCATCGGTCTGGCCCGGATGCTGGGCTTCCGGTTCCCCGAGAACTTCGCCCGTCCGTACTCCGCCTCG
The DNA here is from genome assembly GCA_039916625.1 of Pedococcus sp. GTDB lineage: Bacteria > Actinomycetota > Actinomycetes > Actinomycetales > Dermatophilaceae > Pedococcus. Next base: position 13,727 of record JBDSKZ010000011.1, read on the forward strand.
ACGGTGACCGACTTCTGGCGGCGGTGGCACATGTCGCTGTCCAGGTGGTTCCGTGACTACGTCTACATCCCGCTCGGGGGCAACCGGCGGGGGTCGGTGCGGACCTACGCCAACCTCCTGTCCGTCTTCGTCCTGACCGGCTTCTGGCACGGCGCGAACTGGACGTTCCTCGTGTGGGGGCTCTTCCACGGCGGATGGCTGGTCGTCGAACGCCTGACGGGCTGGTCCGAGGTCCGCCCGGGTATCGCGGTGGCCCCGCGTCGCGCACTCACGCTGGTCCTGGTCATGGTCGGCTGGGTGTTCTTCCGAGCCGACTCCCTGGGCCAGGCGGGCGAGGTGCTCACCGCGATGTTCACGCCGTCGGGTGCGGCGCTCACCGACGAGGTCGCCGTGGCGTTGACCCACCAGCGGACGACCATCCTGGCGCTGGCCGTCCTGGTCTTCCTCATGCCGGCGGACCTGGTCCTCGGCAAGGTCCTGGACACAGGTCGCGGTGCACGTGCCGGCGCCCTGCGGCTGGTCTCGAGCCTGGTGGCGGCTCCGGTCGCCGGGGTGCTCGTCGCGGTCGGCACCCTGTCCCCGTTCCTCTACTTCCAGTTCTGAGAGGCACCGTGCACCAGCAGAAGCGCCCGCGCCCGGCCGCAGTCGGGGTGGCCATCGCCGCCGCTGTCTTCGTCTTCGGACCGGCAGCAGCAGGCGCCCTCGGCCTGCGCGCCCAGCCGTTGGAGAACCGACCGCTCGCGGACGCACCGTCGCTGTCGACGGGCTGGAAGGTGTTCGACGAGTCCTCCGCCTGGGTCCAGGACCACCTGCCCGTACGCAACGCCGCCGTGGAGGCGCAGCGCTCGGTGGCGAGGGAGCTCTTCGCGGACCCGGCGACCGTCGGGAGCAACCTCGTGGACGGGGTCGCCTACCCGCTGGTCGTCCAGGGCCGCGGCGAGGGGAACGACCAGTGGCTCTACTTCGGCCGCGACTTCCAGAACGCGTGCCACCCGTCCGCGGGGGTCGAGCAGACCGTAGCGCGACTGCAGCGGCTCGCTCAGGTGTTGCGTGCAGCGGGGAAGGAGGTCGCTGTCGTGGTGGCTCCGGACAAGTCGAGCATCGTCACCGACCAGCTGCCGGAGCGGTACCTCGGTCGCAGGTGCGCGGCCGAGCGCAAGGCACAGTTCTGGGCGGCCTATGCCGGACGCGACCCCGACCTGCTCGACCTCCGCCCGGCGCTGCGCGCGGCGGACCGCGGTCCCGAGCGCGCCTACCTCAGGTCGGACTCGCACTGGACTCCCCGCGGCGCGCTCGCGTCGGCCCGCACCGTGGTCGACCACCTGTCACCAGGGACCTGGCGGCCGGGGGACATCCACCCGGGCCCGGTCGTGCGCAAGCGCGGCGACCTCGGCGCGGTGCTCCTCGAGGACCGCACCGACCAGGTGCCCGGCTTCTCGGTCCGAAGGGACGGCGTCACCGCCGGACCGAGCACCCTCAACGGCCACTACACCTACCGCTACTCCAACAGCTCGCGGGACCCGTCTGCGCTGGTGCGCGGGCAGACGGCGTGGATCGGCGACTCGTTCACCTACACCTCCCGACCCCAGTGGTCGCCGTGGTTCGAGCGGGTGACGACCCGGCACCGCGCCAACACCGAGCGCTCCCTCGTGATGTCCGAGCTGGTCGGGGCAGACGCAGTGGTCTTCGAGGTGGTGGAGCGCGACGCAGCAGCCGGGAGCCTCGGCACGGTGGACGACGCCTTCCTCGACGCGCTGCAGACCCGCTTGGCGCAAGGACGTCGGTAGCAGACCAGGGCAGACCTGAAGTCCTCGAAGCCGGGTCCTCGAATCCAGGTCCTCGAATCCAGGTCCTGGGTCAGTCGCGTGGTGCAGCCCACGCCCCGGGGGAGTGCCGCTCGCGGCATACCAGCGGGTAACCTCGTGAGGGTGAGCACAGGAAACCCCGACTTCGACCTCTTCCGGATCTCCGAGGACCACGAGGCGCTGCGCGACGCGGTGCGGGCGGTCTCCGAGGACAAGATCGCCCCGTACGCGGCGGCCGTCGACGAGGAGGCGCGCTACCCGCAGGAGGCGCACGACGCCCTCGTGGCGTCGGACTTCTTCGCCCCGCACATCGCGCAGGAGTACGGCGGGGTCGGCGCCGATGCGCTCGCGACCTGCATCGTCATCGAGGAGGTCGCCCGGGTCGACGCGTCCGCCTCGCTCATCCCCGCGGTCAACAAGCTCGGCACGATGCCGCTGATCCTCGCGGCGGGGGAGGACCTCAAGAAGCGCTACCTCACCCCCGTCGCCGCAGGGGAGTCGACGTTCTCCTACGGTCTGTCCGAGCGCGAGGCGGGCTCGGACACCGCGGCGATGAAGTGCCGCGCCACGCGAGACGGCGACGACTGGGTCCTGCACGGGCAGAAGTCGTGGATCACCAACGCAGGCGTCTCCGAGTACTACACCGTCCTCGCCGTCACCGATCCCGACGGGCGCCGCGGTGCCAACGTCAGCGCGTTCGTCGTCGAGAAGTCCGACGCGGGCTTCACGTTCGGTGAGAAGGAGCGCAAGCTCGGCATCAAGGGCAGCCCCACCCGCGAGCTGTACTTCGACCACGTCCGCATCCCCGGTGACCGCATCGTCGGCGCCGAGGGCGACGGCCTGAAGCTCGCGCTGCGCACCCTCGACCACACCCGCGTCACCATCGGCGCGCAGGCTGTCGGCATCGCCCAGGGCGCCCTGGACTTCGCGGTCGGGTACGTCAAGGAGCGCAAGCAGTTCGGCAAGCACATCGCGGAGTTCCAGGGGATCCAGTTCATGCTCGCCGACATGGCGATGGCCGTGGAGACCGCCCGCCAGATGGTGTACGTCGCGGCTGCCAAGTCCGAGCGGGGCGACAAGGACCTGCCCTTCTTCGGGGCTGCCGCCAAGTGCTACGCCTCCGACGTCGCCATGCAGGTGACCACCGACGCCGTGCAGCTGCTGGGTGGGGCGGGGTACGTCCGTGACTTCCCGCTCGAGCGGATGATGCGCGACGCCAAGATCACCCAGATCTACGAAGGCACCAACCAGGTCCAGCGCGTCGTGATGGCACGTCAGCTCCTCGGCTGAGGTCGTCCACGGGGCGACCCTGACGACCGGGACCTGGCTGTCGTCGTTGCTGCGTTGGCGTCAGCTGGTCAGCTCGTCGTAGTGCCGGAGCAGCTCGGCACAGCTGCCGGCGAGGCTGCGGTGGCCGACGACCCACGATCGGGATGCACCTCGCATCTCGAGGCGGTCGGCCTCGGAGAAGGACAGGACCTCGCGGAGGGCGCTCTCGAGCCCGGCGACGTCGCGCTCGTCGACGAGGCGGCCGGTCGACCCGTCCACGACCATCTCGGGGATGCCGCCGTTGCGGTAGGCCACGACGGGGGTCCCGCAGGACTGGGCCTCCAGGGCGACCAGGCCCGCCGCCTCGCACCACGTCCCCTCGCGCTGGCTCGGCATGACCAGCACATCCGCCTGGCGCATCAGCTCTCGGACCTCGGACCGCTGCAGCCCTCCGCTCACGGTGACGCCAGCGTGCCGGGCGGCGAAGTCGTCGGCCAGCGGGCGCATCGGTCCCGACCCTGCGATGACGAGCCGGTGGGGGACCGAGCCGCCGAGTCGGTGCGAGGCCTCGAGGACATCGGGAAGACCCTTGCGCTGCGCGAGCGCCCCCACGAACAGGACCAAGGGGAGGCCATCCCGGTCCGGACCTCTGGCCGGACCGCTGGCCGGCGTGAAGTAGTCGGTGTCGACGCCTTGGTAGTGGACCTCGACCCGGCCGGGGTCGAAGCCCACGGTGGCGGAGGCGTCGGCGAGGTAGCGGCTGACGGCGAGGAACCGGGCGCTGTGGCGCTGTGCGAGGCCGACGTTGTAGCGGTGCCACCTGGCCATCGCCGTGCGTGCGGGACTCATGGTCACGAAGGTGTCGACACCGTGCAGGGTCATCAGCAGCGGCGCCCGGCCATGCGCGCCGGCCACCGCCGGGGCGCTCCACGTGGCGAAGTGCTGGTGCACCAGGTCGGGCTGGAAGCCTCGGACCTTGGCGGACATGACCGGCATGAACGCGGGCATCACGAGCTCGCGCTGCCTGAAGGTCCGCCCGAGCCGCGGCACCGCCTCGTGCACCGGGACCCCGATGGTGGGGTCGGCGATGTCGGCCACCAGCGTGAACACCTGCGAGTCGACCTCGGTCATCCGTGCGGCGTGCGCCACCGCGAAGTACGTCGGGGGGATGCGCAGCGTTCCCTTGGTCGTGGCGACCCTCACCTCTTGGCTCCTCGTGCCACGACCACCCGGACATCCTTCCAGGACAGCATCCACCACAGGGCGCAGAACAAGGCGGCAGCCGGGAGGTCCCAGGAGATGCCGAGCTCGAGCGAGCGCTGGGCGAGGTAGATCCCACCCAGCAGGAGCAGGCCGGTGCCGAGCCGCATCGCCAGCCCCAGCCACCGGTGGCCGTCGAGGCGCCAGATCGCAGCGAGCGGCGTGGCACCGATGACGACGGCACCGCACAGGTACCCCAGAGCGACGCCGAGGATTCCGAGAGCCGGGGTGGCCACGAGCCACACCAGCGCCCCGATGACCAGCCCGGAGAGGCTGGCGGCCGTGGTCACGCGGACCCCCTTGCGCCACCCGGTGAGCAGTGCGTTGCTGCCGGCCACGCCCATGGTCGAGACCAGGACGGCAAGGACGAGGATCGGGAACGGCTCCGCGGCGTCGGCGAAGTCCTTGCCCCAGACGAGATGGATGACCAGGCGCGAGCACAGGATCAGGGAGCCGAACGCCGTGAGCATGACGACGACGAGGATGCGCGTCGCCTGGTCGGTCTGCGCCCGGAAGCTGACCCGGTCCCCCCGCCCCCAGGCCTCGGCCAACGAAGGGAAGAGGACCAGGCTGAGGGAGGTTGCGAGCAGGGACGCCGGCGTGGCAAGGACGAAGGCGGCTGCGTACTGGCCGGCCCCCTCTGGGCCACCGGTCGCCTTGGCGACGATCATCGACAGCTGGAGCAGCCCCGTGCTGGCGATGGTGCCGGCGGCACCGAGCAGGACGAAGTGGTCCAGCTCCTTGCGCAGTGCAGGGCTGGGGCGACCCGTGACCGAGTAGGGCCAGTTGCCGGCGGTGTAGAGGCCGTACGCGGCGGACAGGGGAAGCAGGAGCCAGGTGCCCGAGACCCCGCAGACGAGGGCGGCGACGAAGGCGACGACGCCCGCAGAGGCGCTGACGAGGTCCCAGGTCGTGGCCCGGGGGACCTGGCCGGCCCCGAACTGGATCCCACGCGTGAAGGAGTACCCCGAGTAGGCGGCAGTGAAAGCGGCGACGGGGAGGCTGTCGAGGACGGTGGCGTCGCCGATCGACATCCACAGGGGAACAGCGCCGCAGCTGATGAGCACCGTGGCCAGGATCGTCCGGCGACGCAGGTGGTTGGCGACGGCCTGCAGCTGCACCCCGTCAGCGGCTCCGCGGGCCCGGGCGACGTACTTGGATGCGGCGGCGCCGGTGGTCGTGGGCCACAGCAGCGACAGGAGGGTCGCGGCAGAGATGGCACTCTGCAGGGTGCCGAGCACGACCTTGCCGAGCACTCGCCCGGTGAGCAGGCTGATGGACAGGCGCAGCGCGCCCTGGCTGGCGAGGCCGACCGTGCTGAGGGTGCCGCGGGCCAGCGCTGACCGCGAGGTCGCCTCGTCCAGCCGCAGGGGCCGCAGGTGGGTGAGGGGCCGGCGCAAGGGCGGGGCAGGACTCACGCGCCGAGTGTATGGCGACGGTGCCGGTCAGCCGCCGGAGGGCTTGCCGTCCGTGCCGGGCGGCGGTGACTCGAGCGGCTGGTCCTCGCGCAGCGTGGTGAACAGCGCCTTGGCGCGCGTGGTGTCCCACTTGACCGCGCTGCCGGCGCTGGTCTGGTAGTTCAGGCTCTGCAGTGGCACCACGAGGCTGAGTCCCTGGCCGCCCGAGACCGCGCGCATGGCCAGCAGCACCCGGCTCGCGTCCCGCATCGAGGTGTCCTTGCCGACGATGAGTCCTTGGGCGGCGGCTTGCGAGAAGCCCCAGTAGCGGGTCGGCACGAGAACGGTCGAGGGCGTGAGTGCCTTCTTCATGATGGCGGCGAGGAACTCGCGCTGGCGCTCGGCGCGGCCGATGTCCCCGCGGGGGTCGGAGTAGCGGGCGCGGACGTAGCCGAGGGCGTTCTTGCCGTCGAGGACCTGACAGCCCTTCTTGAGGTTGATGCCGGCTTCCTTGTCGTTCATGGCGAACTTCACGCAGATGTCGACTCCGCCGAGGCTGTCGACGACCGAGGCGAACCCGGCGAACCCGATCTCGACGTAGCCGTCTATGCGCAGGTCGGTCACCTGCTCGACCGTCTCGACCAGGAGGTTGGGGCCGCCGAACGAGAACGCGGCGTTGATCTTGTTGCTGTCGTGGCCGGGGATCGGCACGTAGCTGTCGCGGGGGAGGGAGATCAGTGCCGGCTTGCCGCCGCTGCTGGGCACGTGCACGAGGATGATCGAGTCGGTGCGACGGCCGGCGGCGGTGCCGGTGGCGTACTCCTTGCGCTGGGCCGCGGTCAGGCCCTCGCGGCTGTCGGAACCGACGAGCAGGTAGTTGTAGCCCTTGCCCTGCGGCGGCCGGGCCCCGGCGGGGGTGGTGTCGACCTTGGTGACCGAGTTCCACGCGTGCAGCGGGGTGATCACCATGAACGCCAGCCAGGCCACGACGACGAGCGCGACGATCAGCCCGATCGGACGGCGGCGACGACGGCGCCCGGGCTCACGCGGTCCCCGGGGCTGCTGCGGGGGGCCGGACCGGGCCCGGGCGTCGGCGCTCTTGGCCCGGCTGGGGGCGGTGTCGCTGCCGCGCCCCTGCTTGCGGCCCCGGACGTCGACCACGTAGATGTCGTCGGGGTCGCCCTCCCCGGCGGCAGTCGGCCGAGCGACGCCACGCTGGGGGATGGGGCGCGCTTCGTCCGGCCCGGGGTGGCGTCCACTCATCTCACCAGTGTCCGCTGCCGGACGGGGCCGTGGCAAAACGACGCGTCGGCGCCGGCGAGATTCCGCACGACACTCGGAAGATCCCACGCGTCACAGGAATCCCGGTGGCACCACCTCATACTGGTCCACCATGAGCCGTACGACCGCCCCGTCCCCCGAGGACGACGAGGCCCGCGTGTACGTCTCTGGCCGCGCCCACCGCACCCTGGCCGACGCGGACGTGCTGGGCGCCGGAATGCGGCACCGCCGCGCGCTCACCCTGGTCCTGCTCACCCTCGTGGTGCCGGGCAGCGCCCAGATCGTCGCCGGGAACCGCCGGCTCGGCCGGTTCGCGGTGCGCGTCTGGCTGGCCCTCATCGGCCTCGTGGCCGTGCTCGGGCTCGCCTTCCTCGCCAGCCACACGTTCGCCATCGGCCTCCTTGGGCGCGGTGGGGTGCTTGCCGCGATGGAGTGGCTGATCCTCGGGTACGCCGGGCTCTGGGCCCTGCTGTTCGTCGACGCGTGGCGGCTCGGACGCCCCAGCAGCCTGGTCGTCCGGGCGCGCCGCACGCTCACCGCCGTCACGGCCGTGATGCTCGTGGTCACCTCCGGTGGCCTCGTGTATGCCGCGGGCAGCGTGGGTGCCGGCAAGGACGCACTGGGGGCGTTGTTCTCCCAGGGCGAGGCCGTCGGCGCCGTGGACGGCCGCTACAACGTCCTGCTGCTCGGCGCCGACACCGGCAAGAACCGCGTCGGCACCCGGCCCGACAGCATCCAGCTCGTGAGCCTCGACGCGAAGACGGGTGCGCCGGTGACCTTCGGCTTCTCCCGCGACACCGAGAACATCAACTTCCGGCCGGGCTCGACCATGGCCCGGCTCATCCCCGAGGGCTGGAACTGCGGTGACGAGTGCCTCCTCAACGGCCTCTACACCTGGGCCCAGGACCACGCCTCGCTCTTCCCGCCCGGCACCGCCAACCCCGGTGTCCTCGCGACCCGTGAGGCGGTCGAGGCGCTGAGCGGGCTGAGCATCCAGTACTACGTCATGATCGACCTCAAGGGCTTCCAGAAGATGGTCGACGCGGTCGGCGGACTCGACATCACGGTGAAGTACCGCACCCCCATCGGCGGCGGCTCCTCACCGATCCTGGGGTGGATCGAGCCCGGCACCCAGCACATGGACGGCTACCACGCCCTCTGGTACGCCCGCTCGAGGCAGGGGTCGACGAACTACGAGCGGATGGCGCGCCAACGTTGCGTGCTGACCGCCATGTCGGCGCAGCTCGACCCCCAGACCGTTCTGCTGCGCTTCCAGAAGCTGGCCACGGCCAGCTCCGGGCTGATCCAGACCGACCTTCCCCAGTCCGAGCTCGGCCGGTTCGCCGACCTGGCGATGAAGGCGCGTTCGCAGAAGATCCGCAGCGTCAACTTCGTGCCGCCCCTCATCAAGCCGTGGGACTACGACCCGACCGTCGTCACGCGCACGGTCTCCTCGACCATCGCCGCGTCGGAGAAGGCCGCGACCAAGGCCAGGTCCACCCAGGCACCCAAGTCGACCGCGACGAGGACCGGCACGGCCACGAAGAACGCGACGAGCAAGCCCGCGACCCAGCCCGGGACGGCAGTGCAGGACCCGGCCAAGGCCACCGGCAACGCAGCAGAGGGCGACCTCTCGTCGGTCTGCTCCGCGGCTCCCTGACCACGCGGCGCGGGCACTGCTGGCCACCTCGGTCTCCGCGGCCGCACCGGGGTGCCCGCCACCACGGCACTGCCCGGCGGGTGGGCGATAATCGGGCCGTGCCCACCAACGCCTTCGCCCGCACCAATGCCGCGAAGCTGCTGGCCCTTCCGCAGTACCTCCTCGGAGACCTGCTGTCACGGGTCGTCCCGAGGCAGGCCGGCCGCTGGGTGGTCGGGAGTGCGTTCGGGGTCCACGACGGTGCTCGCGCACTGGTGGTGGAGGCGTTGTCCCGCAAGGACGCGCCGCGGGTGACGTGGCTTGCCCGGACCGACGACGAGGCCCGACTCGCCCGTGAGCTCGGGATCGACGTACGACGGCACGGTTCGGCGCGGGGGTTCTGGGCTGCCCTGAGGGCAGGGGTCGTCGTCGTCACCCACGGCTTCGGTGACGCCAGCAGGTTCGGCAGCCGCGGGGCGGTCGTCGTCAACCTCTGGCACGGCAGCCCCTTGAAACGGATGCACCTCGACAGCCCGGCCGCGCTCCAGCTGCCCGTGCTCGGAGGCTGGCGGCCGGCCCGCGAGCTGACGCGCAGGATGTACCGACGGGGGACCTCGCGGATCAGCCTCCTGCCGGCCTCCTCGCACACGGTGGCGCCGCGGCTGCGAAGCGCCTTCGGACTCGGTCCCGGCCGGGTCGAGGTCCTGGGTGAGCCGAGGACGGACGTGCTGTTCCTCGGGTCGGTGGACCACCGCCGGGCGGGGGCGCGCGCACGCCTCGAAGCCGCGGTCGGTCCGGTCGGCGACCGCAGGGTCGTCCTCTTCGCGCCCACCTGGCGCGACGGACATACCGACCCCGTCGTCCCTGACCAGCTGGAGCTCACGACGATCCAGACGTGGCTGGAGGCGCACGACTCGGTCCTGGTCGTGCGCCCCCACCCACTGGCCGTGGGCGACTACCAGGCAGCGGGCGACTCGATCAGGCTGCTCACCGCCGCGGACGAACCCGAGCTGATGGCGGTGCTCTGGGCCACCGACGCCCTGGTCACCGACTACTCCTCGGCCGTCCTCGACCACGCCGTCACCGGCGGTCCGGTCGTCTTCTTCGCCCCGGACGAGGCCGAGTATGCGCGTCGGCACGGGCTCTATGAGCCCTACGAGCTCACCAGCGGTGGTCGGGTCGAGCGCTCCTGGGGCGAGGTGCTGGAGAGGCTGCACGGCATCCTGTCTCCTGGTCCCCAGCGGGAAGAGGCGCTGGCCCGCTCGGCGGAGCTCGCGGCGCGCCACCACCGGCACCGGGACGGGCGTTCAGCGGCCCGGGTCGTGGACCGCATCCTCGAGCTGGACCCTGCGGTCCCACGGGCGGCGGCCCCACGGACTGCGCCGAGCCGACGACCCCCCACCGACGCCGAGCTGGAGGGCACGGCCTTCTTCGAGAGCTTCAACGGCCGCAACGCCTCGTGCAACCCGGCCGCCATCGACCGGGAGCTCGCCCGGCGCGCGCCACAGGTCGAACGGGTCTGGGCCGTCGTCGACGACACCGTCACCGTGCCGCCCGGGTCCCGCGCGGTCCGGGTCGGCAGCCCCGAGTACGACCGGGCCCGCGACACGGCCGACCTGCTCGTGGTCAACGACTGGATCGAGGACTCGTGGCGGCCGCGGCGCGCCCAGTTCGTCCTGCAGACGTGGCACGGCACGCCGCTGAAGCGCATCGCCCTCGGCCGGCACGACCTCTCGGTGCGTGCCGTGGCCGCGGTCGTGAAGCAGTCGACCCGCTGGTCGGCGATGCTCGCCCAGGGGCCGGCGGCAGCGCGCGTCCTGCGTCGCGCCTATGCCGTGGTCCGACCCATGTGGGTCGAGGGATACCCGCGCAACGACGTGGTGGCGCGCAGCGCCCACGGGATCGACCCGACCGTGCGCCACGAGCTGGGGGTGCGCACCCCTCACGTCGTGCTGTACGCCCCGACCTGGCGTGACGGTGCGCTCGACGCCCCGTTCCTGCTCGACGTGGATGCCCTGGCCGAGGGTCTTGGCCCGGACTGGACCGTCCTGGTCCGCGGGCACGCCCGCACCATGGGTCTGCGTGCGGCCACCGCGGGGGGACGCGTGCTCGATGTGACCCGTCACCCCGACGTGAGCCCACTCCTCGCGACCTCGGACGTGCTCGTCACGGACTACTCGTCGGTGATGTTCGACTTCAGCGCATCCGGGCGGCCCATGGTCTTCTTCGTGCCGGACCATGAGGAGTACCGCACCCGCACCAGAGGGTTCTACTGGGACCTCGGCGCACGCGCACCGGGGCCGCTCGTGTCGTCGACGGCGCAGTGCGTCGGTGCCGTGCTCGGGGCGGCCGACCAGCGAGGGCTGTGGGCGGCGAGGTACGCGGCGTGGCGGGTGGAGTTCAACCCGCTCGACGACGCAGGCGCTTCGCGACGGACCGTGGACCGGTTGGTGGCAGTGGGTGCTCTTCGCCGTCGATGACGCGTGAGCGGTCCACGGTGCCCCCTGCCCCCATGGCCAGACCCTTCAGGAAGCCAGCACCCCAGGTGAGGTGGATCGTCGCGACCACGCCGGCGTCCCGGGTGCGCCCGCCTGCCCCCTGCCCCCCCAGCGTGGCTCCGGCGTACGCCAGGAAGCCGGCGTAGGCGACCGGCACGAGGTGCACCACCGACCACGGCAGGAGTGGGCCGCCGACGGCCCGGGCCGCGAGGACCCCCGCGCTCGCGGTGAGTCCGACGACGAGGGCCGGCGCCGCGGCATACCGGTAGGACATGGGGGTGCGGCGCCGGACGAGCTCTCCTCGCCACACTCCGGTGGCATACATCTGGCGCGCCAGGTCCACCCACCTCTCGCGGGGCCAGTAGGTGACGAGCACATCGGGGACGAACCAGATCACGCCCCCCGCGGCGAGGATGCGCTGGTTGAGCTCATAGTCCTCACCACGACGGATCGTCGTGTCGTACCAGCCGAGCCGGTCGACGAACGAGCGCCGGAACACGCCGAGGTAGGCGGACTCGCCCGGGCCGGCCTCGTCCCCCGAGTGGTAGGAGCCACCCCCGAGGCCCAGGCCGCTGTTGTAGGCGCGGGACACCGAGGACTGCAGGGGCGTCCGACCCCTGGCGTGCATCAGGCCGCCGACGTTGACGGCACCGGTGGTGGCCAGCACCTCGACCATCCGCCGGGTGTAGCCGCCGGGCAGCTCGGAATGGGCGTCGACACGGACGACCACCTCCCCGGTGGCGACCGCGACGGCACGGTTCAGGCCGGCCGGGATGTGGACGTCAGGGTTGTCGACGACGACCACGCGCCGGTCGGACCGGGCCCGGTCCTCGGCGATCTCGCGGGAGCCGTCGTGCGACGGCGCCACCGCGATGACGACCTCCTGCTCACCCGGGTAGTCCTGGCCCAGGACGGCCTCGATGGCCGAGCCGAGCGCGTCCGCGTCATTGAGGACCGGGATGACGTAGGACACCTTCGGGTGCGCCGTGGCGAACGAGCCGACGTCCCGCTCGTCCCCCGGGAAGAGGTCTTCGGCGGTCATCGGCAGGTCGGCTTTCGCTGGAGGACGTGGAGGTCGGGAGGAACGTCAGGGTACCCGGCGACCAGACCCCTCGTGGGATCCCACGAGGGGGCGGGCCGCGTGGGGGCCAGTATGCTTTCGCCCCGGCCACCGACGGCGCCGGTCGGAGCCGACGCAGGACAGGACGGGGTGTGATGAGCGGGTTGGCCCACGTGGCGCGCACCCTGGGGAACCAGGCGTCGAACTACCTGCGCGCCTCCTCCGTGTCGGCTGCCGCGCAGGCCCGCGACCCCTTGCCCGCCGCCCCCGTCGCCGTGTTCTTCGCAGGCGGTCCGGTCGAGTTCTACCAGGTTGCCGACTGGCTGCCCGTCCTCGAGGCTCTCGACGAGAGCATCCCGCTCGTGGTGGTCTGCACCCGCCCCGACGGGGCCGCGGCTGCCCTCGCGGCGACCCGGTTGCCGGTGCGGCTGGCCCGTGGGGCGCCCGAGCTCGAGGCGCTGGTCGGGTCCGGCCTGCGGGGGGTGCTCTACGTCAACCACCTCGAGCGCAACTTCCGCATGCTGCGGTTCGCCGAGCCGGTCCACATCTACCTCGGCCACGGGGAGAGCGACAAGGACTCCAGCGTCTCCAACCAGAACAAGGCGTACGACCAGGTGTTCGTGGCCGGACCTGCTGGACGCCAACGGCTGACCGCGGCACTGCGGGGTTTCGACGCCGCGACGCGGGCCCCCATGGTCGGGCGGCCGCAGCTCGACCACGTGGGCCGGGGGGCGCCCGACTGGTCCCGCGACGGGCGGGTGCGCGTCCTCTACGCACCCACGTGGGAGGGCGACCGTCCGAGGATGGCCTACGGGTCCGTGGCCTCACACGGGGTGGCTCTGGTCCGGGCGCTGGTCGACGACGGTGGGTTCCGGGTGATCTACCGTCCGCACCCCCGGGCGGGTACCACCTCACCCGCCTACCGCGCCGCCGACCGCGCGGTCCGGGACGTGCTGGAGGGCACCGACCACCTCGTGGACGCAGGCCCGTACGGGTGGCAGCTGGCCTTCGCCGACGTCTGCGTCACCGACCCCTCTGCCGTCGCCTACGACTGGCTCGCCACAGGTCGCCCGCTGTTGGTCACCGCTCCTGTCGACACGCGGACGACGACACCGACCTCGCGGCTGCTGGAGCTGGCGCCACGGCTCGCTGCTGCCGACACGCCGCGCATACCCGAAGCGGTGCGCGACATCCTCGCGAGCATGCCTGCGGGCTGGGAGGGCCTCGTCGCCCACTACTTCGGAGATGTCAGCCCGGGTGCGGCGACCCAGCGCTTCGAGGCAGCGGTGGCCAGTGCCCTCGACAGCTGAGGTGGGTCGTCAGCCGCCGGCGCAGGCGTCGAGCCGGTAGAGCGCGTAGCTGCCGGCCCGGTCCACGAGGGAGAAACCCGGCGCTGAGGGCACCCCGTCGATGCCGGCATAGCGACGGTCCTGCGCGGCGCTGTCGGTCTGGGAGGTCCCGCCGGTGAGCACCCAGGAGACGTTCTGTCGTCGCGCGGCGGCGCACACGTCCGAGTTGTCGGCGGCACGGTCGAGGTCCGCACCCAGGAGCTGTCGATCACCTTCCGCCCAGGCCTTCTCGGTGGGGAAGAGCAGCGTGCGGTCGCTCGTGAGGTAGAGGAAGGGGCCGCCGCGCCACGGGTTGGCCGCCACCACCGCGTCGGCGGGAATCCTGGCGCCGAGGGTGTGCAGAGCCTGCAGGTCGGCCTCGCTCGCCCACGCCCGCTCGGCCGGCACCTCGAAGTAGTCGCTCAGCACGTGCCGGTGGGCTGGCGTGTCGACCCCTGCGGTGGCCACTGCGAAGACGACCCCCACGGCACCGGCCGCGACCAGGGCCGGCCTCCTGGAGCGAAGTGAGCCGGAGTGAGGTCGCAGCCGGCGGCGCAGGAGCTCTGCGGCCTCGGTCAGGGCCGCCGCGGCGAGCAGGGCCGCCGTCAGCACCATGAGGGCCGCGAGCCGCGGGCTGTTGTTGTACCAGGGCCACGTGAACAGCCGGGTGACCGGGTTGTCCACGAGCACGATGGCGAGGTAGAGCCCCGTAACCATGAGGTGGGCCAGCACGATCCACAGGTGGCGACGACGCACCACGAGCACCACGATGCCAGCCAGCGTCACCAGGCCCGCCACCCACAGTGGCGACAGGGCGCGCGGCGCGAGGAAGAGCACGTCCACCACACCCTCGTCCACGGTCATCTCCGGGCCCTTGGGGTTGGAGGCGCGCATACCGACCGAGATCGCGGTCATCGCTGCCCACACAGCGGCTAGACCGCTCGCTGCAACGACAGCTCCGAGCAGGAGCCCGATGCTCGTGCGACGGCTGGCCCGCAGCGCCCAGGCCCGGTACAGCAGCCCCAGCACGATCACGAGCGTGCCGATCAGGACCAGGGCGATCAGGGCGTTGGGGTGCGCGATCGCGAGGCCGGGCAGCGCCATCAGCCCCACGACGAGCGACCGCGCCCGGCGCGGCCCGTCGACGACGGCGAGCAGGAGCGCCAGCGTCGCGGGGAGCAGGCTCTGGCCGAAGAGGTTCGGCCAGAGTGCGCCATACCCCATGAGCCAGAAGGGGAACCCCGAGAAGGCGACCGCGGCCAAGGCCGCCGCGAGGGTGGGCCACCAACCGGCGCCCAGGACCCGGCGGGCCAGGAGGATCAGCCCCAGCGGCCACACCACTGCGGACACCGCCAGCACCACCGACGACGCCGCCACCACGGGCGAGGCTCCGGTGAGCTGGGCCACGGTCGCAGCCACGGCGTGGAACGCCGCAGGGTAGAACCCGGTGCCGTTCGTGGAGGCGAACCCTGCGGCGTGCAGGCTCGAGATGTCGGCCCGGTCGAGCATCCAGTGGATGCTGCCGAGGTGGTAGATCGTGTCGGGGCTCTGGGGGAAGGCGGTCGGTCGCCCCGTCGCCGGCACGACCGCCAGTGCGACGACAGCAGCCGCCAGGGCCGTGCCGGTGAGCAGGGAAGCCAGCGAGCCGTCGGCGTCCTGCGGCTCGGGTCGCCTGCGCAGGGCCACTCCGACGACCGCGCACAGCACGAGCAGGACCAGCAACGACGCGGCCAACGGCGCGGGACCCCAGGAGATGCCGACGGCGCCCGCTGCGATCCCGCCGAGGGCAATGGCCGATGTCGTGAGCAGGGGACCGGCGCCGAGGGCGGTCGGCCACCGCAAG
Organism: Pedococcus sp.; assembly: GCA_039916625.1. GTDB lineage: Bacteria > Actinomycetota > Actinomycetes > Actinomycetales > Dermatophilaceae > Pedococcus. The sequence continues at coordinate 29,107 of JBDSKZ010000011.1, forward strand.
CCGGTCAGCCGTGCGCCCACGGCGCCGGGCGCAACGAGCAGCAGCACGGCGATGACGACGACGGGGACGGCTTGGAGCCAGGTGGTGGAGCCGAGGGCCATCAGCGGTGCTTTCCGCCGCCGGGGGCGGTCGCTGCTGCGGTCATGGGCGAAAGCATACGAGTCCGCCCACCTGACGCCTGTCGTGCTCACCCGACGGCCACCACGGTCGCCCGGAGCCGGCTCGGCTACCGGTAGGGTCTGGCGCGTGAGAGCGTTGCGCACGGTTGCCGTGGTCCTTGCCGGTGGAGTCGGGAGCCGGGTGGGACTCAGCATCCCCAAGCAGCTCATCAAGATCGCGGGACGGCCGATCATCGAGCACACGATCGAGGTGCTCGACAGCAGCCCGCTCGTCGACGAGATCATCGTCATGATGACGCCCGGCCACCTCGACCCGGTCCGCGCGATCGTCGCCAACGGTGGCTACAGCAAGGTGACCCAGATCCTCGAGGGCGCCGACACGCGCAACGGCACCACCGGTCGCGCGCTGCATGCCCTCGGCACCGAAGAGTGCAACGTCCTGTTCCACGACGCGGTGCGTCCCCTGCTCAGCCAGCGCATCGTGCGTGACTGCGTGGCGGCGCTGGAGACGTACGAGGCGGTCGACACCGCGATCCCGTCCGCCGACACCATCATCTCGGTCACCGACGAGAGCGAGATCAACGATGTCCTCAAACGCTCCGAGCTGCGCCGCGGCCAGACGCCGCAGGGCTTCCGCAAGTCGGTGATCTCCAGGGCCTACGAGCTCGCCTCGCAGGACCCGAACTTCACCGCCACCGACGACTGCACCGTGGTGCTTCGTTACCTGCCCGAGGTGCCGATCGCCGTGGTCGCCGGCGACGAGCGCAACATGAAGGTCACCGAGCCGATCGACGTCTACCTCGCAGACAAGCTCTTCCAGCTCACCAGCCATGACCAGCCGCAGGACCACACCGACGACGAGTTCGGGCAGGTGCTGCGCGGCAAGACCGTCGTCGTCTTCGGCGGCAGCTACGGCATCGGCGCCGATATCGTGACCCTCGCGGAGCGGTTCGGCGCGACGGTGCGCGCGTTCAGCCGCTCCGGTACCCGCACGCACGTCGAGCGCCGCACCGACATCGTGGCCGCGCGCCAGCAGGTGCTCGAGGAGACCGGACGCGTGGACTTCGTCGTCAACACCGCCGGGGTCCTGCCCCGCGGGACGCTCGAGGAGACGACCGAGGAGACCATCTACGCCGCGACCGAGGTCAACTACATCGCGCCGATCCTCATCGCCCAGGAGTTCTACCCCTACCTGCGGGAGTCGGGAGGAGCGCTGCTGTTGTTCACGTCGAGCTCCTACACCCGCGGCCGCTCCGGCTACAGCCTCTACTCCTCGGCCAAGGCGGCGACGGTCAACCTCACCCAGGCGCTGTCCGACGAGTGGGCGGCGTCGGGGGTGCGCGTCAACTGTGTCAACCCCGAGCGCACCGGGACCCCCATGCGCACCAAGGCTTTCGGTCAGGAGCCGGCCGACAGCCTGCTCGAGTCCGAGACCGTGGCGCGTGCCGCGCTGCGGGTCCTGGTCTCTGAGCTCACGGGTCACGTCATCGACATCCGGCGGGCCGACCCGTTCACCTCCCACGAGCTGACAGCGGCGCTGGCCGTCGACATGCACCAGACCGAACCGCACGACGAGATGCCCGAGAACGCCGAAGCCGCCGCCGGCGGCCCTTCCCAGGGCTAGCAGCCGGCGGCCCCGGTCGCCGTGAGAGGGGTACGCAGTGTCCGTCAAGGTGAGCGTCGTGGTCCCGGTCTACAACCCGGGCCCCTACATCGACCCGTGCATCGAGTCCCTGCTGGGCCAGACGATGTCGGCCGACGACCTCGAGCTGATCTTCGTCGACGACGGGTCGACCGACGACTCCCTCGCCAAGCTCCAGGCGGTGGCCGCCGAGCACCCCCAGGTCACGGTCATCCCGATCCCCAACTCCGGCTGGCCGGGCAAGCCCCGCAACACCGGGGCAGACCAGGCCCGGGGCGACTACGTCATGTTCGTCGACCAGGACGACACGATGGAGCCCGAGGCCCTCGAGCGCATGCACACGCTCGCTGCCGCCAGCGGTGCCGACGTCGTCCTCGGCAAGGTCATCAGCGACTTCCGGGGGGTCAACCACGAGGTCTATCGCACCCACCGGCCGTCGTGCACGGTCTTCGACGCGCCCCTGATGGAGAGCCTCACCCCACACAAGATGTTCCGCGCGGACTTCCTGCGGGAGAAAGGGATTCGCTACCCCGAAGGCCCGCGGCGGCTCGAGGACCAGCTCTACATGGCCAAGGCCTACTTCGCCGCCTCCGCCGCGACGGTCGTCGGCGACTACGTCTGCTACCGCTACCTTCGCCGCCCCGACGGTGGCAACGCCGGCTCCAAGCGCTTCGACCCAGCCGTCTACTACGGCAACCTGCGCGAGGTGCTCGACGTCGTCGACGCCCACACCGCGCCGGGCGAGCAGCGCGACCAGTTCTATCGCCGCTTCCTGCGCGTGGAGCTGCTCGGTCGCCTCGGCGGGGGCAAGGTCCTCAAGCACCCGGAGGACTACTTCGACGCCCTGCTGCGCGAGGTCCGCGCGCTGCTGGAGGAACGTTTCCCCGCGACCGTCGACGCTGGTATGGGTGCCGCCATGCGGGTGCGTGCCGGCATCGTCCGCAAGGGCGACCGCGAGCAGATCCTCGCGCTGGCTCACCAGTACAACGCCGTCAAGGTCGCCGCCGTCCTCACCGGCATGCGCTGGGCCGGGTCGAGCTTCGAGGTCGACGTAGAGGTGCGCCTGACCCACCGCGGCGCGCCGCTGGTGCTCGAGGCCGGTGACGGGCGGCTGTTCCTGCCGCGCTCGGTCGTGGGCGCCGCCTGCACCGACGACGAGCGCCGGGTCGACGACCAGCTCGAGACCGCGTACGGCGACGTCGTGCTGCGGCACCGCGAGCTGCGTGACGAGTGGTACCTGCCGCAGCCGCTGGCGGTGACCCTGGAGACCTCCGGTGCCGGCCAGGAGGTCGTCTGGCGCGGCACCGCGACGGTCGACCCGGCGACCGCGGCCGGGGGAGCCCCGCTGCGCGCGGGCAAGCAGGACTTCCACCTGCGTCTCGGAGCCTTCGGCTGGGCGCGTCAGCAGCGCCTCGGGGCGCAGCGCAGCGGGAGCCACGTCGTCCCCGACCTCCTCGCGGAGGCCAGTGGCCGCCTCGTCGAGCGGTTCGACACCGACCCGCACGGCAACCTCAGCCTCAATGTCGCGATCACCAAGGACCGTGCCCGGACACTGCTCGCGCGGACGCCGGTGCGGTTGGCCTCGCGGACCCAGGTCGAGCTGGCCCCGAACGTCCACCTCGCCCAGGACGGGGGAAGGGGCACCCTCGGGCTACGACGGGGGGACGGCCACCGCACCTCGTGGTCGGTGGCGACGGGCGGGACGAGCGGTGGCACGACCTGGGTCGCCAGGGCGCCCGACGGGGAGTCGTTGCGCCCGGGAACCTACGAGCTCACGCTGTCGGCGCCAGGGCCCTGGGGGGCGGTCCGGCTGCTCGAGGTCGTCGTCGTGTCCGTCGTCGGAGTGAGCACCCGTGGCGCGACGGCCAGTCCGACGACGGCCGAACGCCTCACCGGTCTCGCGGCCCGGGCCCGCCGATCTATGCGGGCCCGCCGATCGGTGCGGGGCTGACGACCGGTGCGGGGCTGACGACCGGTCGGCCCCACGCCGCCACGGCCTGGTCGAAGGCGCGGTCGAACCGGACGACGGGGTCGCCCTCCTGCTCACCGAGGAGGTAGGCGGTGGTGCGGGCCCGCTCGTCGCTGAGCGAGTCGGTATCCCGGGCGTCCCGGACGAACTCGGCGACGTCGCTGCCGTCCCCGACCAGGATGTAGGCACCAGCCGCGGACGGGAACTCCAGGCGGAACTGCTCGGCGCTGCTCGTGCCGAAGTGCGTCACGACATAGGGCTTGCCCGAGGCGAGGAAGTCGGTGATGACGCTGGAGATGTCGCTGACCAGCAGGTCTGCCCGGTTGAAGGCCTGGTAGAGCCCCTCGGAACCGGTGACGACCTCGTGCGGGTGGCCCGCCGCGGCAACCAGGTCCTTGAGCGAGTCGACCTCGTCGCCGAAGGCGGGGTCGTCGGTGCCGGTGCCCGGGTGCGGCTTGAACAGCACGCGCACACCAGGGGCGGCGAGCAACGTCTCGAGGATGACGCGCCCCTGGCGCAGGACCGAGGAGTACTCCCACTCGGCGAAGAAGCCCTCACGGGTGGGCGCGTAGAGAACCGTGTAGTCCCACTGTGACTCGCCGTCCTCGCCGTGGTGGTCCTCGGCCAGCGGTGCGACGACCCGTCGGATCTCGGCCAGCTGGGGACGCCCGATCTCGCGTACCTGCTCGTCCCGCACGCCGACGTCGGCGACGCGGTACCGGTCGCGGGCGGCAGGTCCGCTGACCCAGGCCTCGTCGAAGATGCGGGTGAGGACGGTGGCGCTGCCACCCTTGTCGCTGTCTCCGTGGCCGACGAACACGTCGACGATGCCGGGCAGCCGCAGGAGGTGGTTGTTGGTGGCGACGTTGGACGGGTAGAGGGCGATCCGCACCGACGGCGGCACGACGCGCTCGAGGTCGCCGGCGCGGCTGACCATGATGACGGGCAAGGAGTCGGTCGCCACGAGCGGCTCGTTCCACTTCTCGCGCACGAGGACGACGACGCGGCGGTCGACGAGCTCGAGCGTCGGCATCCACACGTTGGCGATGTAGCCGATCGCCTCGGGGCGGCTGTAGTAGAACAGCGCCTCCGGTGCATACGCGCGAAGGGCTTCGGCAAGCAGGTCGACGGTCCGCTCGTGGGGGGTGTCGCGGCGGGCGCGCAGGGCGTCGGCGGTGGCGAGCGCCACGAACAGGACGCAGATCGCCCCGGCGACGCCGGACGCGACGGGCACCGCGGCCTTCGGGCCGCCGGCGAGGGGGACCACCGTTCCGGCGACCATGGCGAGGGTGGCCACGGAGATCCACCGCTGTCCCTCGCCGAGCAGGGCCGGCGCCAGTGGCGGCGAGCGGACGACACCGGGCACGTCCACGTTGCGCCAGGAGACCGGGGACAGCCGGTGGTCTACCGCGTCGGTGACCAGGACCTGTAGTGCCAGTCGTGCCAACCAGATCAGGACGAGGGTGAGCGCGACGAGGACGACGGGCCCCTGGTCTGCGCCGAACCCTGCCACGGCGAGGCCACCGAGGAGCAGGCCCCTCAGACCGGTGCGGACCGTCAGGCCGGCTCCAGAGCCCTCCAGGGCGCGTGCGATGGCAGGCTGCTGGCGCACCAGGCCCTCGCCGAGCAGGCCGACGAGGGTCCCGACGACGAACACGACAGCGGCGAGCAGCGGGTGGGCACCTACCAGCGGGAGGGCGAGGGCGAGCACGGCGAACCCGACGCCGAGCACACCGATGACGGGCAGGTAGGTCTTCATGCGTCCTCCTCGATCGCCGCGGTCTCGATGGCTTGCACCTGGGCTGCCGCGGCGGCACCGGCGAGGGCGTCGTCGCTGCGCCCGATGGCGCGGGTGACCTCGGCCGTGAAGTGGGCGACGGGGTCCTGGACCGGGGCGCCGAGGAAGTACGTCGCGAGCTCGAGGCGCCGTCGGCGCAGGGTGTCTGGTCCGGCGGCGTCCTCGATGGCGGCGAGGACAGTGGCAGGGTCGCGACCGACCACGCCACCCCCGGCCGTGCTCGGGAACTCCTGGTGGAACTGCGCGATCGGGACGTCCTTGGGGTTGGTGACGAGATAGGGCTTGCGGGAGGCGAGGAAGTCGGCGACGACGCTGGAGATGTCGGCGACGAGCACGTCGGCCTCGTTGAACGCGCGGTAGAGCGCATCGGGCTCGGTGCCGACGACCTCGTGCGGCCCGGTGGCGAGGCGGCGCTCGATCGCGGCGCGGGCGGTGGCCGCCTTCTCGAGCCGGGTGCCGGTGGCGGGGTGGGCCTTGAACAGCACGCGGATGTCGCGGTCGCAGCCCAGCAGCGCGTCGACCAGCAGCTCACCCATGGGGGCGACCGAGGAGTAGTTGACGCCCTCGAAGTTGCCCTCCCAGGTGGGCGCGTAGAGGACGGTGAGGGGAGGGGCCGCTCGGGCGCCCTCGGGGACTGCCTCGACGTGGGCGAGCTGGGGACGACCGACGGTGACGAGCTGGTCGGCACGGACGCCCTCACCACGCTGGAGGTAGCGGTCGCGTGCTGCCTCGCCGGCCACCCAGATCTCGTCGAACACGCGGTGCAACGGGCTGTAGGTGACCGACTTGTCGCCATCGCCGTGGTTGATGAACACGTGACGCAGCCCGCGCAGCCGGATCATGTGGTTGTTCTTGATGACCGTCGTCGGGTACAGCGCGACGCTCATCGACGGCAGCTGGAAGGCCTCGACGTCCTTGGCCCTGGGCAGCACGACGACCGGCGTGCGCCTCGGCAGCAGGGCCTCGAGGTGGCGGCTCTCGCGGATGAAGATCACCGTCGGCTGCTCGATGCGGTCGATGGTCTCGAGCCAGACGTTGAGCTGGTAGGTCGTGTCGGGGCCGCCGCTGAAGTAGACGACGACCTCGGGGGCGAGGCCCTCCAGCGCGACGAGCACCGCTGCGCGCTCCTCGGCCGGCGTGGGCAGCCGCTGCACGAGGCGGCGGCGGGCCATGCCGCGGCCCAGGACGAACACCGCGCCGAGTGCGACCGCGGCCAGACCGGCCCATACCGGCCAGGTCGTCCCCAGCGTCCAGGACAGCCACAGCCCGACCACCAGGAGCACGTCGACGTGCAGGGCGAAACGGGCGCCGGAGATGGTCCAGATACGGGGCAGGGTCGTCGGCAGGATCTGCGGACCGCTCTCGGCGCCGCCGACGTCCAGCCCCAGCCACCACACGCGTCCCCGCCGCCGGCGACGGTTGCGGACCCCGATCACCCGGTATGCCGCGTGGGCGCCATGGACCACGAGCACGCCGGTCAGCGCTGCACTCACGGTGAGGGGGGAGGGCCGCGTGATCAACGCCCAGCCCAGGCAGGCGACGGCCTCGCGGAACAGGTGGCGGTGCGCGGGCCCCATCTCGCGCTGGTTGAACCAGGTCACCGCGCGGGGATCGACCCGGTAGAACGAGGCGTCGGCGACATAGTTGGCCACGATGGCCACCGCCAGCAGCCAGCCCCATCCGCGCACGGCAGCCACCACCATCACTGCCGAGCTGACGCCCCACCCGAGGCTCACGAGGGCCTCGTTCCGGTGCGGGATCGATGGCAGCCGAGTCATGGTGTCCTGTTCGTCGCGGGTCCGGCGGTGCCCGCCTGTTCCCAGGCGGTCGATGGGTGCTGTGAGGATACCGACGCACACCGGTCCGCACCGCCGGCGGGCGGGTGTGGACCCCGCGCTCACCCTGCCTCGAGGGGCGCGCTCCGCAGTGGCGGTCTCGGCGTGCACGGAGGGCGTGGCGTACCCTCGGTCGGCGGGCGGCACGCGAGATGATGCCCACCCGACGACGCCCGGCCCATCCCTGTGGCCGCCGGCCTGACAGGCGAGGACCCATGAAGCTGATCACGCGCACGCAGGCGGTCGTGGCCCGTCGCAGCGTGCTGTGGACTCTCATCGTCCGCGATCTGCGGGTCCGCTACTCCCGCAGCGTCCTCGGATACGTCTGGACGATCCTCGACCCGCTCCTGATGTCGACGATCTACTACCTCGTCTTCGTCTACATCTTCAAGCGCGACGACCTCGGCCACGAGCCGTACTTCTTGTTCCTGGTGGTCGGCCTGCTTTCCTGGCAGTGGTTCTCCGGGTGCCTGACCGACACCTCTCGCGCCCTGATCCAGGAGCAGAAGCTCGTCCGGTCCACGAACCTGCCGCGCGAGCTGTGGGTGCTGCGCGTCGTGCTGTCCAAGGGGATCGAGTACCTGCTGTCGCTGCCGGTGCTGCTCTTCTTCATGGTCGTCTACCTCTTCAAGGGTGAGCTGCACGTCAACGGGTGGATCGTGCTGTTTCCTCTTGCGGTCCTCACCCAGTGCATCGCGCTCATCGGCATCGGGCTCATCCTCGCGCCGGTCACCGCGCTGGTCACCGACACCCAGCGCGTCGTGCGGATCGTGAGCCGCGTGCTGTTCTACGCGACCCCCGTGATCTACGCGAGCCACCTCGTCCCGCATCCCTACGACAAGCTCACGTGGATCAACCCGCTCGTGGGCATCCTCGAGACCATGCGGGCCGGGCTGTTCCCGCACGACGACTTCCCGATCCTGTGGGGCGCCATCGCGGCGTCGGTCGTCGTCTCGACCACCTTGCTGCTCGTCGGTGTCAGCGTCTTCACGCGGCTCGAGCGTGCCGTCCTCAAGGAGATCTGATGCCCGCGCAGGAGGCCCAGCCCATCATCTCGGCCCGAGGGCTCGGGGTGGAGTTCTATCGCTCGCGCCGGCGTCGGCTACAGCTGCGCGAGATGCTCTTCCACGGTCGCAGCGGGGCGCCCAAGCAGACGTTCTGGGCACTGCGCGACGTCACCTTCGACATCATGCCCGGGGACGCGGTCGGACTGGTGGGTGGCAACGGTGGCGGCAAGAGCACGTTGCTCAAGATGATCGCCGGAGTCCTGCTGCCCGACGAGGGCTCGGTCGAGGTGCGTGCTGGGGTCGCCCCCCTCATCGAGCTCACCGGCGGGTTCCTCGGTGAGCTGTCGGCGCGGGACAACATCCACCTCACCGCAGGGCTGCACGGACTGGGCAAGGCTGAGATCGAGGACCGCTTCGACGAGATCGTCGACTTCGCAGGTCCCGAGGTCCGCGCGGGTCTCGACACGCCATACCGGCACTTCTCCTCGGGCATGAAGGTGCGCCTCGGGTTCTCGGTGGTCACCACCCTCGACGAGCCGATCATCCTCGTCGACGAGGTGCTGGCCGTGGGTGACCGCGCCTTCCGCGAGAAGTGCTACCAGCGGATGGAGTCGCTGCTCGCCGACCGCAAGACCCTCTTCCTCGTGTCGCACTCCGAGCGCGACCTGCGCCGGTTCTCGACGCGAGGGCTCTACCTCAAGCGCGGCGAGCTGATGATGGACGGTCCGATGGAGGACGTCCTCGACCGCTACAACCACGACCTGGACGCTGGGGCGTGACAGCGGGCGCCGCACCGGTCGACGCGAAGCCGATGGGTCCACGACCCACCGTCGGCAACCCCGCTGCCCGCGCGGTGCATGGCCTGAGCGCCGGAGCCGACGTGGTGCTCCTCGGGGGTGTTGGACCCTCAGCGCTACCCGAAACCCTTGCGGCACTGGGCATCTTGGCCGCGGCGGTGACCCTGTCCGGTTCGCTGCCGGCTCAGCTGTCCGGTCTGGCCGAGGCGCTCGAGCGCACCGACGCGGCACCGGCGGTCGTCGCGGCTGCCGACCTCGTCGTCTCCCACGTCGGCCTGCTCGACCTGCTCGACCGGCCCGGGGTGCGCACTGCGGCGCTGGTCGCCGACCCCCTGGCGCTCACCGAGGGAGCTCCCCTGGCCACACCGGCGCGCATCGGGCGTGACGGCAGGCTCGTGGAGTCCGTCGGCACCACGGCCCACTCCGTCACGGACCCCAACCGCGCGCTGCCCGGCGTCCTGCGCATCACCGGCCCCGATCGTGCCGAGGCAGCCCGCCTCCTGCGTGCGGCCGCGCCCCTTTCCGGCTCGTGGGGCCCGGACGCCGTGGCCGTGGCCACCCTGGTCCTCGTCCGCGGTGGCCTTCCGGTACAGGCCGGCCCGCTCGGCCCGTTCGACTGGTCGCGTCCCGGGGTGCGTGCGGTCGGGGCGGCGGGGGAGCCGTGGCGCCAACGTCTGCGCGGAGCCTCCCGCGGTGGCGACGGCTTCTTCTCGACCTATGCCGTGCGGCCGCTCTCGCGCCGGCTCACCGGGGTTGGCCTGGCACGCGGGTGGACCCCGAACGTCGTCACTGTGGTGTCGCTGGCCTTCGGCATCGTGGCGGCGTTGCTGGTCGCGACCGGTGCCTGGTGGGCGTGGGTCGTCGGCGCTGTGCTGCTGTTCGTGGCCCTGGTGGTCGACTGCGTGGACGGTGAGATCGCCCGGTTCACGCGCAGGTTCAGCCCGCTCGGTGCCTTCCTCGACGCGGTCGGTGACCGCGTCAAGGAGTACGCCGTCCTCGCGGCCGTCGCCGCAGTCGCCGTGCGGGAGGGCGCCGACGGCTGGCCTGTTGCCCTGGCCGCCATGGCCGTGGTGACCCTGCGCCACCTCGAGGACTACGCCTACGAACACCGGTTGCGCGGCTCACGGGCCAGCCGTCCCGACCTCTTGGCGTCCGACGCCCCGAACGACCTGGGTCCGCAGGACGCCCGGACGACGTTTGCCGCGGCCTCGAGCACGCGTGCGCAGGTGGTGCACTGGACCGGGAAGGTGGTCCACCTGCCCATCGCCGAGCGATACCTGCTCATCTCCCTGACCCTGTTGACGCGGCGCCCGATGCTCGTCCTCTGGGTGCTGACCGTCGCCGCGGCCATCGCGGTGCTGTGGACCCAGGGTGGGCGTGTGGCCCTGGTGCTCGCCGGCCGTGACCCGACCTGGCCGTCGGTGCACCGAGCCACCGGTCGAGGGGACCTCGACGAACAGCTCGACCTCGGGCCGATGGCCGTCGGGGTGAGCCGTGTGCTGCGGGCACCGTTCCTCGCCGGCCTGCTCGGCGCGGCGATGCTCTTCGTCGCCGTGCCGTGGCTCGTGTGGTCGGGGCACCTCGGCACGGCCCTGGCCACCGCCGTCCTCGGGTTCGGCGTGGTCGCCGCGGCCTGGCGGCCTCCGGTGCACCACCGCGTCGCCTGGCAGGTGCCGGCCGCCCTCTGGGTGGCCGAGGCGCTCACCGTGGGTGTCCTCGTCCACCACACCCTCGGCTCGTGGTCGGCGGCTGCCTTCGCCTACGTCGCCGCGGTCGCCTACCACCGCTACGACGTGGTCTACCGGCTGCGCGACACCGGCACGGCGCCGGCGACGTGGGTGGCGGTCGCGGGCCTCGGCACGGACGGACGGGTGCTCGGCCTGCTCCTCGTGGCGGCCTTGGCCCCCGCCGCGGTCGTCCCCGTGCTGTGGGTGGCCGCGGTGCTGCTGGCCGCCGTCTACCTCACCGAGTCCTTCCTCGGCTGGCGTGAGTGGATCGCCGCACAGCCTGACCCTCTGCGAACGGGGTCCCCGGCCTGATCCAGCCCGACACCTCCTGCCGTCCTTCACCGGCCGGGCGGTAGCCTCTGCGCAGCGCAGCACGACCACCGTGCCGCGCCGGGTGACCCACGGCTCTCGCTGTGGGTGACCCACGGCGCACGGCTGCACCGTACGCCGGACCGGACGGCATACGAGGAGTTCTTGTTGAGCAACCGCACCGTCATCACCTTCGGCACGTTCGACGTGCTGCACGTCGGGCACATCCGCGTCCTCAAGCGGGCCGCCGAGCTCGGTGACCGGCTCGTGGTCGGCGTCTCCGCGGACGCCCTCAACATGACCAAGAAGGGTCGTAACCCGGTCTTCGACCAGGACGAGCGGGTCGAGATCATCAGCAGCCTGGCCATGGTCGACGAGGTCTTCGTCGAGGAGTCGCTGGAGAAGAAGCGCGACTACATCGTCGAGCACGGGGCATCGGTGCTCGTCATGGGCGACGACTGGGCCGGCAGGTTCGACTGGGTCAGCGACGTCTGCGAAGTCGTCTACCTGCCGCGCACCCCGTCCGTGTCGACGACCGGGCTGATCGAGCACATCGCCAAGATCGCGCCCTGACGCCGCTCACTGGGCGCGGGTGTCAGCCGGGCGGAGCGGTGGGCTCGCCGCCCGGGTGGGAGTCCGTGGGGGAGTCCGTGGGGGTGTCCGGCGAGTGGGCCGAGCGGGTCCGCCCCGGCGGGAAGTCGCGCTCGGCCTCGTCGAGCGCCAGCCGGCGGGCCAGGCGGGTGTAGCGGGTCTCGAGGTCGCGGAACCGCAGGTAGGTGGTCACCGTGAAGCTGAGGAACGCCACCACCAGTGCGTACATCACCATGTCGGTGCCGCGGCCGACGCCGACCACGTGGGCGATGCGGTTCCACACGTCGGGGATGAGGATCGACACGACGGCGAAGGCAGCGAACAGCAGGAGGCCGAGCCGCCGGATCGCCTGGGCACGGGCGCCGTTGGACCGGAACAGCCGCGCGACGAACGCCAGGACGGCGACCATGAGCACGACCTGGATCAGCACGAGGTTGGTCATCGCAGGATCAGCTCCACGAGGATGTTGACGGCGTTCCAGATGGACTGGCCCTTGGCCTTGGAGTAGTCGGTGTAGAGGATGTGCACCGGGCTCTCGCCGTAGCGGACATCCAGGTCACCGATCTGCGCGACCAGCTCGGAGGCGTGGGCCATGCGGTTCTGGGTGATGTCGATCCGCTCAACCACACCGCGCGACAGCAGGCGCAGGCCGTTGTGGGCATCGGTGAGGCGGGTCTTGGTGGTGAGGTTGGTGTAGCCGACCGCAGCGCGCAGGACGAGCTTCTTGAGCACGGACGCCTTGGTGCGGTCGTCGAGGAACCGCGACCCGAAGACGACCTCGAGCGACTCCGCCTGGGCCTTGGCGAGCATGGCGACGACATCCGAGACCTGGTGCTGGCCGTCGGCGTCGAAGGTGACGACCCACGCCATACCGGGGTCGGCCAAGGCGTAGGTGAAGCCGGTCTGGAGGGCGGCGCCCTGCCCGAGGTTGATGGGGTGGCGCACCACGGCGGCGCCGGCGGCCTCGGCTGCAGCCGCGCTCGCATCGGTGGAACCGTCGTCGACGCAGACGACGTGGGGGAAGACCGCTCGCGCGGTGGCTACCACGTCGCCGATGACCTGGGCCTCGTTGAAGAGCGGGATGACCAGCCAGACGTCGTCGTTCATCGTCGGTCAGCCTAGTGCGCCGCTGCGGCTGCAAGGGCCAGGCGCAGCGGCGCGGTGCGCATGGCGCCGGTGCTGTCGGTGCCACAGGTGCCGTCGATCGACGCGTCACGAAACGGCCACGGTGGTTCTCCTCAACCTGGGGCCACGGTGACCGATGGGTCAATGTGGGTCTACGGCCCGATTCCGCAAGAACATCTGACAGTGAGAGGACACCTGCCGTGTTCCGAACTACGCGACGGTATGCCGTCCGCTCCCTCGCTGCGACAGCCGTCGGTGCGATGGCCCTCGCGCTGGCCGCGCCGTCCGGTGCCGCTGCCGGCGAAGGCGCTCCTGACCCGCAGTGGGGCGCCAACCAGGCCCGCCCGACGTTCGAGCAGAGCCCGACCGACGGCAACCCCGACGGCCCCGCCCTCGATCCCGCGGCACCGGGGGCCACCGTCGCCCCCGAAGAGACCCTGCGTGCTGCTGGCGCCGGGTCGACGTCGGCCGCCGCCCCCTCGTGGGTGCTGCGCGGAGCCGGCTGGGGCCACGGCATCGGCCTGAGCCAGTACGGCGCGTTCGAGATGGCCAAGGCGGGGTACACCGCCCCGCAGATCCTCAAGCACTACTACTCGGGCACGACGTACGACGCCGTCACGGACAGCCAGACCCTCGATGTCAACATCCTCTACCACGTGAGCTCCTCGAGCTCGGTCACCGCGTCGACGTCAGCGCTGGCCAGCGGCGGGGGTGCCTTCCAGGTGTATGTCGCCGGGGACAGCCGCCGGATGACCGGCACGATCGGCGACTTCGTGTCCTTCTCGATGAGCGGCACCACGATCAAGGCGACCTGCAGCTCCTGCACCGGTGCCACCTCGTTGGCCGGCACCACCGCGATCCTGGCGTGGGACACCCTCGCCCAGGACAAGACCCTGCTGAAGATCGGGGGGGCGCAGTACCGCGACGGCACGATCCGGCTCACGCCGTCGGGCTCGGCCGCCTGGAACGTCGTCAACCGCGTGCGGTTGCACGACGAGTACCTCGACTACATCGCGGAGAGCCCCTGGTCGTGGAGGGTCGAGGCCCTCAAGGCCCAAGCCGCGGCGGCTCGTGGCTACGCGATGACCAAGTTCAACGCAGGGCTCCGGCAGTCCTGCGACTGCCATGTGTTCGACACCACGGCGGACCAGGTCTACGGCGGGTACTCGACGGTCCTGGGCGGTGGCAACGCGCCGTACTGGGCCAACTGGCGCAACGCCGTCCGCGCCACGGGCAGCAGCTCCACAGGTTACGTCTCGCGCTCCAGGGGCGCGATCATCCAGGCCTTCTTCTCCTCGTCGTCGGGGGGCCGCACCGAGAACAACGAGGACGTCTGGAACGGCACCCCGCTGCCGTACCTGCGCGGCGTCCAGGACCCGTGGAGCCTCGAGGGCAGCAACCCGGCGAGGGACTGGCGCCAGGTGGCCAGCGGACCGTCGCTGGCCCGGGCCTTCGGCCTCGGCGACGTCGCCCGCCTCGACCTCTCGGACCGCACCGCCAACGGAGGAGTCCGGACCGCCACCGCCACCTCGTCGGGCGGCGCGGTGCGCACCGTCACCGGTGACCAGGTGCGCACGGTCGTCGCCTCCGGCACACCGTTCTCGGGTCGGGTGAACTCCACCATGATCCGGCACCTCACCGGGCGGCTGGCCGGCCCCGACCGCTACGCCTCGGCCGCTGCGGTGGCCGCGCGGGTCCCCGCCTCCGCAGACGCGGTCGTCCTGGCAGCCGCAGACGGCGTCCTCGTCGATGCCTCGGTGTCCGGACCCCTCGCCGCCACCGTCGGCGGACCCCTGCTCCTGACCCGCAGGGGCTCGCTCCCGCCGGCCACGGTCGCCGAGCTGAACCGTCGTGGCAAGGCCGTGCGGACGGCATACGTGATCGGCAGCGAAGCCGTGGTCTCCCAGGCCGTCGTGGCCCAGCTGACCCAGCGGGGCATCGCCGTGCAGCGGCTGGGTGGCTCCAACCGGTTCGCGACCTCGGCCCTCGTGGCCAAGGCGATCAGGGCCAGGCGGGCGGTGCCGACCGTGGTCATCGCCGGGGGTGAGGGCCTGCCCGACGCCCTGGGCGCCTCCGGTCCCGCCTCGGCCCTGCGCGAGCCCATCCTGCTCACCCCGGCCACGCGCCTCGACAGCGCCACCCGTTCGGCCCTGACGGCCACCGGTGCCACGTCGGCCCGGATCGTCGGCGGCGAGGCCGTGGTGTCGAGCACGGTGCAGGACCAGCTCAAGGACGCCGGTGTCACGTCGATCACCCGGCTCGGTGGTGACAACCGGTATGCGGTGTCGGCGGCGGTGGCGTCCTTCTACCGTTCCCGCCTGCCCGTCCAGTCCGAGATCGTGGTGACGGCGGGACTCGACGCCTCGCTCGTCGACTCGCTCGTCGCCGGCACGCTCCAGCGACTGGTCGTGCTCACGAAGGGCACCTCGCTCGGCGACGACGCCGAGGAGGCGCTGCAGCGCAGCCCACTCGTCGAGACCCTCACGGCGGTCGGCGGGACCTCGGCGGTGTCAGCCAGGACGCTGGTCACGGCAGCCAACAGCTGACGGCGAAGACGAAGGGGTCCGCAGCACCCGGTGCGGACCCCTTCGCCGCCGTCCGGGGGCGTGCTCGAACGCTCCCGGTCGTCGCCTCAGCCGAGGTCGGTCGTGAACTTCGGCTCGGTCCTGTCACGGACCTCGTCCTCGGTGACGCCCTCGGCGAGCTCGCGCAGGACGAGGCCGTCGTTGGTGACGTCGAAGACGCACAGGTCGGTGATGATCCGCTGCACGACGCCGCGGCCGGTATAGGGCAGCGAGCACTCGTCGACGATCTTGTAGGAGCCGTCCTTGGCGTTGTGCTCCATGAGGACGATCACCTTCTTGGCGCCGTGGACCAGGTCCATCGCCCCGCCCATGCCCTTGACCATCTTGCCGGGGATCATCCAGTTGGCGATGTCCCCCTTGGCGGAGACCTGCATGGCGCCGAGGATGGCCGCGTCGACCTTGCCGCCGCGGATCATGCCGAAGCTGGTGGCCGAGTCGAAGAACGACGCCCCGCGACGCAGCGTGACGGTCTCCTTGCCGGCATTGATGAGGTCGGGGTCCTCCTCGCCCTCGAACGGGTAGGCGCCGACGCCCAGGATGCCGTTCTCGGACTGCAGGACGATCTCGACGTCGTCAGGGACGTAGTTGGGAACCAGGGTCGGCAACCCGATGCCCAGGTTGACGTAGGAGCCGTCGGACAGCTCCTGCGCGGCGCGGGCCGCCATCTGCTCGCGGGACAGTGCCATCTCAGGCCTCCTGGCTCTGGGTCGTGGTGGCGTCGGCCTCGGTGCGGGGGCGGGTCGTGCGCCGCTCGATCTTCTTGTCGGCGGCCTGCTCGGCCGTCAGCGCCAGCACACGGTGCACGTAGATGCCGGGCAGGTGGACCTGGTCGGGGTCGAGCTCGCCGGGCTCGACCAGCTCCTCGACCTCGGCGATCGTGACGCGCCCGGCCATCGCGGCGAGGGGGTTGAAGTTGCGCGAGCTCTTGCGGAAGACCAGGTTGCCGTGACGGTCGCCCTTCCAGGCGCGGACCAGCCCGAAGTCGGCGACGATCGCGCGCTCCAGGATGAACTCCTTGTCCTCGCCCTCGACCTCGAACACCTTGCTCTCCTTGGGCGGTGAGGCCTTCGCGACCGAGCCGTCGGCGGCATACCGCCAGGGCAGGCCACCCTCGGCGACCTGGGTGCCGGCACCGGTCACGGTGTAGAACGCCGGAATACCCGAGCCGCCGGCGCGCAGGCGCTCGGCGAGGGTGCCCTGCGGCGTGAGCTCGACCTCGAGCTCGCCGGAGAGGTACTGGCGCGCGAACTCCTTGTTCTCCCCGACGTAGGAGGAGACCATGCGACGGATCCGCTTGTCGCGCAGCAGGATCCCCAGACCCCACTCGTCCACGCCGCAGTTGTTGGAGATGGCCTCGAGATCGCCCACCCCCGTGTCATGGATGGCGCCGATGAGCACGCTCGGGACCCCGCAGAGTCCGAAACCACCCACCGACAGGGAGGAGCCGTCGACGATTCCGTCGATGGCCGCGGCTGCAGAGGAGACGACTTTGTCCATAGCGGGAACTCTAGTCGGCGACCTCCACAGCTCGTGAGTGGTCCCTGCCCACCGTTGTGCCGATCCCGCGTGTCGGGCGCACATGCGGGCCGGTCCGACGACGGGCCGTCGGGGGCGGGCACCCCCTGCCACATCGACTGGACGGGGGAGGCGTGGACGAACTCCATGGTTGTAGTTCGCGGGAAGCGGTGGTGACGGGTGTGCACCGGTGGGACAAAGGTGTCGCCTGTCCGGGGAGCGACTCCCAGGACCGGCACCGTCGACTCGCCCGCGCCCCTGACCCTGGGGCGCCATCCCCCTGGAGCGTCCCCGTGTCGCGTGCTGTCCGTGCCCTCAGGGTGCTGAGCATCCCCGTCCTCACCGTGCCCTTCGTGATGTCGAG